>CAZELD010000034.1:0-24404 GCA_964512855.1 uncultured Muribaculum sp.
ATCGTCCAATCGGGCAGATTAAATATTCTCTAATTTAATTCAACCAACAGGTTTTTTTTAATTATTGTTTGTGTTAATCGACGGATTATATTACTTTTGTGTTGCATAGAAGCTCTCAGGCCTCTCGCATCCAACATTTAAACAATACATCGTAGACAATGAAACAGTTTTTCACTTATGTTCTTGCAACCATAGCCGGTATATGGATTACCGCCATTATCGCTGTAATCGGATCCATTTTAATGACAATTATGATGATAACCGCCGGAATGGCATCCAATGAACCAAGCATTTCCTCACATTCGATACTGCACCTTAATTTAGACGGAGCGATTGAAGAACGCCTTGAAGGCCGTTCAATTATGGATAGGATTTATGGCGTAGGTGAAGACCAACTCTCATTGAAAGATATTGTAAAATCAATACGCCACGCTAAGGATGATTCAAAAATCGACGGTATATTCATCGACTGCAAAGGCGGCTCCGGAGGTTCGGCCACAATGGCATACATCCGTGAAGCGCTGATGGATTTCAAAGATTCGGGCAAATGGATTGTGGCATACAGCGACGCTTATTCGCAATCAAATTATTTTGTCGCCACCGCTGCTGACAGTATATGGGTGAATCCGGTGGGGCTTGTCGATGTCCACGGAGTAGGAGGATCGCTCACTTTCTTCAAAGGTCTTCTTGACAAACTGGATGTTGAAGTACAGGTAATCAAGGTGGGCACATACAAAAGCGCTGTAGAACCGTTTATATTAACCGAGCCGAGCGAAGCCAACCGCCAACAAATAAAAAGTTACATCACCCCCATCTGGAACTACATTTCAGAGGACATCGCCGCAGCGCGCGGAGTGACACAGAAAGATGTGAACCAATGGGCCGATTCAATTCTTACCACCTACGACCCGGCGCTCCTGCCCGGAATGAAAGTGGCCACATCTTTACGTTACCGCTATCAGGCCGAGAATTGGATGAAAGAACAGACCAACCGCAAAAAAGATGAGAAGCTCAAGCTCGTGACACCCGCCACTTATGTGGGCACCATCGACAACAAAAAATCATCCACGCGCATAGCTGTCCTATATGCCACAGGCGACATAGTTGACAACGGCAAAGAGGGTATCGTAGGGAATAAAATGGCTCCGCTCATTCTCGATCTCGCCAACGACAAGAAAGTGGACGCGCTCGTGTTAAGAGTAAATTCGGGAGGCGGCAGCGCATTCGCATCCGAGCAGATATGGGAAGCCCTCGAGCAATTTAAAGAAACCGGAAAGCCGTTCTACGTGTCGATGGGCGACGTAGCCGCATCGGGAGGCTATTACATATCCTGCGGCGCCGACAAAATATACTGCCAGCCGGTCACTATCACCGGCTCGATAGGCATATTCGGGCTTATCCCCTCGATTAAAGGCTTTCTCAATGATAAACTTGGAATAACCACAGCCGACATTATGACCAATCCCAATGCGAATATAGACATAATAAATCCGATGACACCTTTCCAACGGGCCGCCATGCAGAATATGATAAACCGCGGATATGAAACATTCACGTCACGTTGCGCCGAAGGACGCCATCTTTCAATTGATTCAATCAAAGCCATAGCCGAAGGAAGGGTATGGGACGGCGTTACAGCCAAAAGCATAGGTCTTGTCGACGAACTGGGCAATCTTGATCAGTGTATAGAGGACTTGGCGATGGCTAACGGTTATCTGAAATATGAAATCGTAGAATATCCCCAAGACAAAAAGGAATGGTGGGAAGAGATCATCGATGGAGACGCAAGCATCAAGCACTCTCTTATCCGCAAAGAGCTTGGCGCGGCCGCTCCATATTATGACGCTGTAAAAAAAATCAGCGAAATGGAGCCTATTCAGTGCCGGATGCAAGAGGTGGTTATCGAATAAGCGCCCGCTCACACCCATAACACTGCCGTAAGATGAGACACAACAAAATATTGGATATAATGTTGCTCAAACCGTTATCAATGATATACGGGGCAGTGATTTATGCGCGCAACAAGTTTTTCGAGTGGGGCATATTAAAACAACATTCTTTCGACATACCGGTGCTCGCCATCGGCAATCTGTCGGTTGGAGGCACCGGGAAAACGCCACACACTGAATATGTGATCGAAACGCTTAAAAACGAATATCACATAGGCGTCATAAGCCGCGGTTACCGTCGTAAAACGAAAGGATTTGTTCTTGCCACCAAGCGGTCAACGCCATGGGACATCGGCGACGAGCCATATCAGATATTTCAAAAATTTGGCAATGACGTGCGTGTCGCCGTGTGTGAAAAGCGCGTCAAGGGGATTCAGGAATTACTTCGCATCGACCCTAAAATAGACCTCATCGTGCTTGATGACGCCTTCCAGCACAGATATGTGGAGCCATCCGCGTCAATAGTGCTGATGGAATGGAATCGTCCCGTGTATAATGACGAACTCCTTCCATTGGGACGGCTTCGCGAGCCTCAACAGGGTATATTGCGCAGCGACATGGTAATTGTGACAAAATGCCCGGCTGATGTGCGCCCTGTCGATGTGCGTCTTATTTATGACCACTTAGGCCTTTTCGCATTCCATAAAGTGTATTTCTCCAGATATGCCTACGGAAATCTCGTTAGCGTATTCCCCGATGAAGTGCGTTATATGCCTAATCTCATGTGGATGACCGCTGATGATTCAGTATTGGCAGTAACCGGCATAGCTAATCCTTCACCATTAATACGCTACCTCAAGGCTCATAAAGTCAAAGTGACAAATATGCGCTTCCCAGACCATCACCAATTCTCGCGCCATGATTTTGAGGAGATAACGGCCCGGTTCAACAAAATGACAGGGCGCAACAAATATATCGTGACTACAGAAAAGGATTCAGTCAGGATCGCCGGCAGCCCATATTATCCCCACGATTTAAAATCCCACACATTCTATCTTCCCATTAAAGTAGAATTTCTCCCTCACAAAATGCCTTTGGATTCAGATTCTTTCGACAGAGAACTGAGGAAACTGTTAAAACGGCCGTTGAAGAAGAAATGACAACAAGCTCAATCAATAAATTGTTATAACATCAACACCAAAATTCTCATTTATGATAGAAAAGATTAACCAAACCGCAGAGTATATACGTTCAAAAGTGTCCGATATGCCCAAAACAGCTATTATCCTTGGGACAGGATTGGGCGCGCTCGTGGATCACATTGAAGAGAAACAATATATCCCCTATTCCGAGATTCCGAATTTCCCGATATCAACAGTGGAAGGACATTCAGGCAATCTCATTTTCGGCAAGCTCGGCAATAAAAAAGTCATGGCGATGCAGGGACGCTTCCATTTCTACGAAGGATATGACATGAAAACCGTCACGTTCCCCATCCGAGTGATGAAAGCGCTCGGCATCAAAACCCTGTTTGTCAGCAATGCCGCAGGGGGTATGAATCCGGAGTTTATAATCGGCGATATAATGATTATCACCGACCACATAAATCTGTTTCCGGAGCATCCTCTGCGCGGCAAAAATTATTCGGAACTTGGGCCACGCTTCCCAGACATGAGCGAAGCCTATTCCAAACGCCTCATCAAGCACGCCACCGAAATTGCAAATGAGAAAGGAATTAGAGTCATGCACGGAGTATATGTGGGCACTCAAGGGCCGACATTTGAGACACCCGCTGAGTATAAATATTTCCACATCATCGGAGGAGACGCCGTGGGAATGTCAACAGTCCCTGAAGTCATCGTAGCACGCCACAGTGGCATCGAAGTGTTTGGCGTATCGGTTATCACCGACCTCGGTGTGGATGGCATCGTAGAGGAGGTTTCCCACGAAGAGGTTCAGAAAGCAGCACAAAAAGCTCAGCCCAAAATGATGGAAATCATGACCGAGCTTGTAAACCGATTTGAAGAATAGCCCACAATGGACGAGGAAAAACAAACTGAAATCTCCGAGCTTGGGGAATTCGGACTAATCCACCGTCTTACCGACGGTATAACACACGTCAATCCACAGACCAAAAAGGGTGTTGGAGATGACGCTGCAGTAATTGACGCACAGGGCGAAGAGGTTCTCGTCACGACCGATCTGCTTCTTGAAGGGGTGCATTTTGACCTTACATACGTTCCCTTGCAACATCTGGGATATAAATCGGCAATCGTGAATTTCAGCGACGTGTATGCGATGAACGGCACTCCGAGGCAAATCACAGTCTCGCTTGGCATATCAAAACGCTTCACAGTGGAACATATCGAGATGCTTTATGCGGGAATCCGCCATGCTTGCCAAGTGTATGGCGTTGATCTCGTAGGCGGCGACACCACTGCGTCGCGGCAGGGGCTTGTGATATCCATAACGTGCATAGGAACCGCTCCAAAGGATCAGATAGTATATCGCGATGGAGCCAAGGACACCGATCTGATATGTGTAAGCGGCGACCTCGGAGCTGCATATATGGGACTTCAGTTGCTGGAGCGCGAAAAGGCGGCGTCGGTCGGCGTTAAGGACTTCCACCCAAAATTTGAAGGCAAAGAATATCTTGTTGAAAGGCAACTCAAACCCGAAGCCCGGAAAGACATCATTAAACATCTTGCTGATGAGGGAATAAAACCCACATCAATGATGGACATCTCTGACGGCCTGTCAAGTGAATTGATCCATATATGCAATGCGAGCCATACGGGCTGCCGCGTATACGAAGACAGGATACCGATTGACTATCAAACGGCTGTCATGGCTGAAGAGCTTGGGATGAATTTGGTGACTGCGGCCATGAACGGCGGCGAGGACTACGAGCTATTATTCACTGTGCCGCTAACCGACCACGAGAAAATCGAGAAAATGCCGGGAGTGAAAGTTGTCGGCTATATAACCAAAGAGGACTTGGGCCGCGCGCTCGTCACACGTGACGGCACTGAAATACAAATCAAAGCCCAGGGCTTCAACCATCTCGCCCAAGAATAACTCGCTCCGTAATTTCATAAAGTTGCGTACACATTGATACAAAAAGGCACATTTATGTAAACGGATCCCCGGCCGGCAACGGCGGCGGCTTCGTGTTGGTGGCCCGCGCGCATGATATCGGGCCAATTTCAAGCAGTCTTCCAGGTCATTTCCTGAAACTTAGCGAAATGTATTTCGGGCGACTCCATCTGCTTCCGCTGTCGTTGTCGGTCGGGTTCTGCGGTCGAGGCCTGTCGGAGTACTCCTACGGATCCATATATCGTTGGCGCGGCTCTCGGGGCTGACTGTAGCCGGCTGTGTCAGCGTCCTTCGGGCGTGTGGCCGTGATTGCATGGGCCGTGACGGTGATCTCAATCGCAGATGATACCGTTATGTTGAGGGCAAAGATAAAGGAGGATTTTTGGAGATTTACCTGTTTTTTGTCCCAGGGGTGAAATTTTTTAGGCCAATTATTCGAATTGGCCCAATTAGGCGAATTAGGCGAATTGGAGAGTGTTGGACATCTTCGATGCCCGATTTATTGGCCGTCCGGCTACCCCACGCCTCGGCTGTCGACTCGTGGCGGGGCTTAAATTATCACGCCGCTTTGCGGCTATCGCCATGCGGAAACGATTCTCTGAGCAGGCTAAAAAGATGATTCTTTCAGAAACACGGCGCAGGTGGATTCTTTTCCGCGGGTCTCGCCTGACGGCTCGGCCCACGGCTACCACCCCATGGGAATGATTCCTCCGGAATCCATGGAGCGTTGCGGCTACCACCCTACGGGAATGAGCCTCAGAAAACAGAGCGGCACAGCCGCAATAGGTCAATGCATATATATATCTTGGCGCGGCCTCCGCTCAATTGTAGTATAAATTATTTTGGTCATTTTGGATTGTTATTCGGACTAAAATTCCTAACTTTGCAGCCGTAAATTTAAGGACTTTGAATTATGATAAACAGAATCCTGATAAGAATGAAAGTGGTGCAGATGCTGTATTCATATCTGCTTACCCGCAGTGAGTTCAAGACACTTCCGGAACCGGAATCACATTCACGCGACAAGCGCTACGCTTATTCATTGTATTGCGACCTGCTCCTACTGTTGATCAATGCCTCGGGATTCCGTATCGTAAACTTTGAAGGACGCCCACGCTTTGAATTTACCGGCACCCGCAGCAAATATGACATCACCTCTATCGCAAAGGCTCTCTCAGAGGATGACGGCATGAAGGAAATAGCCCTTCGCCATAGATCATTTTATGAGGCATTGCGCCCATTCAGCGAACAGTTGCGCGCCGAGGTGAAAGAATCATCTATCTACAAGGAATATCAACGCAAAAAAGAAGCTCCTGAAATACAGGATGAAGTGGCACTGTGGAAAACGATACTCCACACAATCCTGCTTCGCAACACTCAACTTCAAGCCCTTATACATTCCAATCCGGAATTCACCCACGTGGGTTATGATTTAGCGTTGGAGATGATTGAAGAGACTTTGAACGACTATTCGACGACAAGAAGCTCGCTTATCGACGCCAACCGAGGATTGACAGCATCGCTTGATAAAAGTTATGAACTATACATCAGTCTGCTGCAGCTCATGGTTGATCTCACCGACCTACGGGCAAGGCAGCTCGATGAAGCCAAGCATAAATATCTGCCGACACACGACGATTTGAATCCAAACATGAAATTTGTGGAAAACAAATTCATCGAACTACTCAGAGAGAATCCGAGTTTTGTGGCCTATAAGAACGAGACACCCATAGATTGGAGCGACAACGACATTATGTTGCGGCATCTTCTTGACAAAATCATGGAAAGCCAGGCTTACACCAGCTATATGGAGACAAAAGAAACATCTTTCGCCGCCGATTGCGAGTTATGGATAAATTTATTCAGGAACATCATCCTTGAAAGCGATGAACTCGCCGAGGCTATGGAGGCGATGTCGGTATACTGGAACGACGACTTGTCCATTATGGGCTCATTCACGCTCAAAACAATAAAAACATACGCTTCGGCAGGCGGCAATCAGGTGAATCTGTCGCCGAAGTATAAAGATGAGGAGGATCGCAGATTCGGCCCGCTGTTATTTGAAACGGTAATTCGCAACCAGACGGAATACAGGGCGTTGATCGACGAATGTCTTGTAGGCAGCACATGGGATCCGGAGCGTTTGGCGTTCATGGACATCGTGATACTCGAAACCGCAATCGCCGAATTGATTAAATTTGATTCCGTTCCCACGCTTGTCACAGTGAATGAATATACCGAAATCGCAAATTACTATTCCACAGCGAAAAGCGGCATATTCATCACCGGAATGCTCTACAGCATTATCTCCAAACTAAAAAACAGAAAGATTATAGTCAAAGATTAAAATATCTTTCTTATATTTGCATCAATATTAACGACAAAACAGATATATTATGGTATACAACCTCGTGGCACTTCAAGATTCCGCCGCTAACGGCGGAATGATGAACTTGATTATGATCGTGGCGCTAATCGCCATTTTCTATTTCTTCATGATCCGCCCTCAGCAGAAAAAGCAAAAAGAGATTAAGAAATTCCGTGAGGCTCTCACAGTGGGCGACTGCGTGATAACAGCCGGAGGAATACATGGCAAGATTCGCGGCGTAAAAGAAAACTCATTTATCCTTGAAATAGCCGACAACGTGCGTATAACCATCGACAAAGGTTCAGTGTTCCCCTCAGCCGCCGACGCGCAGGAAGCAGCGAAGCAAACCGATGGAAACAAATAAGAAAAACTTTTCCTTTTAATAAGAGGCTCCGTGCAATCCTGTCAAAGGGCTTCACGGAGCTTTTCATTTTCCACCTCCTCTCAATTCAGTCAATATGCCTCAGAAAAGAAGTTGGATCAGAGTATTCTCAAAAATTCATTCCGCCGCCACATCGGCTCGCGGCAAAGAGATTCTGTTGTTTCTTCTTTTCTTGATGATCTCATACGTGTTCTGGCTTCTGTTGACGCTCAACAATGAAATGCAGGAGGATATCGATGTTCCCGTGGAAATAGCAGGAATACCTGACAGCGTGACGGTTATTTCAAATGTCCCCGACGTGATTAAAGTAAGCGTCAGAGATAAGGGATCTGCACTCGTGAAATATAAATTGGGGACTATGAAAACGATGAAAATAAACTGGTCGGACTATTCATCGTCTAAAAATAAATTCTTGCTCAACAAAGCCGACCTCGGCGCGAAATTACGCGAATATTTCGGATCAGGAAGCCAGATAGTGACAATGCTGCCCGACTCCCTAAGCTTGTATTATACCACCAGCCCCGGGCGAAAAGTGGCGGTGAAAGTGATCACTGACTTGAAACCGATATTCGGAAGCATAATAAACGGGCCTGTCACAGCAAGCACCGATTCGGTGTGGCTATTCTCGGTTGAAGACCTGCCGCATCACTTGACCTCAGTAGAAACGGCTCCGATAGTGCGCGGCTCACTTTCTGACACAACAGTTATAACCGTGAGCATTAAGCCTGTGCCCGGAGTAAAGATTATTCCCGATGAAATCACGGTCACAATCCCTGTAGAGCCGCTTATAGCACGCAAACAAATGGCTACTGTGATAGCAAAAAATCTACCTGACCATATCAGCCTGCACACATTTCCGTCACGCATTGAAATAGAGTATCTCGTGCCAATGAGCGAGTACAATTCCGAGCCATACGAAATCAACGCCTACGTAGACTATAACGACATCGAGCACAATTCGACCGGGAAACTTCCGGTAAGCCTCTCGCTATTGCCGGAATCATATCATTCGGTAGAGGCCATACCCGACAGCGTTGAATACATCACCGAACAAAGAGTTACCGTAGAATGAAACCGCTGATAGCAATAGCCGGAGGCATAGGATGCGGCAAATCGATGGTGTCACACATTTTGAGGGCTTTGGGGCGCCGGGTCTACGATTGCGACAGCCGAGCCAAAACCTTGATGGACACAAATCGTGACATCAAAGAGGCAATCGCTACAAAAATAAGTCAAGAGGCAATAACCCGTAACGGGGAAATTGACAGGAAGCATCTCGCTTCAATTGTTTTCACTGACAGGGAAAAGCTAAAGGCACTAAACTCGATAGTACACGCCGCAGTAAAAGAGGATCTCGCCGCTTGGCGCGCACGTCATTCATCGGAGCCTCTTTGGGTGGAGAGCGCCATAATTTATGAGAGCGGCATAAGCGAAATGGTCGATGAAGTATGGGAAGTAACCGCTCCTGAAGATATACGTATCGCCCGCGTCGTGAGGCGCAACGGCCTATCTCCGGAGGAAGTAAGGCAACGCATCGCATCGCAATCCACCCCTATCGCAAATCCGCACGAAAGAGTTTTCACAATATTGAACGACGGCGCGCAACCTATGCTGCCTCAAATTTTAAATCTGTTATCCCGGATTTGAGAAATTAGAGGTGTTTAATACCTTGCTTAGAATTCCGAGGTGAAGTGGAATTTAATTTTGGGAAAGTCATTTTGCGCCATCTGCAACACATAGTTTGAATCGGCAAGAAACACGTCACGCCCTTCCCGATCGACAGCCATAAACTGATGTTTACGCTTCTTGAACGCTTCGAGCGCCGCTTCATCATCACTCTCTATCCAACAAGCTTTATACAGAGAGATCGGCTCCCAACGCACAGTGGCTCCATATTCATGGAGTAGGCGATATTGTATAACTTCAAATTGCAATTGCCCCACGGTGCCAATTATTTTTCTTCCGTTAAATTGGTTAGTGAACAACTGCGCCACACCTTCATCCATCAACTGCTGTATGCCCTTTTCAAGTTGCTTTGACTTCATAGGATCGGTGTTTTCTATATATTTGAACATTTCGGGGGAGAAACTTGGCAAACCCTTATAGTGCAAGTTTTCACCCGCCGACAGAGTGTCGCCAATCTTAAAGTTGCCGGTATCGGGAATTCCGACGATATCACCCGGATATGCTTCATCAACGATACTCTTTTTCTGCGCCATAAAAGCTGTAGGGGCGGCGAAACGCATCATCTTTCCCGAACGCACGTGCTTATAATTGGCATTTCGTTCAAATTTACCAGAGCATACCTTCACGAACGCAATACAAGAACGATGATTTGGATCCATGTTTGCGTGGATTTTAAATACAAACCCGGAAAACTGCTCTTCATGTGGATCCACATTCCTCTCCTCCGCTTTCACTGGGCGTGGCGCCGGCGCAATCTTAACGAAGCAATCAAGCAGTTCTTTGACCCCAAAAGTGTTCAGCGCTGAGCCGAAAAACACCGGCGCCACAGCACCGGCAAGATATTCCTCCTCATTAAATTCAGGATAAACCCCTTCAATAAGCTCAATATCCTCCCTAAGCTTTGCTGCATCCTTCTCCCCTACCGCTTCATCAATGCGGGGATCATCAAGCGATTCAATTTCCACACGCTCTGTGACCTGAGTTTTGCTCGGAGAGAACAGATCCAACGAATTTTCATAAATATTATATACCCCCTTGAACTTAGCCCCGATATTTATAGGCCACGAAAGAGGACGCACGGCTATTTTAAGCTCGGCTTCAAGTTCGTCAAGGATTTCAAATGGGTCACGGCCTTCACGATCGAGTTTGTTAACAAAAATGATGACCGGAGTGTTGCGCATACGGCATACTTCCATCAACTTTCTCGTCTGTTGCTCCACACCTTTAGCCACATCGACCACAATTATCACGCTGTCGACCGCCGTAAGAGTTCGGTAAGTATCTTCAGCGAAATCCTGGTGTCCCGGCGTATCGAGAATATTTATCTTATAATCCCCGTAATTAAATCCCATAACAGAAGTCGCGACCGAAATACCGCGTTGCTTTTCAATCTCCATCCAGTCAGATGTCGCAGTTTTCTTTATTTTGTTAGACTTCACCGCGCCCGCCACATGAATCGCGCCGCCAAAAAGCAGCAATTTCTCGGTCAGAGTCGTCTTTCCAGCGTCGGGATGTGAAATTATAGCGAAAGTGCGCCGACGGTTTATTTCATCATTAATGGTTGCCACGATATATCTTTTATGAAATTCAAATTAGGAAGCGTAATACATATTTTACAATTTCCGAGCGCAAAATTACAAAATTTTATGTTATAAAACACGATTAAGGATTAATATATAATTTAGAGCTTCAAAATGGGAAAAAAATAACTATTCAAATTTGGATTGTTAGAAATATAATAATAAATTTGCACATTCAAAGCCGTATAATAACGGTTGGGAATGCTTGGAGAAGTATCGAAGAGTCAACACCTAATACAAATAGCTCCACTACATTCACCCGCAATAGAGTGACGCTGATTGTTTGCAGGAACCATGGAAACTCACGAAACACGACACTTGCAGAGAACAAAAACAGAAACTTTTAACATAACTTTAATTCATTATCAATCAAACAATTATGGAAACTCAAAAGCCTAATGTTGGAGCCAAACCGGCTCAAAAACAGCCTAAGAACGAAGGTTCTAACGTACGTGGTATTAAGAACGCATTTCTTGTAATTATTGCTTGCTTTATCGTTGCAGTATGCTTGTTCATCTTCTGGTTCGGAAATGACATCCACTTCGACGAAGCAGGTCACCCGCAAGACCTTTGGGGAACAGTTTACAAAGGCGGATTCATCGTGCCTATTCTTCAAACTTTGCTCCTTACCGTTATCGTAATTTCAGTTGAGCGTTGGATCGCCCTTTCAAGCGCAAAAGGCAAAGGCAGCATCTCAAAATTCGTTGCCGGCGTTAAAGCATGCTTGAAGAAAAACGATATCGCCGGAGCACAAGCTCTTTGCGCAAAACAAAAAGGCAGCGTCGCCGCAGTAGTATCAGCAGCACTTGTACGCTATGAAGAAATGGACAAGAACACCATTCTTTCTAAAGAGCAGAAAATCGCCACTCTTCAGAAAGAAGTAGAAGAAGCTACCGCGCTTGAGATGCCTGCGCTTCAGCAGAACTTGCCTATCGTAGCAACGCTCACCACTCTCGGTACACTTGTCGGACTTCTCGGAACTGTGATGGGTATGATCAAATCATTCCAGGCACTTGCCGCATCAGGAGCACCTGACTCAACAGAACTTTCTACCGGTATTTCAGAGGCACTTATCAATACCGCCTTCGGTATCGCAACCGGTGCATTCGCAGTAATTTCTTACAACTTCTACACCAACAAGATTGACAACCTAACATACGCAATCGACGAAATCGGGTTCTCAATCGTGCAAACATTTGCAGCTACTCACTAATCCATTGTCTTTCAGATAATATTCGATTAAAAATCTATTAAAAGAAAAACAATGGGAAAAGTAAAAATTAAAAGAAAGAGTACCCTCATCGACATGACCGCGATGAGTGACGTGACTGTTCTTTTGCTTACTTTCTTCATGTTGACCTCTACCTTCCTACAGAAGGAGCCGGTTACGGTGCTCACCCCGTCGTCAGTGTCGGAGATCAAAGTACCGGTAACCAACACCACCACTGTCCTCATATCACCAGAGGGGAAGGTATTCCTATCGGTTTCCGGTGATGCCGACTCGACTTATTCAAGCGAAAAAGTAAGAGCCGAGCTTGTCAGAACAGCCGTAGCCGAGTATAACAAGACTCATAGTAAACAAGTACAGCTCACTAACGAACAGGTTGAAAAGTTCTCAAAAATCAATATGTTCGGAATCAGAATCGCCAATCTTCCCGAATTCCTTAATCTCCCGCAGATTAAGCAGGACGAAGTAATTTCTGACATGAACAATCCGATGACCGGTATTCCGGTTGACGACAACAAGGACTTGACCAGACCTAATGAGTTCCAAATCTGGATGCGCGCCATCTACAACTCATTCAACCCCAATCTTGAAGCAGCAATCAAGAGCGGCGAAGGTATCGCAATCAAAGCAGACAAGGACACGCCCTACACAACGGTGCACAATGTTCTTGACAACTTGCAGACCTTGAAGATGAATAAGTTTAGCTTAATGACCGCACTCAAAACAGAAAACGATTAATCACTATGGCACAGATAGAACAATCCGACGGCGGCAAAAAGAAAAAAGGCGCCCAAAAGAAGATGTCAATCCACGTCGACTTCACCCCGATGGTGGATATGAATATGCTCCTTATCACGTTCTTCATGCTCTGTACCACGATGATCAAATCGCAGACACTGCAGATATCTCTTCCGTCAAACGAAAAGGTAGAGCAGGAGCAGCAGAACAAAGCTAAGGAATCACAAGCAGTAACCCTCATCCTTGACACCGAACGCGATGAAGAAGGAAATGTGAAGTATGATGAAGAAACCGGACGTCCGGCTCACCTTATCTACTACTATTTCGGAAAAGCCGATATCACCGACGAAAACAAAGACGGGATTCTCGACAACAATACATTGCAAGTTGAGAAATTTATCGGAAATCAGAACGGAGAGATTCAAGGTATCCGCAAAATTCTCCATGACAGAAACAAAACCGTGTTAGGCAAAATCGCAGTTTTGAAACAAGATTGGAAGAATAAGGCCATTACTGACGAAGAGTATCAGAAGAGAGCCAAGGAGATCCGTAATGACTCGCTCATCGTAGATCGTCCTGTAGTCGTAATCAAAGCCGGCCCCAACGCATCATGGGAAAGCTTGATCGGCGCTCTTGACGAAATGCAAATCAATCAGATTTCACGCTACCAGATTGACAATATTAACGCCGTAGATTCAGCGTTGGTATTCGACTACCTCGCAAAGCATCCAAAAAAGTGATGAATGGTTTAACAATTAATTGACAAAAGAAAATGGCAAAAGATGTAGATCTTTCATCAAAAGAATGGCGCGATATAGTTTTTGAAGGCAAAAACAAGGAGTTTGGCGCCTATGAATTGCGTAAGGGATCTGACGCTCGTCACAATAAGGCAATGATTGTCGTTGTCATTATCATCGCAATCGCCTTCCTACTTCCACTCTTGGTCAATACCGTGCTACCTAAAGCAGAAGAAAGACCGGAGGACGTTACTGAACAGGCACTCGTAAATCTTGACAATTCTACCGATGAAGACAAGAAAGATGAAGAGGATGAACCTGAACAGGAACGCTACGAAGAGGAACAGCCGCAAGCCCTCCCCGAAGAGATTCTTAACACTGTCAAGGTGACTGAGATCACAATCGTTGAGGACGACAAGGTTAGCGCAGACGACGAGGTTAAATCCAGCGATGAACTAAAAGAGACCACAACCGCATTCGGTCAGACCGACTTCGACAAAGGTACCGACGACCGTAACGTGGTTCGTGAACACAAGGATGAAATCATCGTTGAAGAAAAGAAGCCTGTTGAGGAGAGCAAGGTGTTCACTGCCGTTGAGCAGATGCCTCAGTTCCCCGGCGGCGACGGTGAGCTTCTCAAATACATTCAGCAGCACTTGAAATATCCGCCTGTAGCTGCCGAAAACAACATCCAAGGTCGTGTGGTAGTACAATTCGTTGTAACCAAGACCGGAAAAGTTGGAGAGGTTAAAATCGCCCGCGGTAAAGACCCGGATCTCGACAAAGAGGCTATGCGAGTTGTTAAAACTCTTCCCGACTTCATCCCAGGTAAGATGAATGGACAGGCTGTTGCCGTATGGTACACGTTGCCTATCACATTCAAACTCCAAGGAATTTAATCTAACAAAATTTCTAATAAAAGAGCATGATCGTAATGATCATGCTCTTTTTTATATCCTCATCTCGCACTTATCTATGTTGCGATTTGAAAAATTGAGCTAAAATATATGAAATTCCGGCATCGACACTTGGCTCCATAACATAGATTTATTAACTTAGCAATGTTGAACGCAAAAATTCAAGCCATGGCTGAAAACAATGAACTGCAATTTGATGAGGATGACGCAATAAAATTCATCCGCAATTATATGCCTGAAAAGATCCGGGATTTATATTCCGACGATGAAATCCTTAATATCATAGATATGATATGGGATTACTATGAGCAAAACGGCTTACTTGAAATATCAAACAATGATGACGCAGATGATTCAGAGCCTGAATTGCCCGAAATCCTTGACTACGTAAACCGAATGTTGAAAAAGGACAAGCTTGCGGTTGTCGACACAGCCGACGTTCATTATATAGTGGAAGGAGAACTCGAATATGAAAAATCGATAGGTCTTGCAGACTTATAAACTAAGGCCGATGATCTTTACCCGAATACCGAACTTGAAATTACTTTGCCTGCTCATGCTTGCCATTTACGCAATGCCGATGAACGGGCAGAACATTTTTTCGTTCTTAAAAGAAAAAATATCGGGGAACAACGTATCGACAGAAAAAAGCGAAAAAAAGACAAAGGGATCTCAAAAAAAAGAGAATCTCCCTGACCCACTTGAATTGTCGCTTGATGAAAATCTTGCAGTTCCGGCAATTCCTGAAAAATATCATGACGCCATCGTTTCACACATGAACACGCTCGCAAAGAAAATCGCAGTTCAAAAACGCGAACGGGTCGAAACGATGAGAAACGGCGAAGTAGTGGTGGCCACGATTCCCACCGATCTTCTTTTCGCTCCGAATGACACAACGCTGAGTAAAACCGCTCATAACATACTCCACATATATGAAAATTTGCTCAATCAGCCAGGAATGTATAAACTGATCGCAGTGTGCCACACTGACAATACCGGTTCAGAGAAATATACAGATGATTTAAGCGAAGCGCGCGTCAACAATGTGAGTGAATACCTGCTGCGCGAAAGCAACGACAATCATGCCACTTTGGTGCCGTACGCGCTTGGAGCAAGCGATCCATTATATTCCAATAACACAATGGACAATCGTAGAGCCAATCGGCGATTGGAGATATTCATTGTGCCTGACGTGCTGCTGATTGAAATGGTGAAATCCAACAAACACTAATAGCTTGTTAATAAACCAATAAATAAAAGTTTAAATGAAACATTCAAGTATTATCGCCATTGCCTTGGGAGCATTGGCAGTATCATGCGCAAATCAGTCAGAGGGTGGCAAGTACACAGTCACCGCGCCAGCCAAACTTGACGACGCAGGAAAAATGGCTTACATCGTAAACTACGATACCGGCGACAAGTTGGACAGCGTGCTCGTGGAAGGCGAGTCAATCACAATTAACGGCACTGTAGCCACTGCGATTCCGGCCCGTCTAATCATTGGAAGCCGCCGCGCTTCGACATTCATTCTTGAAGCAGGCGACATCACGATCGACTCACTTGGAACCGCTGAAGGGACTCCCCTCAACAAAGAATTTGAAGAATTCACAGCCGCCGGCGACTCACTGTCAGTAGAATTCGGAAAAGCGGAAACCGATTCGGCAAAAGAAGCAATATATGACGCATATAAAGAGTTGACGCAAACCGCCATAACCACACAGGCAGGAAACCCTATCGGATATTTCGCATTCACCAATCTTGCGTATGAACTTACTCCCGATCAGCTCGACAGCATCATCAAAGTGCATCCCGAATATCTTGAATACACTCGCATACAAAAACTTATCGAGCTAAACAACAATCTTAAGGCCACCGCTCCCGGCACCAAGTTCAAAGACTTCACTATCGAGGGCGACAGCACGGTTTCATTCAGCCAGTATGTTGGGAAAGGCCATTTCACCATCGTTGATTTTTGGGCAAGCTGGTGCGGTCCATGCCGTCGCGCAATGCCGCAATTGAAAGAACTATACGAGAAATATCACAGCAAAGGCCTTGACGTGCTTGGAGTAGCTGTATGGGACAAACCCGAAGACACAGAAGAAGCCATAGAACAGCTTGGGCTTCCATGGCCGCAGATTATCAACGCCCAGAATACACCCACCGACCTCTACGGCATCTCAGGCATACCTCACATCATGCTTATCGGCCCTGACGGCGCCATCATCGACCGCAATTTGCACGGTGACACGCTGAACAACATTGTAGTCCGCGCGATGGAACATCCCGAGACGTTCAACGCTCAATAAGCCACGTACGCAGCCGAGACCAACAGGTCATTTCAATAATAAACGCCACTAAAGCGCCAACGGAATCGGCTATAAAATCAAGCATATCCTCACTCCGACCAAGATCCATTAAGGATTGGAGCAATTCTATAACGCCGCCAAAAAGGATTGTCGCCAAAAGCAGGCACAATAAAAAACTTTTTGGCGGCGTTTTTTCCCCTATTCCAAAACGTGAACGCATATAATCAAATGCCACACACCCCGAGATGCCCAACATCATAAGAGCATGAACGACTTTATCCACTCCCGGGAAAAGATGCATATCATTGTCCGGCAGAGGATCAGGATACAGCGTGAGATAAAGGACGGCGGCTAAAACCACACCCGAAGCAAGGCCTATGGGCAATTTAGCTAAAAATTCTCGCATTTTTTACAAGTTCTTTAAGTTGCAAATTTAACCATATTCCCTCATTTTACCATAATGTCGGGCAAAAGATGTGAGTTGTTTAGTGAAACCGGATTGAATGTTAACACTTTTCATTTTCTTCAATCATAAAAGCGCCAAATTGAAAGATTTTAAGTAATTTTGCAGCCATAATCAATAAGAGAACAACTTTTATGGCACAAAAAGCCCAATTCGGGAGCAAAATAGGTCTTATCGCCGCCACTGTAGGCTCGGCCGTCGGTCTCGGGAACGTATGGCGATTTCCCGCTGAAGCACAAGCCAACGGCGGCGCGGCGTTCCTCCTTCTTTATATTTGTTGCGTGTTTCTCCTCGGTATTCCGGTCATGTTGGCTGAATTTACCCTCGGGCGCGGTTGCCGCAGCGATGCAGTCGGCGTATTCCGCAAACTTGCATCTGGAACTCCATGGTGGATTGTCGGCGCTATCGCAATCCTGGCCTCCTACCTGATTTTGTCATTCTACATGGTGGTGGCAGGATGGACACTTGAATATCTATGGCAATCAATCACCGGCGATCTTTATACCCCGATTGCCGGACTTGAATCTATTAAAGGTCTTGAAAACCTCGATTCTCAATTTGGCGCTAAAATGGAAGAATATATCATGACGAGCGCGCGGCCACTCGTGATGACTTATATAATGCTTGCTTTGAATTTGGCGATTCTGATTATGGGTGTTAGAAAGGGCATTGAAAAGATGTCAAACATATTGATGCCGCTCCTATTCCTTCTCCTACTCATCTTTGCGGTAGTCGCCTGTAACTTTCCCAAGGCAGTAGAAGGCCTTGAATTTTTCCTGAAACCTGATTTCAGTAAGATTACTCCGACGACCGTCATCAACGCACTCGGACAAGCGTTCTTTTCACTTTCGCTCGGAATGGGCATACTCATCACCTACTCGAGCTATTTTCCGAAAGACACCAAACTGACGCGCACGGCTGTCACAGTGTCTCTACTTGATCTGCTCGTGGCGGTCATGATGGGATTCATTATCTTCCCGGCGGTAAAATCATTTGGACTTGCGTCTCACAATTTGGAGGGCGCCACGCTCGTGTTTGTCACATTGCCTGAAGTATTCGCACAGATGCACGCCACACGTCTATGGTCGATTCTGTTTTTCCTCCTGCTGATGGTTGCAGCTCTCACCTCGACGATATCGTTGGCCGAAGTGTCGGTAGCTTTCCTCCAAGATCGATTTAAACTAAAACGCGTGACTGCCTGCTGTACAGTGATTCTGCCGTTATTCCTGCTCAGTTCAGTGTGCTCCCTTTCGCAGGGTTCGTTGTCTTGGCTCAAAATTGCCGGGCTTAACATCTTCGATTTCCTTGATACAATAGCGACAAACATCATGCTGCCTGTGGTGGCAATAGGCACTTGCATATATTTGGGATGGTTTGCGCCTAAGAAATATTTTTACAACGAACTAACCAACAATGGCAATGTTGAAAGCCACTTCTACCGCCCGATAAAGGTAATTGTAAGATATATGGCTCCGATATTGATTGCTGTAATCCTTCTTGCTAACTTTTTCTGATAAAACCGATGGACAACAATAGACGCGCGCAATTCACCACCCGGCTCGGAGTGATAGCGACCACAGTCGGCTCGGCTGTAGGTCTTGGCAATATATGGAGATTTCCTTACGAAACGGGGGTGCATGGAGGCGGCGCGTTCCTGTTGATCTACATTCTATTTATCCTCATGCTTGGCATACCGGTGATTTGCGCCGAATTCATTATGGGTCGCGGCACACGCAGCAACATATTCGGCGCTTATCGCAAACTGCACGCTGACCGCCGCTGGGCATGGGTTGGCTATATGGGCATTGTCGCGTCATTGATGATTCTGTCATTCTATTCGGTTGTCGCCGGATGGACGCTCGAATATTTTTTCCAGTCAATAAGGGGCACTCTAACATCGATGTCCGACGAAAACCGTCATCTGCTATTCGACTCGTTTTCCACCGGATGGCGTTCACCTATGTGGAGCATAATATTCTTGTTAATCAATGGCTGCATCTTACTACGAGGCGTTCAAAAAGGGATTGAAAAAATGTCAAACATCTTAATGCCAGTGCTGTTTGCGCTACTTATCCTTTTCTGCATTAATTCTCTCACATTGCCCGGGGCGTCGGAAGGCCTTAAATTTTTATTCAAGCCTGATTTCTCCCAAATAAACTCGAGTGTGTTGTTGGGGGCGTTGGGACAGGCGTTCTTCTCGCTTTCTCTCGGACTTGGCACAATGCTCACCTACGCAAGCTATTTTTCAGACAAAACACCTCTCGTGAAAAGCGCCTCTACCACTGCATTGCTCGACACCCTTGTCGCTATCCTCTCGGGCATAATCATTTTTCCTGCCGTATTCTCATTCAACGCCGAGCCTGCGGCGGGGCCCAAACTTGTGTTTGAGGTTCTACCATCAATTTTCAATCAGATGCCTTTTGGCATCGGTTGGTCGACATTGTTCTTCTTCCTGTTGTTTTTAGCGTCATTGACCTCCACCATTTCCATGAGCGAGATCGCGATAGCCTTTTTCACAGAACAGTTGTCAATGACACGCCGTGCCGCCACACTCCTTAACACCGGTATCGCTATTTTCTTCGGCACGCTTTGCGCCTTGTCATTTGGTTCACTTAGCGATTTCACGATATGCGGCCTGTCTATTTTCAATTTTTTCGACTACGTTTCAAGCAACATTCTTCTACCGCTCGGCGGCATGGTGATTTCAATATTTGTGGGCTGGGTTATCGACAAGAAAATAGTAAAAGCGCAACTACTTGGGGCAGGCACGCTTTTACCATGGGTTTTAAACTCGATTGTGTTCAGCCTGCGTTACATCGCGCCGATAGGCATAGCGCTCGTATTTTTCGCCGGCCTCGGCATCATTTAGTGCTTGCTTAAAATATATTCGCCGAGTTCATCGATTGCGATCGCCGACTGTTCGCCCGAAGCCATATTCTTCACCGTCACCTTGCCTTCGGCGAGTTCAGTCTCTCCGATAATTGCGGCGTAAGGTATTTTCAGAGCGTCGATATAAGTCATCTGCTTCTTCATCTTCGCCGCATCGGGATAAATCTCTGCGGCTATGCCGAGTTTGCGCAATTGCTTTACGGCCGTTATTGATGCGGCAGCCTCATTCTCGCCAAGATTCAAGAATATGATTTTTGTTCCTTGAGCGGCATCGGCAGGATAAAGATCCAATGTGTTCAAAACATCATAGATGCGGTCGGCGCCAAATGAGATGCCAACTCCCGATACTCCGGGCATTCCAAACACTCCTGTGAGGTTGTCATATCGGCCGCCGCCGGTGATTGAGCCGATCTGCACGTCACGCGCTTTCACCTCTATGATCGCGCCGGTGTAATAGTTTAATCCGCGGGCGAGCGACACATCCAAGTCGAGTTCGGCATGGAGCCCGAGATGCCGTGTGGCGTCTATGATTGTTCGAAGCTCTTCAATTCCCTTCATTCCGGTGGCAGAATCAGCGAGAACAGAGGTCAGTTTGGCAAGACGTTCATCAATATCGCCGTCAATGGCAAGAACCGGTTCAAGCGCTTCGATGGCACTCTCGGCGAGACCGCGCTCTCTCAATTCAGCCTTCACGTTAACGATTCCAATTTTATCGATTTTGTCAATGGCTACGGTTATATCGGTCATTTTTTCTGGCTCGCCAATCATTTCGGCGATACCGGCAAGCACCTTTCGGTTGTTGAGCTTGATTGTAATGTTTATTTTAAGACGGTTGAAAACTTCATCAATCAATTGAAGCAATTCCACCTCGTTAAGCAGCGAATCGGAGCCTACTATGTCAGCGTCACACTGATAAAACTCACGGTAACGTCCTTTCTGAGGACGGTCGGCGCGCCACACAGGCTGGATTTGGAAACGCTTGAACGGGAATTGCACGTCATTGCGGTGCATCACCACGTAGCGGGCGAATGGCACAGTCAAATCATAACGCAATCCCTTCTCTGACAATGCGGAGGTCAATTTTCCGGAGGCCTCGCCGCTATCAAGAAGAGTTTTGTCAACGCCGTGCAGATAGTCACCGGAGTTCAGAATCTTAAACAACAGTTTATCACCTTCTTCTCCATATTTTCCCATTAACGTGGACAAAGTTTCCATTGCCGGAGTTTCAATCTGGCGAAATCCATAAAGACGGAAAACTTCACGTATCGTGTCAAATATATAATTGCGACGCGCCATTTCTACTGGCGAAAAGTCGCGCGTTCCTTTTGGAATTGACGGTTTCTGTGCCATAAAAACTTACTTTTTCTTTATTTCCACAAAGTTAAGCATAAATCTCCTAAAAACCTAAAGCCGCAAATCGGCGGGCATCATATGCGTCTCGTTAACTTGCACACGTTTATATCTCTTTCCAATTTTGAACCATTTTCTTATTATTGAGAGATGTCACCTAAAAAATCAGCCACAACAAATGTGCTTCCACCCACAAACACCGTGTCATTCGCTCCGGCGGCAGCCTTAGCGGCCTGTATGGCAGCCCTTACCGAGCCGTAAGCCTTTCCTGACAATCCGGCTTCCTCGCCTAAGGAGGCAAGTCTCTCCGACGGCAACGCCCGCTCTACCGACGCTTGAGTGAAGTAATAATCCGCATCCTTGGGCATCATGGAAAGTATCTTTGTGATATCCTTGTCATTGACAAAACCTATGACTATATGCTTACGTCCGGGCAACTCGGCAATTTGCTGTGACAGGTATTGCCATCCGCCCGAGTTATGCCCGGTATCGCAGATGATAAGCGGATTTTCGCCCGTTTTCATCCAACGCCCCATCAATTCTGTAAGCTCGCATACGTGAGCAAATCCCTCTTTAACCGCCTCTCCGGTGATATGCCAGCCTTGTTTCGTCAATTCGTCGACAGCGTTAAGTATAGTTGCCGTATTCTTCATCTGGCATATTCCGGAAAGCTCTCCCACAACATCGCCGTAAGTGGTGCCCGTGTATTTGATCCCTCCGTCGACCGACGTGGCATCCATATAACACGGAGTATCGTCGGCATATCGTATAGGGGCTTTCTCTAATAGGGCTTTCTTAGCAAAAACACGCCTAACGGCTCCATCCGATTCGCCTATCACCACCGGAATTCCGGGCTTTATTATCCCGGCCTTTTCCGCTGCGATTTTCTCAAGCGTATCTCCGAGAAATTGGGTGTGGTCGAAGGATATATTAGTGATTACCGACAGCTCGGGCGAAATTATGTTGGTGCTGTCAAGGCGGCCGCCGAGACCGACCTCCACCACTGCGACATCAACGCCGGCACGCTTGAAAAATTCAAACGCCATCACCATCGTAAGCTCAAAAAACGAAGGCTGCAAGTCGAGTTTCATAGCAAGATAGCGCTCCACAAAATCCACGACTTCTTTTTGCGAAATCATTTCGCCGTTGACACGCATACGCTCACGGAAATCCACAAGATGGGGCGACGTGTAAAGTCCCGTTTTATATCCGGATTGTTGAAGAATTGCAGCGAGGGTATGGGAGGTAGAGCCTTTCCCATTTGTGCCGCCCACGTGAATGCTTTTAAATGACCGGTGAGGATTGCCGAAAGCCTCAGCAAGAGCGAGCGACGTTTGAAGCCCCGGCTTGTAGGCATCGGCGCCTATGCGCTGAAACACCGGAAGCTGTACATATAAGAAATCAAGAGCCTCTTGATAAGTCATTGTCAATAAACGATTAGGCCGGTAATCCCGGCAAGACATATTATATAAATCGGATGGAGTTTCGTGAAATAGTTCAGGCAGAACGCCGCCGCGCATATAGCCACGCTCACCGTGTAGTCGGGAAAATTCTGCTTGTTCATCAACAGGAGCGCCGCCGAGGCGATAAGTCCGATTACTACCGGGCGCAAACCGGTGAATATGCCCTTTATCACGGTAGAATCCTTATGTCGGCGTATGAAGTGACTCGCATAGATAACAAGCAAAAACGAGGGAAGCATCACTGTCAATGTGGCGACAATAGAACCCCACACGCCACCTGTGACTACATAGCCGATATAAGTGGCGCTGTTTATGCCGATGGGCCCCGGGGTCATCTGGGAAATGGCTACGATGTCGGTAAACATCTGCTCCGTAATCCATCCCGGATTCACAACCTCGCGCTCTATCAAAGCTAACATTGCATATCCTCCGCCGAAGCCGAACAAGCCTATTTTCAGATAGGCCCATATAAGTTTCAGATACACGCTCATCGCTTGTCACCCTCCTTTCTTATCAGCTTTTCAGCACGGCGCAGATAGAGATATCCGCCCAAGCCGCCAAGGATAATAAACACGATGGGATTCAAACCGACATATATCAGCGCGGCGACCACGACAGGAATCCACACAGTTTTCATATTGATTTTCGCCGCTTTAGCCGACGTTATAACCGGAGCGATAATCAGCGCCACCACACATGGGCGTATACCCATGAATATCTTCGCTACCACCGGATTATTCTTTATCAAATCGGGAGTAAGGGACATCGCTATCGCAATAATTATAAGAAATGACGGAAGAATCGTGCCTAAAGCAGCTACGGCACTCCCTTTAAAACCGCGTAACTTATCTCCTATCGACACTGAGATGTTAACCGCAAGAATACCTGGGAGCGATTGCGACACGGCAAGCAAATCAAGAAACTCCTCCTTGCCAATCCACTTATTCTTTTGGACTATCTCACGCTCTATAATCGAAATCATCGCCCATCCGCCTCCGAATGTAAACGCTCCGATTTTAAAAAACGTCCAAAAAAGCCTTAAATACAATTTATCCACTACTCTAAAATTTCAACCCACAAAGTTACACATTAATCCCGGCCGATACAACAACTTTTTCATCCAACACCTACACCGCCCGAAATCCAAATAAAGTATCTGCTTCGGGGATACAGTGTCAACCAGCGGCTTCTGTATATGGAGTTGTGGCCACACAATGGGGTCAGTAGCAAAACCCGTTTGGGGAGCAAATTTGGGTATAGATACAACAAAAGCCTGATAAACAGGCTTTATTGCGGAGAGGACGAGATTCGA
>CAZELD010000035.1:0-23275 GCA_964512855.1 uncultured Muribaculum sp.
TTTTTTAGCGGACAGTAATAATTTTAATTACAGGGGATTCTATAAAAATCTTAAGTGGTTGCTGTTTAGTGAGACCGATTTACAATCTCTTAATCCGATATTACATGCAGGAGATTCTACGTTTATTCCTTATAACTCTTATTGCGATTCTTTTTTGATATTTCCCGAATATCTAAGTTTCATGATAGAATACCTAAATTTTAATGTATTTAAAATCGACAAGGAAAACTCAACCGACAACGACATTAAAAATGGATTCAAAATCAGGAGGAAAATATCCCCCTCTCCTGCTTTTGCTGATTTGGCAAATTTTAAAAATTTAAATACGATATACTCGTATGATGGTTCCGATCAAGCGGCAAATGTGCTCGGCTATGTGTTTGAAACCACTGGCAACCGTGAAATCAAAAATGAGATATACGGTCTGATGTCTGACTTGACAAAACTATGCAAAGGGGAACCGGCCCCACATATAACCTTAAAAAACAGTAATGGCGAAATATACACCCTCGCCAATTTCAAAGGGAAATACCTATATCTTGACTTTTGGGACTTCGGATGCGCTCCGTGCATCAAAGAGTTTCAATACATTGCTGAATTAAAGAATCATTTCGGAGACAAAATCAACAACTTGAACTTCGTCACCGTATGCGTGTCGCAGCCATCCAAGAAAAAGCTTGAAACATTCGCTGAGCAACACAGTATGAACGGCCTTAACCTAATTCTCGACAAAAAGGATTCCGACAGTTGCTACAATGTAAACGGGCTCCCCACCTATATATTGATCGACCCCGAAGGAAGAATTGTAGAATTCAATACCTCCCGACCCTCCGAGATTCTAAAAAACGCTACCGAAGGAACACCAACTCTCTTCGGCTCTTTAACAAAATAACGAAAATAAACCAGTCACAATTAAATGGAATATCATCACTTTTCATTAATTTTACAGAATGATTTAATGAGGTGATACTACATGAAACCAATGATAAAATACCGCGGTGGAAAATCGAAGGAAATACCAAACATAATGTGGCATATTCCTCAATTCTCAGGTCGCTATATTGAACCATTTTTTGGCGGCGGCGCATTATTTTTTTCCCTTGAACCCGAACAAGCTATAATCAATGATATAAACCCACGGCTAATTGGTTTTTATAAAGGAGTTCGTAATAATTACGAACTTTTGCGGAAAGAACTTGATGAGATAGAGGAACTTTACAACTCAAATCGAAAAGCTTTTGAAAAATTAAAAATTTCACATCCGAACGAACGTGTCGAAGATAAAAATGAAGAATTGTATTATCATATACGCGATATGTTTAATGAGCTGGTGGCCAAAGAGTACTCTGACGCCTTGTTGTATTACTTCATTAATAAAACCGCATATTCCGGAATGATTCGTTATAATGCTCGTGGAGAGTTTAATGTTCCATTTGGCCGATATAAACATCTTAACACTAAATTGTCCACACTTTCTCATAGCAATTTATTGCAGCAGGCACAGATTTTCAACACTGATTATAGTGATATTTTCAATCTTTGCGAAAAAAAATGATTTTGTTTTTCTCGATCCGCCATACGATTGTGTCTTTTCCGATTATGGGAATGAAGAATATAAAGACGGATTTAATGAAGATAATCACCGACGATTGGCTAACGATTTTACCAACTTACCTTGTAAAGCCTTAATGGTTATTGGCCGAACTCCGATTACCGAAGAATTATACAAAGGATATATTGTAGATGAGTATGACAAAAATTACGTTGTTAATATCCGCAATAGATTCAAATCGGCAGCAAGGCATATTGTAGTCGCCAACTATAAAAAATTATGGAATAATAAGACCCGTAACTATATCCCTTATAATGAGACGGTAGCCACGCAATTGAGATTATTCGACGCAAAACAACCTTATGGCACGAATAGATAGTAAAATATTGTTTCTAACTACATCTCCTCGTACACCGGAGAAGATGATTCCGGAGATAGAACTGCTTGTGAAAAATTTCACTGGTTCCATTTGGAATAATAACACGCAGAGGGAATTTATGGATATTTTACGGAAAGAGCAGTTTTTTAACGGTAAAGGAGAGAAAGATCCGGCATTAAGCGCTCGAGATCGAATAAATCGGGCACCGAAATCTTTAGGATTTGTAAATTTATCCCCCAACATTTCACTTACTCCAGCCGGGGAGGCTCTTTTGAATTCCAAACGCAAAGATGAAGTTTTTTTACGTCAGTTATTGAAATTCCAAATTCCGTCACCATTCCATAAACCTACGGCAGAAGCTGCGTCATTTTGTGTAAAACCATATTTAGAGTTACTTCGATTAGTGTGCGTTATGGGTACATTAAAATTTGATGAACTACAAATATTTGGAATGCAACTAACCAATTGGCATGACTTCAATAAAATAGTTGATAAGATAAAGACATTTCGGATAGCGAAGGGCCAACATAAAGGAAGCTATAGGAGATTCAAAGCAGAGTATCTTAGAAGTGAACTTACAAATATTTTTGAAGATAGGATTGCTAAAGGGAAGATAAAAACCAGAGAGAGTAGCGATATATCATTAGAAAAGTTTTTCAAGACCCAATCAAGCAATATGCGAGATTATGCCGATGCTTGTTTTCGTTATCTACGTATAACTGGGCTTGTAAACATATCCTATGTCGGTAAATCCCTGAGTATTGTCCCAGAACGCATTGAAGACGTTGATTATATATTGCAAACAGTCGATCGAGATCCCTGTTTCATTGATAATGAGACGAGTTATATTTCATATCTTGGAAACGCATCTTTGCCATTGCTTTTAACCGACGATAAACAACGTCTTATTGCAAAATTAAATACAGAATTCACTCAAACTAAAATAACATTTGACACTGATATTAATGTTTTTAAAAATTTGCTTGCTAATCTTATCGAACAAAGAAAATCTAATACATTGTACCAGCAAGTGAAAGAAATAAAAGACTACAAACTTTACGATGATATTCAAAACACATTTATGCAGATAGAGCAGAATAAGCTCTATGATAATCCATTGATGCTTGAATGGAATACATGGCGTGCGATGACTATGCTTGATGGAGGAAAGATAAACGCAAATCTAAATTTTGATGATTTCGGCAAGCCGCTTTCGACAGCACAGGGAAATGCTCCAGACATTATATGTGATTATGGCGATTATATGCTATCTGTAGAGGTGACAATGGCAAGTGGACAAAAACAATATGAAATGGAAAGTGAACCTATAAGTCGGCATTTGGGAAAACTAAAAAAAGCAGTTAATAAACCATGTTATTGTTTTTTTATAGCACCATCAATTAATGACGCTTGTATAGCTCACTTCTATGCGCTTCACAATATGAATATTTCTTATTATGGAGGAAAATCAGTAATTATCCCTTTACCTTTGTGTATTTTTCAAAAAAATGCTTGAGGATAGTTATAAGGCAATTTATACACCTGACCCATTACACGTAAGAAGCTTATTTGAATATTCTGCACAACTTGCATCGGAATGTGAGAATGAAACATTTGGTATGATAAGATAAAACAAAAGGCCTTAAATTGGTTAGATTAATAGGATATTAGGATAATGAAACAATCGGAAATTCTAAACAATATAGCGGGGAAAATGGGCATTGAGAGCCTTAACCCCATGCAAAAAGCAGTGATGGACTGCCGTGCAAAAAACATAATACTGCTCTCCCCTACCGGTTCTGGAAAAACATTGGGATTCAGCATCGCAATGCTCCAATCGTTACCCAAACCTTCAGCAGAGGTAAAGGCAGTGATCATAGCACCATCGCGCGAACTTGTCTCTCAGATCTACCGCGTGGTAAGAGATATCGCCACCGGCTACAAATGCGTAGCCCTCTACGGAGGGCACTCGGTGAGCGATGAAAAAAAATCGCTGGCGCCTGCGCCCGACATTATTGTCGCCACACCGGGACGCCTCCTTGACCACTTACAACGCAAACACGTTGATCTCTACAATACCAAGATACTCGTACTCGATGAATACGATAAATCGCTTGAACTCGGATTTCACGACGAGATGAAAAGGATAATACGCACGATGCCCAATCTCGCCAGAATAATGCTCACTTCCGCGACACAGTTGCTTGAGATGCCTGATTTTTTGGAGCTAAAGTCGCCTGAAATTCTCGATTTCATAGATAATGGGGATCACCCAATCAACAGAATGTCGATTGTAGAAGTACCAAGCCCGGCTAACGACAAACTCGACACACTAATCGATTTGCTGAAATCACTTCAAAACGGCAAGGTCATCGTATTTGTCAACCATCGAGAAAGCGCCGACCGAGTGTATCAAAGTCTAAAAAAGGCCGGATTACCCACCGGAATATATCATGGCGCGCTTGACCAGCTTGACAGAGAGAAAGCTGTTGACCTTCTCAATAACGGAACTACACCGATTCTTGTTTCAACAGATCTCGGAGCCAGAGGTCTCGACATTGATTCTGTACATTCAATCATCCACTATCATATACCTCTGACAGAAGAAACCTGGACTCACCGCAATGGAAGGACCGCACGCATAGATGCCACCGGAACTATATATGTAATCACATCCGAGAACGACAACATTCCGAAATACATGGAGTTTGACCGCAACTACTCTCCTACAGGAAAATCGGACAATCCTATACGGAGTGACGTGGCGACATTGTACTTCAACGCAGGAAAGAAAGAAAAAATTTCTCGTGGCGACATCGTGGGATTCCTTATAAAGCAATGCGGTCTACAAGCCGATAAGATTGGAAAAATCATTGTCAAGGATCATTCCGCAATCGCAGCGGTTCCCATTGAGTGCGCAAAAGATGCAATTGCAAAATCAGCAAAAGAGAAGCTGAAAGGAAAGCGAGTAAAGGTAACCCTAATGAAATAATTCAAAGTGGAAACATATCGCATAAATTTTAATCAGTGCCGCACTGATGAATTACGGGTATTGATTTCAGACACTTTGCCCGATTACATACTTATAGGAAAAAACGGAGCTAATATAAATATCTCGGATAATGCAATCAACAACATGATTGAGCGAGGCTCTGAAGCAGGAGCCTCTATAATATATTCGGATTATATCGATTCAGACAATTCAATCCATCCATTAATAGACTATCATGAAGGTTCAGTAAGAGACGGCTTTGATTTTGGCCCGGCAATACTCGTTGAGACTGAACGGCTGAAAGAAGCGGTTAGAGAAATAGGAGAATATGACTATGCCGCATTCTACGCAGTAAGACTGGCGCTATCAAAATCAGGAGCAATACTTCACATACCGAAACCTCTGTATAGCGTGAAACAACATGAGGAAGCCGACTCGCAATTCGCATACCAGCAAGCCGACAAACAACTTGCGCAACGGGAAATGGAAGAGGCATTTACTGCTCATTTGAAATCTATCGGCGCATATATATCCCCCGACGATATTGAATCTGAAATTGAGTTTAACGACAATATCCGGTTAGAAGCTTCTGTAATTATTCCGGTATATAATAGAGTCAGAACTATAGCCGACGCCATTGACAGCGCGTTAAGCCAAGTTACCGATTTTGAGTTTAATGTTATCGTTGTGGACAACCATTCAACCGACGGGACAACCGAGATCATAAAAAAACTCGCTGCCAGCGATCCTCGCCTTATCCATATAGGTCTCGAAAACACCGAGCATGGTATAGGAGGATGCTGGAATATTGCTCTTGATAATGAAAATTGCGGACGATTTGCCATTCAACTTGACAGTGATGACATTTATTCCGACAATAACACACTTCAAAGAATAGTCAACAAATTTTATGAAGAGCGCTGTCCCATGATAATCGGAGCCTATACACTCACCGATTTTGACCGCAATGTAATAGAGCCGGGGCTAATAGCTCATAAGGAATGGAGCGAAGAAAACGGAAGAAACAACGCACTACGAATAAACGGACTTGGCGCGCCAAGAGCATTTTACACCCCGATCGTGCGAAAACTTCGTTTTCCCGACGTGAGTTATGGTGAAGATTACGCTATGGGATTAGCAATAAGCGCGCGTTATCGCATAGGCCGTATATATGATTCGTTGTATCTATGCAGGCGCTGGAATGGTAATTCCGACTTTGGATTGACCATAGAAGCTCAAAATAGAAATGACAGCTACAAGGATGCATTACGCCGTGACGCAATCAAAGGGCGCAGAGAGATGCTTAATTCCAAAAGAACACATAAGATTGTTGTGGTGAATGGAGCTGAATGGAACGTAAGATTATTGCCGGGACGTGCTGTAAGCACAAAGGCTAATTTAACCCCTGAAGCAATCGCCGCCCGTCCTTGTTTTCTATGCAAAAAAAATCGGCCGCCGCAGCAAAAATCAACACCTCATGGGGATTATGAAATTCTGGAGAATCCCTATCCGGTATTTCCGGGACACTTGACCATCGTCACGGTTGAACATACACCTCAATCAATAATTGGCCGAGTAGCCGACATGGTGGAGACGGCATCAACTCTAAAAGAATACACAGTGTTCTACAACGGGCCTAAAAGCGGGGCGTCAGCTCCTGATCATTGTCATTTCCAAGCTGTTCCCGATAAATATCTGCCAATCGATATCAACTATCCGTTCCACCGCATATATATTGTTGAAGAAATAGGGAAAATTGCTGACTCTATTGAGGCTGCAATTGCCAAATTGCCTCACAATGACGGAGAGGAACCTATGATAAACGTGGGAGTGCACGCGCTTCCCTACGATATGGCCGAAGCGGTGATAATTCCGCGCAAGACACATCGTCCGAAATGCTATCCGCAGATTGGAGTAAGTCCCGGAGCCGTAGATGTACTCGGCACGCTTATAACTACCTCCCGCAAAGATTTCAATGCCATCACGCCATCATCGCTTGAATCAATTTTCAATGACGTCGCTTATCCGGTTTCTATCCCTGAGATATCTGTCGGGATTATCGAAGCCGAAAAGATTGACTATGAGTTAATCGGAGAATATGCCCACTACGATAAGTTGATGGTTCCAAAATCCCGTTCAAGCAGATTCAAGCTGAAAAATGTAATGATCGGAAAAGACTTTCATTGGCAACGGAATCTTGACCTCACATATTCCGGCTCATTGGAAATAAAAGAAATTGATGGCAAGAAAATCGCAATCAATCATCTTTCGGTAGAAGAATATCTACGTTCGGTAATAGCATCTGAAATGAGCGCGTCGGCTCCAATGGAATTCTTAAAGGCTCATGCGGTAATATCACGCAGTTGGGTGTTATCTCAAATAAGCGATAAAAAGGAACGCAACCATACGTCTGAAATAGTCTCAAATGATGAAATAACAAGATGGTATGATCGAGAAAATCACAGCCTTTATGATGTATGCGCTGATGATCATTGTCAACGATACCAGGGGATTCCTCAAAATGAGCGGCAAAAAGCTCATTATGCGATAATGGCGACACAAGGAGAAGTGCTTATGGATGACTCCGGCGAAATTTGCGACACACGATTTTCTAAATGCTGCGGCGGCGTATTCGAAGAATTTGAGAACTGTTGGCAACCCATTCATTACAATTATTTGGAAGGGAAAGCAGATGCTATGCACATTATCAATAACCTACCTGACCTCACGACTGAAGATGGCGCTCGAAAATGGATAATGTCATACCCCGCTGATCCATTTTGCGCCCGTGGGACAGAAAGCACATTGAAACAGGTCTTAAACTCCTACGATCGTGAAACACATGATTTTTACCGTTGGAGGGTATCATATTCAGTTAAAGAAATTTCTGAAATAATACGCAGCCGCTCGGAAATTGATTTTGGGGAAATAATTGATATCATCCCATTGTCGCGCGGCACGTCCGGAAGAATCTACCGATTGAAAATAATTGGGACAAAACGCTCAATTATAGTCGGCAAAGAGCTTGAAATACGCAAATGGCTTTCACGCTCCCATCTCTATAGTTCAGCATTCATCGTAGAAAAGGTCGACGGAAATTTCATTCTTCATGGAGCAGGTTGGGGACATGGAGTTGGGCTATGTCAAATAGGAGCTGCCGTAATGGCATCGGAAGGATATAACTATCGTGAAATATTATCACACTACTATCCAAATGCAAAAATCAGTCTCATCTATTAAAACGAGCCATAATCCATGGGCATGGGTTTCCACACTATACTTCGCGCAGGGGCTTCCATACATTGCGGTAATGACCCTATCGGTGATAATGTACAAGCGGCTCGGAATCTCAAATACAGATATAGCCTTATATACCTCATGGCTCTATCTTCCATGGGTCATCAAGCCTTTATGGAGTCCCATCGTCGACATATTAGGGACCAAACGTCGATGGACAATATTAATGGAATTGTGTATCGGATTCGGATTTGCCGGAGTGGCGTTCACTCTTCCCGTTTCATTTTTTTTCAGCGCGTCGCTTGCCGTATTTTGGGTAGTAGCCTTTCTGAGCGCCACTCACGACATTGCCGCCGACGGCTTTTATATGCTTGCGCTCGACAGCCATCAACAATCGTTCTATGTCGGCATCAGAAGCACATTCTATCGCATATCGACCATTATAGGTCAAGGTGCCTTAGTGATGCTCGCCGGATATCTTGAGGAGCGGTGGCAACCAGCACCCGGAGTGTCAGCGAATTATGCGCCATTTGCCTGGATGGCAGTAATGGGCGTAATGTCATTGTTCTTTATAATGATATCAATATATCATAGATTCATATTGCCGAAACCCAATTCAGACCGCAGCATAAAAGGAGTTACCCTACGCAATGCAGGAAAGGAGTTCATCGGAACTTTCACTTCGTTTTTCCGCAAGCCCGGCATAGGCATAGCTATAGCTTTCATGCTTCTTTACCGTTTTCCCGAAGCGCAGCTCGTGAAGCTCATAAATCCATTCCTATTAGACTCTCCGGAAGTAGGAGGTCTTGGCTTAACAACAACCGAAGTAGGTTTGGTTTATGGAACAGTAGGAATTATCGGGCTAACTATCGGAGGAATTATCGGCGGAATAGTGGTGGCGCACGGAGGTCTGAAGAAGTGGCTATGGCCAATGGCTTGGAGCATATCGCTTACTTGCGCCACATTCTTATATCTATCTATAGCTGAACCAACTGATTTATTTACCCTAAACATTTGCGTGTTCATAGAGCAATTCGGATATGGATTTGGATTCACCGCCTATATGCTTTATCTGATATATTTCAGCGAAGGAGAGTTCCGCACGGCGCATTATGCGATTTGTACCGGATTTATGGCGCTGGGAATGATGCTCCCTGGTATGGCGGCAGGTTGGCTTCAAGAGATATTGGGATACCAAGGATTCTTTTGGTGGATCATGTTCTGCTGCACAGCCACAATAGCGGTCACAGCCTTCATTAAGGTTCCGGCATCATTCGGCAGAAAGAACTGACCGGATGATTATCGTCAAAATCTCAAAGCGTCACAAAAGACCAACTTATATCATCTTTACTGTTGTTTATATGTTATATTTTCCGAATGTGTCTCCACGATTGGCGCGCCGGAAAGGACTTTTAATGTCACCTCTTTTAATGAAATATTTTCGGCGTACTCGATGTCACAACCTTTACGCGCGCAAAATGACGAATTTAAAATCTCCACATTTCGCACCATTATTTCCGGTAAACCCTTTATAACAATCGGCCGTTCAGCATCAGTGCAAGTAATGTTTCTAATACTTATGCCATCAAAATGCGGTGTATCAGAATAAAGTGATTCAGAAACTTCATACTGCGTAGAATCGGTTTTATCCTGATAATAACAATCAAACAGTACAGCTTCTCCGGCAATGTCGCACATCACTATATCTTTTATGAACACATTCGTTATCAAACCGCCTCGTCCGCGCCCACTTTTAAATCTCAGTCCGGTATCCGTATCAATAAATCGACAATTGCTGACATAGATATTGTTCATTCCGCCGCTTGTGTCACTCCCTATAACAAACCCGCCATGCCCATGAAACACGGTACAGTTACAAATTACGATCTCTGAGCAAGGGCCTTTTTCCCTGCCGGCATCGCCAATTCCACTTTTCATACATATTGCATCATCACCCGCATCCACCGTGCAGTTTACAAGAAGCGCATTTCGGCAAGAGCTTAAATCGATGCCATCACCATTTTGCGCATTCCATGGGCAACGGACGGTAATGCCATCCATCACAAAATTGCGGCATAAAATCATATTTACATGAAAACTGGGCGAGTTTTGGACTGTGACACCACTTATCACAAAATTACTACATTCAATAAACCGCAATAAACGAGGGCGTTTTGTCGTTATCTCTCCGTCTTTATTTCCAAGAGTCGGATACCATACGGTTGTATTCCCCTCTGACTGCTCTTTCATGTTGAGATATGACATAGCTTTCCACTCAGCGTCGCTCACTTTGAATCTTTTCACAGGCCGCCACGCTTCGCCATTGCCGTCGATAATCCCCGAACCTGTTATAGAAAAATTAGTCTGCCCGGATGCGCTGATTGGAGCGGCGCGCAATGGATTTAACGTCCCTTTGTCAGCAGGCAATATCGGGTATAAGTCTTTATCAGGGCTAAAAAGGATTAAAGCATTATCCGACAAGTGCATATCAATATTGCTTCTCATCTTAATCGGGCCGGTAAGCCATATCCCATCAGTAACCATAAGATGTCCGCCGCCATGCGATGACAGATCTGAAATGGCGGCCTCGAAAGCATCGGTATTCAATGTGATTCCATCAGGTCGACCTCCGTAATCTGAAAGTGTTACCGTTAAATCCGGAATATATACCGAATCAGGCTTACAGAAACTGAACGGTATAGAATCACACAGATTATGACACTGTGCGTTTATGCAAAATGGCATAAACAACCAAGTCAATGCGATAAAATATTTCGACAACGTAGATTTTATGAAATTATACATGATTTATTAATGCGACAATGGGCGATTTTATTATTATAGTATCTCTTTCTAAAAATTTTTTACCCTGACTATTTCACTATGAATTTTTTGCTGTCTTGAATATATATGCCGGGAGCAAGAGGCTCAGACACTTCTACACCCATAATATTGAAAATACGGCCTGTTGATACTCCCGTTTCATCAATAGAGATATTATTTATTCCGGAAGCATCTCCATCTGAAACACTCAATATAAACATGAGCACAGATTCTGCATTAGCGAATTTCAATGTAAACACGTTCGCAGGAGTTGGGAATGTGATATCGTGAGATGACGGATCGTCTTCAGTTCGACTAACAAATACATATTTATCGCTATCAAAAGTATCATCGTTTAACGAAGCTAACCAAGATTCGCTGGCATCATTATTAGCCCAACCCGTTATTGTTATACTGTTTGCGACTTTCCCTTCGGGCAATTGTACCGTCCAAACTTCATTACGCGCAAATTTTATGTAATTATTGGTTTTTGAAGAACCTTTCGCATAGCCTCGGCCGGCATTACTGCTTGTCACAGTTACATTTTTATCAAACGTCCATGTTCCTGTAGCTTCGGTTTCACCCTTATATGTATTGTTTGACACCTCCCAGTCCTCCACTACAGGAGCAACATATTCGGGTAATTCTACCGCATCATCTGGCGACTCAAGATTTCCGGAAAGAAGCTTACCATCCGCATTCCCTTTTTCCACAATCTCAGCGACAAGCGAATTCATATAAATTTCAAGATTGGTATAACCGTCTTTGCCTATTTTAGCGCCATCGGTCGCATCATTCTTATCAAGGCCATTCGCAATTTCCCATTCATCTGGCATACCGTCACCGTCCGAATCAAGCTTAGCGTCGCCCTGTAAAAGCTCCGGCCACGCTGTAGAGCCGTTGGAATATTTCACCTGATCCTGATTGTCAATGATTCCATTGTCACCGAAAGTGGCGTTTCCATTGCGCACATCCGCAACAATTATTTCGTCAAGAGCGTCACGATGCAGTGAAGCGCCAACATAATCAAGAACCTTCTCGTAGGCCTTTTCCGCAGTGTGAGTGGTAGTGTAAAGATACTCTATCGGGGTGTCAAGGCGCATATCACGTTTAACATCGTCATTGAACGTATTATCGCAACTGGAATTATCTATTTCATTGTATATGCCGTAAGTCCAATTGTCTTTTGTCACCGTAGAGTAGTCAGGATTCACATTCCCGTCAACATAGAATGTGCCCCACTTGTGCCACATCACATCCCAACCATTAGGAGTATCGGTATCATGTCCTGTATATTCGGATGTGCGAACACCTATGCCGGCTATACGTTGTGGATGATTATTTTCCTGAGGGCCTACTTTATAATAGTTGTTCACGATATTTACATTCATGCCTTCGCCGCCATAGCATCCATTACTGCCATGATTATATATCACATTGTTGCGCATATCCATGCGTTCATCAGTTTGGGTGCCCTGACGCGGGCCAAGGCGAGGTGTACGAGCACCGTGATGTGCTATAAGATTGTGATGGTATGACGCTCCGCTACCGCCCCAGTTGCCTCCATAACCATGACTAACCTTTTCATGGCCTGCGTTTCTAAGGCTTTGCGACACCATACACCACTGAACAGTAGTATTTTTACTTCCGTATATCGAAAGGCACTCATCGATACTCCAACTGACAGAACAGTGGTCGACAATAATATTAGCCTGATCCATAGCTCCAAGTCCATCTCCCTCATGATAAGCGACTTGGCGATTACCAAGACGAAACCGCATGAAGCGAATAATAACATTGCTCGAATTGATTGTGAAAGGATAGTCGGCAATACATATTCCATCGCCGGGAGCCGTCTGTCCGGCTATAGTTACGTTACCTTTACTCAGCTTCAATTCCTTTTTCAAGAAAATCGTTCCGGATACATCAAACACAATTGTACGCGTTCCACTTCTGTCACAAGCATAACGAAATGATCCCGGTTCATCATTATCTTCCAAAGTTGTCACATGATACACATCACCACCACGACCTCCGGTAGTCAACCGTCCATAACCTTCAGCCCCCGGAAATGAGGGAACTTGCGCCATAGACAATTGAGGCATCATCATGGACAATGCCACAAATAGCTTTAAGTAAAAAGTTTTTTTCATATTAATTTGACTGTGTAAATTTCGTTATTTTAAGGTAATTCAACTAAAGTTACACAAATTATCTGATTTGTCGTAATTTTTAACAACAAATCGCTAAAAAAACGAAAGGTCACAACCTCTATCAGATTATGACCTTTCCTTAGTATATATGCTTTTGTCTATTTATTCAGCATATTTCTTAACGATGATGCTCGCATTGTGACCGCCAAATCCAAAAGTATTGGACAATGCGGCATTCACAGTGCGTTTTTGAGCCTTATCAAAAGTGAAGTTCAACTTATAGTCAATCTCTTCGTCCATATCCTCCGGATCATGATTGATTGTAGGCGGAACTACATCCTCTTGAACTGACTTCACACAGAAGAGAGTTTCAAGAGCCCCGGTTGCGCCGAGAAGGTGACCGGTCATTGACTTGGTAGAACTTATGTTCAAATCGTAAGCGTGATCACCAAACACTTCTTTAATGGCTTTAACCTCAGAAAGGTCACCAACCGGTGTTGAAGTGCCATGAGCGTTCACATAATCGATATCCGCCGGCTTCATTCCTGCATCCTCAAGCGCATTTTTCATCACAAGCTTGGCTCCCAAGCCTTCCGGATGAGTAGCTGTCAAGTGATAAGCGTCAGCCGACATTCCTCCGCCGACAACTTCTGCATAGATTTTTGCTCCGCGAGCTTTGGCATGCTCAAGTTCTTCAAGCACCAATACTGCAGAACCTTCACCCATCACAAATCCGTCACGGGATTTGCTAAACGGACGTGAAGCTGTTTCGGGACTGTCATTGCGTGTCGATAGAGCGTGCATTGAGTTGAAACCGCCTACTCCGGCAGGGAATATAGCAGCCTCAGCGCCTCCGGCAACAATGGCGTCAGCCTTACCTAAACGAATGAGGTTGAATGCGTCGATCAACGCATTGGTAGATGATGCGCAAGCTGAAACAACACCGAAATTGGGACCATGATAGCCATATTTCATTGACACATGACCCGATGCGATGTCGGCGATCATCTTAGGAATGAAGAAAGGATTGTATTTAGGCCCTGATTCTGCGTGCATTGCATAGAAACCGGCTTCCTCTTCAAATGTGTGAAGGCCGCCGATTCCGGCCGCAATAACGACGCCGACACGATCTTTGTTGAGGTTCTCGTCTTCCTCAAGTTTGGAATCTTTCACTGCTTGATCGGCAGCATCAAGAGCATACTGAGCGTAAAGATCGAGCTGACGGAGTTTTTTACGATCTCCTATCTTTTCCGGGTCAAATCCCTTAACCTCGCAAGCAAATTGTGTCTTGAATTTAGAGGCATCAAAATGTGTAATAGGCGCAGCGCCGCTAACTCCATCCAAGGCGTTCTTCCATGTAGTTTCTACATCATTGCCAAGTGGGGTGATAGCGCCAAGACCAGTTACTACAACTCTCTTTAATTCCATTTAGTAAATAAGAATAGTCGAAAATTTGAACTTAGGCTTTTGCAGCTTCGATATAAGCTACTGCATCTTTAACTGTAGTGATGCCTTCTGCCTTATCATCGGGGATAGTGATATCGAATTCTTTCTCGAACTCCATGATAAGCTCTACGGTATCAAGGCTATCAGCACCAAGATCTTTGGTGAATTCTGCTGCGTCGGTTACTTCGTTTTCATCAACATTGAGCTTGTCGGCAATAATAGCCCTTACTCGAGATGCAATTTCTGACATAATTTAAAGGTATTAATTAATAATAATGATTATCAAATTTTGGTGCAAAGTAAGCGCTTTTATCCGATATATTAAAACTTTTAAGCCTTAAATATGCGTTTTTTAGCCAAAACAAGACATTTTATCGCTTTTTCTATCCCTTTTTACTGATTCAATATTCGTTTAATCATCCAAAATCAATATTTATTTCAAGTTTTATACTGAATTTATCAGTTAATAGCATTAATATTTTACTATTTTACATTCAACTTTATACCCCACTTGGATGTTATGGTTTAAGAAATACTAAAATTAAGTTGTATCTATGAGATTCAATTATGCGCCACTCCTAATCACCGGAGCATTAGCAGCCGGTAGTATTATTTGCAGTATAGCCTGCAGCAGTCCAACATCAGAGGCCAACAGACCGATAAATCAGGCTATTACGAATTTTGAAGTCAATCAAACGGTAAAATCGCTTTCCAAAAGTTACATTTGCGAAGGAGAAGACGCTGTATTCGCCGATTCGTTGAAAATTTACAGCACTGTACAAATTTGCGTAGAATGGCCCAACAATCTTGGAGGGAAAAACATCAAGGCGCTCCAAGATTCTTTGATTAAAAGCATTTCTCCGGATTCCACCATTACAGAGATTGATGCCGCATTAAACGCTTCAGCCGATATTCCGGAAGGATTCGGCACATATAAAATGTCGCCGGTTGACAGCATTCCCAAATCTGCGCCGGCTATGATATACACAAAGATGACATCGGCGTTAGTATCATCGTTTGATACCGACTATATCGTATACCGAATCAGCAACTATGTATATTCAGGAGGAGCGCACGGCATTACGGAGTCTCACTACATAAATTATAATTTGAACAAAGGTGAAGCAATAAATTTTGCTAATACATTTATCCCCAATATTGACAACAAGCTGCTTGACGCTATAAAAACCGAGTTGATGGAACAATATTCGGCGATGAACATGGCCGCGCTCCAACAACACGGAATATTTACCGACCAACTTTTTGTTACGCACAACATTTATTTGGACGGTTATGATGTTGTGTTCCATTATAATCCCTACGAAATAGGGCCTTATGCTTTAGGCAGCATAGACGTAAGAGTGCCCTACTATACTATTCAGGAGTTACTAACCTCCGAAGTGAGACAAATCCTGTCAAAATCTTCAATCTAAACTATAATCGTAGGGATATGAGATATCCCATAAAAATAATGGATTCGGTGGCATCGATGTTCCGGCGGCACAACGGTTTTTAGCCGCTATCACTGAGAGAAACTCATCAACATCCATTTTTCCTCTCCCCACATCGACAAGCGTGCCCACCACAGCGCGTACCATATTTCTAAGGAAACGGTCGGCAGAAATAATAAATCGATGCCGATCGTTTTCAAGTTCTTCCCACCGAGCTTCTGTAACCTTACAGATATTAGTCTTAACATCTGTGTGAAGCTTCGCAAATGACGTAAAATCAGAAACCTCCGTCAATAGACGGCCACATTCGTTCATTTTATCAAAATCAAGCGGTTGCTGCGGTTCTTGCCAACTAAAAGGGCTGAGGAATGGGGATTTGCCTATATGGGTATAGTAATGATAGGTGCGCGAAACCGCATCAAACCGGGCATGAGCGCCATCATGAACACGCCATAACCCTTCAATAGCAATATCGTTGCCACACAAAGCATTAAGCCCGGCAACCAACCTATCACAATCAATCTTACAATCATCAGATAAGTCAAGGTGAGCCACCATTATGCGAGCGTTTACACCTGCATCAGTGCGGCCGGCTCCGGTAATTTTAACAGGATTACGGAACACTTTTGCAAGCGCGCCTTCAATAGTCGATTGCACGCTCACCGCATTAGGTTGAGACTGCCATCCATGGAAGTTCGCGCCATTATATGACAATCTCATAAAATATCTACCCATAATTTTAGGCAATCTATCAGTCAGTTTCCAAATATGTGTAACCGTATAATCCTGAACGGTAGTTGCTCAAAAATTCACGTCCCTCCTCTGGTGTAATCTTACCGGCTTTCATTGACGAAGTAACCCATGTCTCAACATTTCTCACGAGGCGTTTAGGACTATATTGCACATAATCGAGAACCTCATCAACAGTTTCTCCGTATATAATCTGGTCGATTTCATACCGATCCTTATATACATTTATATGCACGGCATTAGTATCACCGAAAAGATTGTGCATATCGCCAAGAATTTCCTGATAAGCCCCCACGAGGAATACCCCTATATAATATGGAGCATCTTTTTCTTTCAGAGGATGCACGGGAAGCGAACTCGACGTTCCATGATTCGATATGTAATTGGTGATCTTGCCATCGGAATCACAGGTGATATCTTGAAGGGTAGCTGTACGGGTGGGCTTTTCGTCAAGACGAGAAATCGGCATTATCGGGAACACCTGATCGATAGCCCATGAATCGGGAAGAGACTGGAACAACGAAAAATTGCAGAAATATTTGTCGGGAAGCATCTTAGCTATTTTGCGCAATTCCTCAGGGGCGTGCTTCATTGACGCCGCAATCTCCCCTACCTCTCTCGCTACCGACCAAAATAGTTTTTCAATCTGGGAACGTGTTTTCAAATCAAGCATCCCAAGGCTGAATAAATCAAGCGCCTCCTCTCTGATTTGTAAAGCATCGTGCCAGCTTTCAAAAAGGCGCGGCTGGCTTAATTTGTCCCAAATATCGTATAATTCACGAGCCAGTTCATGATCGTCATCTGACACTTCCTCTCTATCATTCCATTCGGGAAGAGATGTTGTGGCCAAAACCTGAAAAATAAGTATTGAATGATGTGCGGTGAGCGAACGTCCGCTCTCGGTGATGATATTCGGTTGCTTCAAATTATTTTTCACGCAAGCGTCCACCAAAGCCGATACAGAATCGTTGGCATACTCTTGAATAGAGTAATTCATTGAACTTTCACTGGAAGAACTTCTCGTACCATCGTAATCCACTCCGAGGCCTCCGCCTATATCGATAAATTCAATGTCGTACCCCATTTTGGATAGCTGCACATAGAATTGAGAGGCCTCCCTCAATGCGTTTTTAATACGCCTGATCTTTGTAATCTGACTACCTATATGAAAATGTATAAGCTTTAGGCAATTATCCATGTGATTTTTTTCCAGAAAGTCAAGAGCCTTAAGGAGTTCGCTCGAATTAAGTCCAAATTTAGATTGATCACCGCCCGACTCTTCCCATTTGCCGGAACCGGAGCTTGACAATTTTATACGAATACCTATATTCGGCCTTATGCCAAGTCGCTTAGCAACCTCTGCGATAAGCACGAGTTCGTTATGCTTTTCAACAACAATATATATGCGGCGCCCCATCTTTTGAGCCATAAGAGCAAGCTCCACATAATCCTTATCTTTATATCCGTTACATATAATAAGGGCGTTTTCGGCAATATTGGTTGCGAGCACAGCATGAAGTTCCGGCTTAGAACCGGCTTCAAGCCCAATATTGAATTTCTTGCCGTGGCTCACTATCTCCTCTACAACCTGACGTATCTGATTGACCTTTATTGGGTATATAATGAAATTCTGAGCCTGATAATCATATTCTTCCGCCGCTTGCTTGAAACAACGAGAAATTTTCTCTACCCTATTATCAAGAATATCGGGAAAACGCAGCAACATCGGAGCTTCAACGTCTCTCACCTGAAGCTCGTCGACAACATCCTTCAAATCAACAGACGCATATCCCTCCCTTGGAGTCACCACAATATGGCCTTTTTCATTAATGGAGAAATATTTAAGTCCCCATCCGTTGATATTATACAGCTCGGCGCTGTCCTCGATACGCCATTTTCTCATCGGCTAATCAATATTAAAAATGAATATAAATATAATTAAAATACAAAGATAGTTACTTTACATCAACTTCAAAACAAATATAAACTCATTTTTACAATCCATGCTAAACACTAAGGTTACGCATAGCGAAAACAATAACGGCCGCGCATCGCACGGCCGTTATCAATCTTATCTTTTTAATGTTTACATTATTCCTTGTTCCATCATAGCATGGGCGACTTTCATGAATCCGGCAATGTTGGCGCCTTTCATGTAATTGATATAACCATCAGGCTCCGTGCCATATTTCACACACTGAGCGTGGATATCGTCCATAATCGTGTGGAGCTTTTGATCCACTTCCTCTGCGCTCCATTGCAAATGCATTGCGTTTTGGCTCATTTCGAGACCTGAAGTGGCTACCCCGCCGGCATTAACAGCTTTCCCGGGAGCATAGATTGTACGAGTTGCGATAAAGTGGTCGATAGCCTCAGGCGTACATCCCATGTTGGAAACCTCAGCAACAAGCTCCACATTATTATCCACAAGCATTTTCGCATCATCACCGTCAAGCTCATTCTGAGTAGCGCATGGAAGAGCGATATCGACTTTCTGTTCCCACGGTTTACGTCCCGGGAAGAACGAAGCGTTAGGATACTTCTCAACGTAAGGCTCAACGATGTCGTTGCCGGAAGCGCGAAGTTCAAGCATATAGTCAATCTTATCACCCGATATACCGTCAGGATCATATATATATCCATCCGGACCTGAAATTGTCACTACTTTCGCGCCAAGTTCTGTAGCTTTCAGAGTAGCTCCCCAAGCCACATTTCCGAATCCGGAAACTGCCACAGTCTTACCTTTGATAGACTCGCCTTTGCGGGCAAGCATATCATTAACAAAATATATCGCGCCAAAACCGGTTGCCTCCGGACGTATGCGCGATCCGCCGAAATCAAGGCCTTTACCGGTAAATGTTCCGGTACATTCATTAACGAGCTTCTTGTACATTCCGTACATATAACCCACTTCTCGGCCACCTACACCAATATCTCCGGCAGGCACGTCTCGATCCGGACCGAGATTCTTCCACAATCCGAGAATAAAGGCTTGACAGAAACGCATTATTTCACGATCACTCTTGCCGCGAGGAGAAAAATCAGATCCACCTTTGGCGCCTCCCATAGGCAGCGTGGTAAGAGCATTTTTAAATGTTTGCTCGAATCCGAGGAATTTAAGGATTGACAGATTTACCGACGCATGGAATCGGATGCCTCCTTTGTAAGGGCCGATTGCGTTATTGAATTGTACACGGTAACCTATATTAGTCTGCACCTCTCCCTTGTCATCAATCCATGTAACACGGAAAGTGACAATACGGTCAGGTTCGACCATACGTTCAATTATGCGAGCTTTTTCAAATTCAGGGTGCTTATTGTACACATCTGCCACTGAAAGTAACACTTCTCTTACCGCTTGAAGATATTCTTTTTCTCCAGGGTGCTTTGCCTCAAGGGCTTTCATGATATTATTGATATCCATAGCTTGTATAGATTTGTGAATGTTATATGCAAAAATAAAAATATAATTTTAAATAACGAAGATTAAATGCATATTTTTTCACTGTTTCTTACAACTTTTTTTCTCGCATTTTTGGCAATATGCCAGACACCGCAACACAAAAAGGGCGAAAACCGATGATATACACCAATTTTCGCCCGTATTTATAATGAAACAGATTACATTTTGTCGGGACGACGGTCGGAGCGACGGTCATCACCTTTCTTTTTATCACTGCGAATCTTTCCATCCTTAACCGCATTCGGTTTCTTTACTCCATCTTTACCGGGAGCTATACCTTTTCCCTGCGGCTGACCAACTGCGATATTTTCAAGGAAAATCACATACTGATCCGGACCGATTATATCGCGCACCTGATGCAGATAATTTACGTTCTCAACCCTACGGATAGAGTCAAGAGCCTGCTTTGACTCTAGATCTTTCTTAGCTTCAGCAGCACGTTTTTCTGCACGAGTTTTATTTAGCTGCTCTATTTTCGCTTTCTGATCAGCGGTTATAGTAGTTCCTATGAATGGATCAAAATTTTTCAACTTTCCTCCCGGAGGTACTATACAGCCATTTTCCGGACCGCATACGGTTTCGGGGCATCCACCACATGGAACAATCTCCTCAGGAGTCTGAGCCGAAGCATTAAAAGCTAACATCGACGCGCTTAAAAATATCGCTGCTAAAAATGTCTTTTTCATACTTTCAATCAATTTAGGTTACTATTTCAAATACAATTATCTGACTTAAACAACATCTAAAAGTTTAAAATGGCCGTCAGCATTAACTTATTTTTAAGTTTTTGCGCTTGTTTTGGCTTTATCGGATACGATCGTAACTTTTCAAAGTATTTTCATCTGCTTTTATACGGCGATATCCCCACACACTAAGCGCCAATGCCAAAACCGGAAGTATTACACTCCATTTCAATACTGCTCCGTCCGAATTATCCATATCAATATAATATAGGACGCATCCGACAATGAGAACAATAAGCAGAATGTTGGAAATTACGACAGTCTTTTTCTGCAACTTCAAGTCACTGTAAAGGAATATCGCAATAAACAAAATCAACCCTATTAACAGGTCGAGGATAAACAGCGGCAATGCGCTTTTCAGCGTAACGACAACAACTTCTTCGGGAAAAACGATGTCACACACTGGAATAAATGCGAACAAACATATTGCAAGTCCGGCCAAAAATAGCAGAACAGACTGCCAGCGTTGTATAACCATAATGTATTAAATATTAATTATAAGACCCACAAAATTACAACACTTCGACAAATAATTCGTAACTTTGCGGTCATATTTTGCAAAACAATATATTTCAATAATTATAATATGATAGCGGTCAACAATTTAACCCAACAATTCGGTAAGCGTGTATTATTTCAAGATGTAAATTTAAAATTCACTCCCGGCAATTGCTACGGCATAATTGGCGCTAACGGAGCCGGAAAATCCACCTTGATGCGCATTCTTAGCGATCAGCTATCCCCCACCCATGGAACCATAACGCAAGGGCCGGGAGAGAGAATGTCGGTTCTTGAGCAAGACCACTTCAAATTTGACGAATGTACAGTGCTCGACACCGTTCTCCAGGGACATACTGTACTATGGGATATAATGCAGGAGAAGAATGCCATTTATTGCAAAGAAGATTTTTCCGATGAAGATGGCGTGCGCGCGGCAGAACTTGAAGAAAAATTTGCAGAGCTTGAAGGGTGGAACGCCGAGAGCGATGCGGCTGCGCTTCTTAGCGGTCTCGGCATAAAGGAAGAAAAACATTATATGCTCATGAAAGACATGAGCGGTAATGAAAAGGTGAGAGTCCTCCTTGCAAAAGCGCTATTCGGAAACCCGGACAATTTACTGCTTGACGAACCGACCAACGACCTCGATCTCGAAACCGTGGCGTGGTTGGAAGATTATCTTTCAAAATTTGAAAATACTGTGCTCGTAGTGTCACACGACCGCCACTTCCTTGATTCAGTATGCACACACACTCTCGACATCGATTATAATAAAATGACTCTCTTCGCCGGCAACTACAGTTTCTGGTATGAATCTTCGCAGCTCGCCCTTAAACAGCAGCAGCAACAAAACAAGAAAGCCGAAGAAAAGCGCAAAGAATTGCTCGAATTCATTCAACGCTTCTCAGCCAATGTCGCAAAATCGAAGCAAACAACCTCACGCAAAAAGATGCTTGAAAAACTCAATGTGGAAGAGATCCAACCATCATCACGACGCTATCCTGGCATCATATTCACGCCGTCCCGCGAGCCTGGAAACAAAATTCTAGAGGTGCATGGACTTACGGCATCCGTTGACAGCGAAATACTATTCAATGACGTAAATTTCCAGATTGAAAAAGGCGATAAGGTCGCTTTCCTTAGCCACGATCCCCGTGCTATGACGGCGCTCTTTGAAATCATCACCGGCAATCGTAAAGCTGACGCAGGAACATTTGAATGGGGACAAACCATAACCACAGCATATTTACCGCTCGACAATTCTTCGTTTTTCAACACCGACATGAATCTCGTCGATTGGCTGTCACAATGGAGCGATGACTCCAGCGAGACATATCTAAAAGGGTTTCTTGGAAAGATGCTTTTCTCAGGCGAGGAGGTTTTGAAAAAAGCGTCAGTTCTATCAGGGGGCGAAAAGATGCGTTGTATGATTGCGAAGATGATGATGAAAGACGCAAATACACTTATTCTTGATTCACCAACCAATCACCTTGATTTGGAATCAATTCAGGCATTCAACAATACATTGCAAGGCTTTAAGGGGAATATTCTTTTTGCATCACATGACCACGAGTTCATCCAGACTATAGCAAATCGCATCATTGAACTCACACCAAACGGCATAATCGACAAAATGATGGATTATGACGACTATATAACTGACGACCGTGTAGCTGCAGCCCGAGAGAAATTGTACGCTAACAAATAATTACATCCCCATATAAATATAATATGAGGCTGTGTCAAAAAAAGGCGCAGCCTCCATTCTTTATAATATGCTGAAAAACA
>CAZELD010000036.1:0-22816 GCA_964512855.1 uncultured Muribaculum sp.
GGAATTTCTGGAATATCGAGGAACTTGACTATGCAGGTGTTGAGGATATTGCCGTGGATGGTGTTGAGGTGAAGGTGGTTGACGGCGCTATCGTAGCCGAGGATTGCGCCGAGATGGAGGTTTACTCTATGAGCGGACAATTGGTGTATCGCGGCACGGGGCGTACCGACAACCTCGCTCCGGGCGTCTACGCCGTGCGTGCCGGCGGCAAAACCGTCAAGGTGATGGTAAAATAGACTGACCGGTGTGTCCGTTATGATAATCATGGAGCGGTGGGTGTATGCCGACCGCTCCATTCGTGTGGTAACAATACAATCCTGCAATCAAATAGGCGAAGCGGACTTTCAGTTTTCATTCTTTATGACTAAATTTGCGCTATGATTTCGATAAACAACCTGTCAGTAGAATTTAGCGCGAAAAGTCTTTTCGACGACATCAATTATGTCATAAACAAGCGTGACCGCATCGCTCTCGTAGGGAAAAATGGAGCTGGCAAATCCACTATGCTGAAAATTATCGCCGGGCTGCAACACCCTACATCAGGGTCGGTGTCAGTACCGCAAGGCGTCACCATTGGCTACCTTCCACAACAAATGACACTCACCGACTCATTGTCGGTGATCGATGAAGTTAGAAAAGCGTTTTCCAAGGTCAAAGAACTTCGAGAAGAATTTGTCCGGATGAACGCAGAACTTTCGGAACGCAACGACTACGACTCCACCTCCTATCATAATCTTATTGATCGAATTACCACTCTCACCGAGAGATTAGCTATAGAAGAGAGCGAAAATGGAGAAGCGGAACTCGAAAAGATTTTAACCGGAATCGGATTCAACCGTTCAGATTTCTCCCGTCCTACCGCTGAATTCAGCGGTGGATGGCGCATGAGAATAGAACTGGCCAAAATACTGCTCATGCGTCCCGATGTATTGCTGCTCGATGAACCCACCAACCACCTCGACATAGAATCGATTCAATGGCTCGAATCATTCCTAACCACTAAAGCGGGAGCAGTCGTGCTCGTAAGCCATGACCGAGCCTTCATCGACAATGTGACAAACCGCACTATTGAAATATCATTAGGCAAAATTTATGACTATTCCGTAAACTATTCCAAGTACGTAGAATTACGAAAAGAGCGGCTGGAGCAGCAACGTCGAACCTATCAAAACCAACAAAAGCAGATTCAAGACACGGAAGATTTTATCGAGCGTTTCCGCTATAAAGCGACCAAATCGGTTCAAGTGCAAAGCCGCATAAAACAACTTGCCAAAATCGAACGTATCGAGATTGACGAAGTCGACACATCCCACCTCAATTTAAAATTTCCACCCGCCCCACGCTCCGGTGATTATCCCGTCATAGCCGATGATTTAGGAAAAGCATACGGAGACCACCAGGTGTTTGATCACGCCACGTTTACAATAAAGCGAGGAGAGAAAGTGGCTTTTGTCGGGAAAAACGGAGAGGGAAAATCCACACTCGTAAAGTGCATAATGAACGAGATACCCTACACCGGCACGCTCAAGATAGGTCACAATGTGAAAATCGGATATTTCGCCCAAAACCAAGCACAACTGCTCGACGGAGAGATAACCGTGTTTGACACCATCGATCGTGTCGCCACCGGAGATATCCGCACAAAGATACGCGACATACTCGGCGCGTTCATGTTTGGCGGCGAAGCTTCCGACAAAAAGGTCAAGGTGCTGTCAGGCGGCGAGAAGACACGTCTCGCCATGATACGCCTGCTCCTCGAGCCGGTCAATCTGCTGATTCTCGACGAGCCTACCAACCATCTCGACATGACCACCAAGGATATCCTCAAGCAGGCGATAAAAGACTTCAACGGCACGGTGATCGTAGTGAGCCACGACCGAGAGTTCCTCGACGGACTTGTAGAGAAGGTCTATGAATTCGGCGGCGGGAAAGTCAGAGAGTGTCTCGGAGGAATATACGAGTTTCTTGAAAAGAAAAAACTTGCTTCACTGACCGAACTTGAAAAGTCGAAGCCCGCGACCGCGTCTTCCGAAAAGAAGGATACCGCCAACCCTCAGAAAGAGGAGACTCCCGAAAAGGAGACGAGACGCATATCTTACACCGAACAGCGCGAACGTGAAAAGATGATACGCCGTGCCGAAAAGAAGCTAAAAGACACAGAGAACCGTATTTCTGAAATAGAGGCTGAAATCAGCGAGATTGAAACAAAAATCGCAGCCGGAAAAATTGAAGGAGACATCTTTGACCGCCATGCGGCCCTTCAAAAAAAACTTGATTACACAATGAGCGAATGGGAGCTCGCCGGAGAAGAACTGGAACAATTCAAAAACAATCTCTGACACAGCCTCACTTTAACCACCATTTCAATACCACACTGCCACAATGGATAATAAATCGTTAGTCAATTCTGTCGCAAAAACGCTCAACCGCGAGCCAAAAGATATTTCAGCTCTGTTAAAAGGATTAACAACCGTAATGACAGAGCATTTGTGCGAAATGAACACTGTCGCGATTCCGGGATTCGGAGAATTTGAACCAATAAAACACGAGGAAGAAATACAACCCGATCTTTCAACCGGCAAACTCATGCTTTTGCCACCAACAATTACCATAGAGTTTAATCCAAGTTCATTATTAAAACGTAAACTAAACGACGCGCGATGACACAAAAAATAACATTTCTCCAACTTGTGGCATCGTTATGCGACGCTACGTCATGTGACAATGAAACTGCCTCCGGATTCATCAAAGAGCTATTTGAAAATATCGCATCATCTTTATCTAAAGGCGAGACTGTCACAGTGAAAGGCCTTGGGACATTCAGTCTTAACGGCTCAAACGCAGTATCATGGATACCCGATGAACAACTTGCCGCCGCAGTTAATGAACCTTTTGCGCTTTTTGAAGCGGTTGAACTTGGAGATGGCGTAACCGAGGAGATCCTATCTGAATCAACCCCGATTACGATGATCGACGAAGCGGAAGAAAACAATTCAAAGGCTATCGACGCATCTGAAATATCGGAGGAAAAACAAGATGAATCTCCTACCGAAATGCCTCCTGTCCAAATTACGGGCGACTCGATTGAAGCGGACTCCGAGACTGAGCATGAGCCCCATACTGCGGTAGAAGCCGAATCGGAGCCTACTGTTTCTACTTTTATTGCTACAGACAATACGGAATACCAGAATAACAGTCAAGTTTGTGACGAACCGGAACCTTACACACGCAAAAGATTCCACCTACATCCCTGCATGACATTCCTGTTCGGACTAATTCTCGGGCTTGCCGGCGGATATTTCGGAGCAATCTATGCCTACGACCATATCAGTAAAACTGCCGACAGCAATGACACAGCCGAAATGAGCCGTGAGATCGGCTATACTCCAAGTGAAGAGGACAATACAACTGACGAATGTGTATCCGCTGAAGAAACTTCGCAGGCCGATACCATAATTGCGTCAGGCTCAAATGAAAGTATGGAGGCGTCTTCCACCCCCTATCTTGCTATCGACACAGTGACTCCGTATAAATATTTAACCACAATGTCACGCCGCTATTATGGCGACTATCGTTTCTGGGTATATATCTATGAAGAAAATAAGGATCAGATTTCCGATCCGGACCGCATAAACCCCGGAACCGCCGTCATAATCCCTCACGCAGAAAAATACGGTATCGACCCAAAGGATAAAAAAAGCATTGCTGACGCCGAACGAAAATCGGCGGAAATTCAGGCTCAAAAGTCAAAATAGACCCGATGTTTTAAATAGTTAAAGATTATATAGATAAATTTAACAATCTCTCTTAACGCACCAGTTGTTAGAATTTTTAAATTTGCACTCCAAGAGAGATGCCATATCTCTTCATTAACCGAAAATAAATAAAAACAAAACAATAGTTACTCGACAAAAAACAAATTTATGAGTGAAACAGTAAACATTCGGGAGCTTAACGATCTTGTCGCATCCAAAAGCGACTTCATTAATCTCGTTCAGCGAGGGATGGATCAAACAATCGTAGGTCAGAAACATCTCATCGACTCATTGCTTATCGCACTTCTTTCCAATGGACACGTTCTGCTTGAAGGTGTTCCTGGATTGGCTAAAACATTGGCGATAAAAACTTTGTCACAGATAATCGACGCAAAATATAGCCGAATCCAGTTCACGCCTGACATCCTTCCGGCCGATGTAATCGGTACAATGGTATACAGTGTCAAGAATGAACAATTTCAAGTTAAGAAAGGGCCTATTTTCGCCAACTTTGTGCTTACTGATGAAATCAACCGCGCGCCGGCTAAAGTTCAGAGCGCATTGCTGGAGGCTATGCAGGAACGTCAAGTCACAATAGGAGAAAAAACATTCCCACTCGATGAGCCATTCCTTGTTATGGCGACCCAAAACCCGATTGAGCAGGAAGGAACTTACCCGCTGCCTGAAGCGCAAGTTGACCGTTTCTTACTTAAAGTAATCATTGGCTATCCGTCGAAAGATGAGGAGAAGATCATTATCCGCCAGAATATCACCAACGAGCATAAAGAAGTGCGTCCGTTGCTTAAACCGGAAGAGATCCTTGAGGCTCAGAAAGTGTGCGAAAAAATTTATATCGATGAGAAAATAGAACGCTACATAGTTGATATCGTATTCGCCACACGTTTCCCGGCCGACTACGGGTTGAACGATTTGACATCGATTATTGCATTCGGAGCCTCACCACGCGCGTCAATAAGCCTCGCCAAAGCAGCGCGCAGCTACGCATTCTTGCGAGGAAGAGGATACGTTGTGCCCGAAGACGTGCGTTCAATCGCCCACGACGTACTGCGCCACCGTATCGGTCTCACCTATGAAGCTGAAGCAAACAACATAACCGCCGACGAAATCGTTTCAAATATTCTCGATAAAGTCGAAGTACCCTAATCGTTAAATCCCGCCTATGGATGCCAACGAGCTTCTGAAAAAAGTAAGAAAAATTGAGATTAAGACCAAAGGGCTGTCTCAAAATATTTTCGCCGGTGAATATCATTCTGCGTTTAAAGGCCGTGGTATGACATTCAGCGAGGTACGTGAATACCAGTATGGCGACGATATCCGAGACATAGATTGGAATGTGACCGCGCGCCACAACCATCCCTACGTCAAAGTATACGAGGAGGAGCGCGAGCTTACCGTGATGCTGTTGATTGATGTTTCAGGAAGCCGCAATTTTGGCGCTGTTGGAGAACAAAAACGTGAAATGATTGCTGAAATCGCCGCAACAATAGCATTCTCAGCAATTCAGAACAACGATAAAATCGGAGTGATTTTCTTTTCTGACAAAGTCGAAAAATTCATTCCTCCGAAAAAAGGAAGAAAGCATATCCTGTTTATTATCCGCGAACTACTTGATTTCTCACCAGAAAGTCAAGGGACTAATGTGGGTGTAGCAGTCCGATATATGACTGATGCGATAAAGAAACGGTGCACCACGTTTATCATCTCCGACTTCATTGACAAGCATGACTACTATCAAGCATTGTCGATAGCCAACAACAAGCATGACGTAACGGCAATCCAAGTCTATGACAAACGCGACGCTCAACTCCCTGATGTCGGATTTATGAGAGTTGTGGATCTTGAAACCGGCTTAGACCGATGGGTGAACACATCCTCCAACAAGGTGCGCCAAACATTCAATAAGTGGTGGTACGAACGCCAACAAACTATGATTGAACGCTTCAACAAATGCAGAGTATCACATACCTCTGTAGCCACTGATGAAGATTACGTGAAAGCGCTGATGTCGCTATTCAAAACTCGTGAATTGAGATAAAGAATATGAAAATGAAGCATATCACATCACTTATCGCCATAATTTTAATGTCTTGGGCCTATATCAACGCAGCTCCTGTGACGATAAAAGCCACCATTGATTCGGCATATATATTGATGGGCAAACAAACTGCGGTCAATATCAACATCGTGCAGGACAAAGGTCTTACCGGACATTTCATAACTAACAATGGCGATACCCTGACACGTGAAGTTGAAGTGATAAAAAATTATGCACCCGACACTGTATGCCTTAGTAATGACAGAGAGGAGATTACTCGGAAAGTGATTATTCAATCTTTTGACTCCGGGCTTTACACGTTGCCACCCTACGTATATGTTGTGGGCAACGACACATTTTCAACCTCTCCGCTTGCATTAAAAGTGATGCCCGTGGATGTAGACACTCTCCAATCTATCCATGATTACGCTGGCGTTGCAAATCCGAACACTAAACTATGGGACTATCTGCCTGATTTTATCGTAGATTATTGGTGGATTATTATTTTAGCGATAATCATAATCCTCGCTGTAATATGGGTTGTATTTTACAAAAAGGACAAACCCGTGTCAATTACGCCAAAACAAAAACCGATTCCGCCATACGAGTTGGCATTACAACAGCTTGACAGGCTTAAATCGGAGAAACTGTGCGAGAATGGGTTGGAGAAAGAATATTACACACGACTTACTGAAATTTTACGTAACTATCTCGATAACCGATTCGGCATAAACGCCATGGAGATGACCTCATCGCAGATTATACGAAGACTTAATCAGAATACAGAAACAAAACCATCGGCGCCGGTACTTAACAGAATCCTCGAAATGGCCGATTTCGTTAAATTCGCAAAAGCACGGCCATTACCCGATGAAAATACCACCGCCTTTAATAATGCGGTAAAATTCGTTGAGGATACCAAACCGGCTCCTGTCGAAGAGGAAAACAACGATGACGATAAAAATGAATCAACAACAAAATCGATTGAATAATGCAACTCGCCCATCCTGAATATCTTTGGTTTTTCCTGATTTTCATACCGCTCATATGGCGGTATGTCTGGAAGCATCGCAACGCATATCCGGCGATGGAAATATCATCAACATCACCTTATGCGAAGTTGCCGAAATCATACAAGGAGTATCTCCTACATGGACTTTTCTTATTGAGACTTGCAACCATCGGTTGCCTGATAATAGTGCTCGCACGCCCACAAACTCGCGATAGTTGGCGCACGTCATCTACCGAAGGAACCGACATTATCATTGCACTCGATATTTCCTCCTCCATGCTTGCCCGAGACTTCAAACCGGATCGATTTGAAGCGGCAAAGGATGTGGCGGCCAAATTTGTAGCCGGCAGGGAAACCGACAATATCGGAGTGGTTATATTTGCAGGAGAAAGCTTCACCGCCGTGCCGATGACAACAGACCGGTCGCTTCTCGCCAATTATATCCATGAGATAAAAATGGGTATGCTTGAGGACGGAACCGCAATAGGCAACGGACTCGCCACATCAATAAATCGCATAAAGGATGGAAAAGCAAAATCAAAAAGCATCATTCTCATCACCGACGGAACAAATAACACTGGAAATGTCGCGCCGCTAACAGCGGCTGAAATCGCTAAAAAATTTGACATAAAGGTATACACTATAGGTGTCGGCAAAAACGGCATGGCACCGATGCCACAACAAAATTATTACGGCGGTATCGACTATGTAAATATGCCGGTGGTGATTGATGAAGCAACATTACAAGCGATAGCGTCAACTACCGGCGGCAAATATTTCCGTGCGACAAGCAACACAGTATTGAAAGAAATTTTCTCTGAAATAGATCAATTGGAAAAGACCCAGATGGATGTAAGGCATTTTTCCCACACAGAAGACAATTACATGATGTGGGCTTGGCTCGCAATCGGGTTCTTCATTCTTGAGATATTATTGCGCCACACATTGCTGCGCACGATACCGTAAATTTTTAAATTTTAGGAATTAGCTCATGTTTAGTTTTGGAAATCCTCACCTACTATATCTTTTGTTCCTGTTGCCTGTTGTTGCGGGACTATTCTTTCTCGCTCGATTCGCTCGACGAAAGAAGCTTGCGCGCTATGGCAAAATAATAAATCTGGAGCACTTGATGCCGGAATCGTCACGCTACAAGCCCGGAATAAAGCTCGTGCTGCAACTTCTTGCGATTGCCTCGCTGGTTATCGTTCTTGCCCGTCCATGCGCCGGGGCTAAGGAAGAATCGTCAGAAGTGTGTGGAATTGAAGTGATGATATGCCTCGACGTATCCAATTCTATGCTTGCATCATCCACTGACGACCCTAAAGGAGTATCCCGGTTGCAACGAGCAAAACTCGTGCTCGAAAAGCTTATAGACAAACTCGACAACGATAAGATAGGATTAATCGTGTTTGCCGGCGACGCATATACCCAATTACCTATCACCACCGATTTTGTATCGGCAAAGATGTTCCTAAATAGCATTTCCACTGAAATGGTTCCCTCGCAGGGCACAACTATTGAAGCAGCGATAGATATGGCGATGAATTCGTTCAGTCCATCGGAAGATATGCAGAAAGCCATAATAGTAATAACCGATGGTGAAAGTTTTGACGATGATCCTATAGTTGCTGCGAAATCTGCGGCTGAACAGGGTGTGCAGGTCGATGTTATCGGCCTTGGTTCAACTAAAGGAGACTTAATTCCAATAGGAAAGAACGGCCAATTCTTGAAAGATGATTCAGGAAATCCGGTGACCACTCGCCTAAATGAAGAGATGGCCAAACAGATAGCTCAAACCGGTAACGGCATATATGTGCAAGGCGCCTCCTCAAGCGTCGTAAACGATGTCGCAGAACAACTTGACACACTTGCGAAAAGCGATATTGAGCGTGTTGTCTATTCCGCAAGCGCCGAGCAATTTCCAGTATTCGCATGGCTCGCGCTCGTGTTCATCATACTTGACATCTTCATGCTTGACAGAAAAGTGGGATGGCTCAAAAAGATTAACTTCTTTAGCAAGCAAACAGATAAACTATGAAACGACTTATAATATTAATCCTTTCCATTTTAACCCTGTTGCCGACATTCGCCGACAGCAAGCCGGGAGATAACTCTTCACGAAAGGAACGCAACTATATACGACAAGGGAACTCACTATATAAAGAAAAAAGATTTGCTGAAGCAGAAGTCGCCTATCGCAAAGCATTGGAAGAAAATGCGGCAAGCGAGGTGGCGCTATATAATCTCGCCACTTCACTAATAAGACAATCAGGCAATGCAGATCCCAATTCGGGCAACAATCCCACCCAGGAAGCGTCAAGCCTATTGCAAAACCTTGCGCAGTCAGCACAGGATGCATCTATTGCAGAAAAAGCATTTTATAATATAGGAAATATCGCATTTAATCAGCAGCAGTATGATCAAGCGATAAATATGTATAAAGGAGCTTTACGGAAAAATCCCGACAACGACAAAGCGCGCCAAAATTTGCGTCTTGCCCAACTAAAGCGTCAAGAGCAACAAAATCAAGACCAGAATCAGGACAACAAGAATCAAGAGCAAAATCAAGATCAGCAAGATAATAAACAGGACAAGCAAGATCAAAATCAGGATCAGAATCAAGATCAAGACAAAGATCAGAATAAACAGCCCAACCAGGACAAGAAAGATGAGCAGAAGCAACAACCCCAGCAACAGCAGGGCGGAATCAGCAACGACAACGCCAACAAGATTCTGAAGGCGATGGAAAATGAAGAAAACGCTACTCGCAGAAAAGTCCAGGAACAGCAAAAGAATGATGCTGCGTCATCATCAAAAGTACGCGGCAAACAATGGTAAACAGTATATGATTATGAAAATACGGTTAATCGCATTACTTACATTCATCACCGCTTTCGTCGGGACTATATATGCAGAAACGTCATTTACGGCAATTCCCCCTCGGAATGTAATCGCCGGAAATAAATTTAACGTCACATTCCGATTGAAGAATGCCGAAGGATCAGGCATTAAAGTACCGAATATTGACGGATGTACTCTGATCTATGGGCCTGCGACTTCAACGATGATGAGCTATGAAATAATCAATGGAAAGCAAAGTTCATCAACAACAGTAGATTATTCCTATACATACCACGCGGTGGAACCGGGAGAACACACAATCGGTGAAGCACGCATAACCGTAGGGAATAAAGTCTATACCACAAAGCCCGTAAAATTCATAGTACTCCCTCCTGACAAAGCCGCCTCCGCAGGCACCGGAGCACGCGTCGACGACATAAACACCCAAACTCCTGATAAAACCGTCTCAGCCAACGATGTATTCGTTAGAATTATTCTTAACAAATCTCATGCATACGAGCAAGAAGCGATATTATGTACGATAAAACTATACACAAAGTACAGTATCAGCTCATTCATGCCGACCACACAACCGGCATTTGACGGATTTCTCATTGAAGAGCTTAATCTGCAACCCCAACTTAACGAGATGGAGCACTACAATGGGCAGAACTATATGACCGCAGTTCTTAAACAGTGCATCATATTTCCGCAAAAGTCGGGAAAACTCACAATCAACTCAGGGAAGTATGATATAACCGTTGTTCAGCATGAAAGATTTTCCGGATTTTGGGGCGGCTCGCGCCCGGTTGAACGAGACATCCATGTAAGTTCCAATTCGGCGTCGATAAACATTACTCCACTTCCTCAACCTCAACCGGACGGATTCACCGGAGCGGTAGGAAATTATACTATCGACAGCCGATTAAGCACCTCAACATTCCGCACAAATGAAGCGGCATCGCTCATATACACGATTAAAGGAACCGGAAACATCAAGTCAATACACGAGCCAGAGATTGATTTTCCATCGGAATTTGAACAATATACCCCCCAAACCGACGTATCATCGCAGCTTACAGGCTCAACAGTGTCGGGCAGTATGACCGTCGATTATACATTCGTACCTCAAAATGTAGGAGAATTCACCATCGGATCTGACAAATTTGTATATTTCAATCCGGCAACCGGGAAATATACCACATTGACAACTCCGGCCTATGATATAAAGGTAACGCAAGGAGCTTCTGTATCCTATGGAGCCACCGTGTTCAACAAGCAAGCCATTGCAAGTAAAAACACCGATATCCTGCATATAAAGATGGGAGACCTAAATCCGGGAAAAGAGCATACATTTTTGTTTAACTCCTGGTGGTATTTACCCTTATACATACTGTTGGCTTTGATATTGACAGCAATAATACTTCTATATCGTAAGCAAGTAAAGCTCAATGCTGATATTCAAGGGCGCCGTCTCGCCAATGCAGATAAAGTGGCACGAAAGCGGCTGAAACTGGCGAAACAATATATGTCAACCCATGACAATGATCGTTTCTATGAGGAGATTTTACGCGCGCTATGGGGCTATTTCAGCGACAAGCTTGGAATACCGGCATCCCAGCTTTCTCGTGAAAACATCACTCAACAGTTGACAGAATATGGCGTCAGCCAAGAGCTTATTGATTCATCCATAACACTTATCGATGACTGTGAAATGGCTCGCTACTCTCCAGCCAGAAGCGAAGAGCAGATCGAAGAGCTGTATAAGCAGGCCTCCGGCATTATGAACGAGATGGAACGAGTAAAACGTGCAAAAAACTAACTGCAATGAAAAGATTGATACTTGGCATAATCATGCTGTCAGAAATAATGGCCGCAAACGCTCAGTCATTGACGCAACAGGCCGATTCCGCATATATGAACGACAATTTCGCGAAAGCCACCGAGCTGTATCTCGAAATAGCATCATCGGAAGGGACTTCATCAGATTTATACTATAATTTAGGCAATTCTTACTATCGTCAGGGCAAACTCGGCAAAGCAATCCTGTATTATGAAAAAGCTCTGCGGCTGGATCCATTCAATAAAGACGCCAGAGCCAATCTCGAATTTGTAAATACCAAGATCACAGATGAGCCGGGCGACAGAGGAATGTTCATATCCAATACCGTCAACGGCTTCGCACAAAAAGTTCCGGCGAATGTATGGACTGGCATCGCCATAGCCACATTCATACTCCTCTTAGGATCAATAGCCTTATATGTATTCACATCGAACATTGCAGTAAGAAAAACCGGATTTTTCGGTGGCATAATCCTTCTCGCTATATGCGTCATCGCAAATATTTTTGCGTCAATCGCCACACGCTACTCCACGTCATCCGATGAAGCGGTGATTATTGTTCCATCCACATTGCTCAGCACTTCACCGCGCGCACCCAAAGACCGATCAGAAGAAGCATTGCTCCTGCATGAGGGCACCATAGTGCAAATCATTGACTCAGTGACTACGCGTATGGATTCGACTACGACAAAATGGTATGACGTTCAAGTTGATAATAACAACCGCGCCTGGATAAACGGAAATGCGATTGAACGGATTTAAAGGAATATGTTATAAAACACATTTCTTTTATGCCTTGAAAATTTGGAAATATGATGCGAAAAGATTAATTTTAACGACATCAACAACAAATTAACGAATTTACTAACCTATAAAACTTATAGTATCATGACTAAGACTATTTCCTTCAACGATCTTCGTCGTATTAAAGACAGCCTCCCCGATGGATCAATGCATAAAATCGCCGACCAACTAAATTGCACCGTACAGACAGTTCGCAATTATTTCGGAGGAAGCAATTACCAATTTGGACAAAATGTCGGCGTGCATATTGAACCGGGGCCTGATGGCGGAATCGTCGTTCTCGACGACACTACAATCTACGATATGGCGATCGCCATTCTTGAAGAACAAGCTCAAGCTGCAGGATAAATCGACCAATAACCGCTGATAAAGATGGCAGAAGATCGTCTCATAACAGTGGCAATCCATACCTACGAGCACGCCATTCAGCTCAAGAACCTTCTTGAGGGTGAAGGCGTGCCCGTTGTTCTTCACAATGTCAACCTCTCTCACCCTGTTGTGTCGAGCGGAGTAAGAGTGCGAATAAAAGAGTCTGATTTGCCTCTCGCGCTGCGCATTATAGAGAATACTGAAATATTTCCGCGACCCGACACTCCGTCGAGCGCCACGCAAAAAGCGATTGTAGTTCCAATCGATTTCAGTCCTCATTCAACCAACGCCTGCGACATAGCCTTTCAGCTTGCGTCTCGACACAAAGCGTCAATAAAACTGTTGCACGCCTACCTCGACCCCGATATCGCCGGTGACGGTCAAATCGACGATTCAATGACCTACGATGTCGCTAATGCGGAGCTGCATGACGCACTTGACATGGAGTCAAAAAAGTTGATGAAAGAATTTTCGGCCAAATTGCGTCAACGAATAAAGCTCAGCGAACTCCCTGCCGTAAAATTCACCACCGAAGTTGCCGAAGGCGTTCCTGAAGAAGTAATCGTAGAATACGCTAAAGAAAACAACCCGGAAATGATAGTAATGGGGACACGCGGCACCGACACTAAGGAAAAGCAACTCATAGGAAGCGTTACCGCAGAAGTGCTTGACTCTTGCCGGCGGCCAGTATTCACAGTTCCCGAATCAACAACGCTTGACCGTATCGCCGACATTAACCACGTGGTATTTTTCTGCAATCTTGACCAAGAGGATCTGCTTGCGCTCGACGCCCTCTACCGTTTGTTATCGGAAGAGCGGCTTGATGTCACGATTGTCCATGTGCCATCCAAGAAAGCGGTCAGGGATGTCGGCGCCGCCTCGGAAAAGCTTATGGGATATTGCACTGAACACTATCCACGTTTCCATTTCAAAACCGAGCAAGTCACGTTGCCGGGGATAGTCGATGACTTTAAAGCTATTGAACAACAGCAACAAGTAGACCTCATCGCTATTCCAAACAAGAAGAAAAATATCTTTGCGCGCTTGTTCAACCCCTCACTTGCCCACCGCCTGCTATTCCATTCCGATATTCCAATGATGGTAATACCTGTATAATTTATACACACTATTTCCGTCATGGCTTAATTATGAGCATCTTTTATCCCGATCTCTTTTAAGGAAAAATACTTTTATGTTTGGAAATTATTCATTAAATTTGCAGTCGTTTTTGGCTCAAAGGGTTAACTGCGCCCTGACGCAAACAATAGATTAATATAACAACAATGATAACAATCACATTTCCTGACAAGAGCACACGCCAATATGAAGCCGGCGTGACTCCGTTTCAGATCGCCGAAAGCATCTCTCCGCGATTAGCTCAAGACATTTTAGCCGCAAGCGTTAACGGCGAAGAATGGGACATAAGCCGACCGATTGAACAGGACGGCGAAATAAAGCTTTTCAAATGGGATGATCCGGAAGGAAAACACGCATTCTGGCACAGCTCAGCACACCTTCTTGCGGAAGCGCTCCAAGAGCTGTTTCCCGAAGTGAAATTCGGCATAGGCCCGGCTATTGAAAATGGATTCTATTACGATATCGACCCCAATGGCAACACCATCACGGCCGCTGATTTTCCAAAAATCGAGGCGAAGATGCTCGAGCTTGCACAGAAAAAAGAATCAATCGTGCGCGCTGACATCAGCAAAGCCGACGCAATGAAACTTTTCGGCGGCCGCAATGAAGAGTATAAGTGCGAATTAATCAGCGAACTTGAGGACGGTCATATCACAACCTATACACAAGGGAGTTTCACTGACCTATGCCGCGGCCCCCACATCCCCAACACCGCACCCATCAAAGCGGTGAAGATCACTTCGCTCGCCGGAGCTTATTGGCGCGGAGATGAAAAACGTAATCAACTTGTGCGTGTCTACGGTATCACATTCCCTAAGAAAAAGATGCTTGATGAGTATCTTACACTCCTTGAAGAAGCAAAGAAGCGCGACCATCGCAAACTCGGCAAGGAGATGGAATTGTTCGCATTCTCATCCAATGTTGGTGCCGGACTCCCATTATGGTTGCCAAAAGGAGCCGCTTTGCGCGACCGTCTTGAGCAATTTCTCCGTAAAATACAAAAACGATACGGTTATCTTCAGGTAATAACCCCACACATCGGTAATAAAGCTCTATATGTAACATCGGGACACTATGCGAAATATGGCAAGGATTCTTTCCAACCCATACACACCCCTGAAGAGGGCGAAGAGTATTTGCTGAAACCGATGAACTGTCCTCACCATTGTGAGATATTCAAGGCTTATCCTCGCTCTTACAGAGACCTTCCAATGCGTCTCGCAGAATTTGGAACAGTATATCGCTACGAGCAGAGCGGTGAACTCCACGGATTGACTCGTGTGCGCGGCTTTACTCAGGACGACGCCCACATTTTCTGCGCTCCAGAGCAGATAAAAGATGAGTTCCTTAAAGTCATGGATATCATCTTCTACATTTTCAAAGCTCTGAAATTTGAGAATTTTGAGGCGCAAATATCACTACGCGATCCCAAAAATAAAGATAAATACATCGGTACCGATGAAAATTGGCATCTCGCTGAAAACGCCATCATAGAAGCTTGCGCTGAAAAAGGACTTAACGCACGCACCGAACTTGGCGAAGCCGCTTTCTACGGCCCCAAGCTCGACTTCATGGTGAAAGATGCGATCGGGCGCCGTTGGCAGCTTGGAACAATTCAGGTTGACTACAATCTGCCCGAACGATTCCAATTGGAATACACCGGAGCCGACAATCAAAAGCATCGCCCTGTGATGATTCACCGTGCGCCATTCGGCTCAATGGAACGATTTGTCGCTGTGCTCCTCGAACACACCGCCGGACGTTTCCCGCTTTGGCTCGCTCCTGAGCAAGCTGTTGTTCTGCCTATCAGCGAGAAGTTCAACGACTATGCCTACGAAGTGGCGAAACAGCTTAACGACGCCGACCTACGTGTTGTGGTCGATGACCGCAACGAAAAAATTGGAAAGAAAATACGCGATAACGAGCTTAAAAGAATCCCCTATATGCTTGTAGTAGGAGAAAAAGAAGCTCAAAATGGCGAAATTTCTGTAAGAAAACAAGGCGAAGGTGATAAAGGTATGATGAAAATTACTACCTTTGCAGAATATCTGACCAATGAGGTCAACAACATGATTAATCAATAACGACACTGAATGGATAACAAACCGGGCTATCAGGGTGGGCCCAACGACTGGAGTAACGCCCAACAACAACGTAGAGTACCACAAAAGGACAAAGAGCCCTACGCAATTAATGAACGCATTCGCGCCCGTGAGGTACGCCTTGTCGGCGATAATGTGGTGGCCGGGATATATTCTATTCACGAAGCGTTGAGGATTGCTGAAGAGCAAGAACTCGACTTGATTGAAATATCGCCCAACGCCGAGCCGCCGGTATGCAAGATTCTTGACTACCAGAAATATCTGTACCAACAGAAAAAAAAGCTCAAAGAGCAAAAAGCGAAATCGACAAAGGTTGTCGTTAAAGAAATCAGATTCGGTCCTCAAACTGATGACCATGACTACAATTTCAAGCTCAAACACGCCCAAGGATTCTTGAAAGAGGGAGCGAAAGTGAAAGCATACGTGTTCTTCCGCGGCCGTTCAATCCTATTCAAAGAGCAAGGAGAAGTGCTGTTGCTTAGATTCGCCAATGACTTGGAGGATATAGGCAAGTTAGAGCAGATGCCGGTGCTTGAAGGGAAACGAATGACAATCATGTTGTCACCAAAGAAAAAATGAACAATAGCAGGGAAACCTGCGATAGTAATTATACACTCTTAAAATTTTCAAACAAAATGCCAAAGATTAAAACTAATTCCGGTGCCAAAAAGAGGTTCGCCCTTACCGGATCAGGAAAAATCAAAAGAAAACATGCCTTTAAGAGTCACATCTTGACTAAGAAGACTAAAAAACAGAAACGTAATCTCACTCATTTCGGCCTCGTTGCTAAAGTGGATGTTCGTGAAGTAAAACAGCTTCTCGCACTATAACAGCAGCTCTTCTTACAATAATCTGTTTTTTTTAATTTCGTGATTTAAACATCATTATTAACCGAATGCACAGCACTAAAGAGCAAAACCAGCCGCTGACATTCAAAAATCATTACAAAAATGCCAAGATCAGTAAATCATGTCGCTTCAAGAGCGCGCAGAAAGAAAATCTTAAAACTCACCCGTGGTTACTACGGAGCACGTAAAAATGTATGGACCGTAGCCAAGAATACTTGGGAGAAAGGTTTGACCTACGCTTACCGTGACCGCAAAGATAAGAAGGGCAACTTCCGCTCATTGTGGATTCAGCGTATCAACGCTGCCGCTCGTGAAGAGAACCTCAGCTACTCAAAGCTTATGGGACTCATCCACAAATCAGGAATTGAAATCAACCGCAAAGTTCTTGCCGACCTCGCCCTTAACAATCCCGCAGCTTTCAAGGCTGTTGTTGAGAAGGTTAAAAACGCATAATACGTATCAACACAAATAAGCCCGGGCTTCGTCATGATGACGTGCCCGGGTTTTGCATTATCCAGTATATGAATAATATCAAGTTGTAAAAACGGCTGAATATATTCTATCTGCAAGTGGTAATGATTATAGCGCCATTAGCGCCATCCATACCATAGGATGAACCATCCTTCTGCACTTCAATCCGCTCCACAGTATCGATACTGACCGAGTTATTAACGTCAACCAGTGAGTTATATTTTACCCCGTCCACAATAAACAATGGATCAAGATTATTTGAGGATGTCACACCACGCATTCTCGCCACCGGCCCGGTTTCATCCTCATCGATAACAAGTCCTGCGATTCGACCTCGTAATGTTTCTATTATATCGGAAGTTTCAAAACGCCTGATCTGCTCTTTAGTAAGTACATTAGGATCAAATTCAATCGGCACGTATTCTTCATACATAATTGTTGAAGATGCAGATTCACCGTCATATTCCATACGCAACGCATTTACCCCCAAATAAATCGTCATTTTAGGAAATTCACGCAATGGTATTTTTGCCACAAGATTTTCCGCAGGAAAAACCATAAGAGTGTCTACCTCGAAAACTTTTTTTTTTTTAAATTTGAAAGCGCCCTTATTATTGGTTTTTCTATTCTTCATTTCACCATTCAATCTCATCGGAATCTTACCAACCGCCTTACCTTCTTCATTAACTACGACTCCATCAAGCTTTGAATATGCGTCTAACTGCAATGCCGCAATTGAATGGATCTGCGTAAAAGCCAAGCAGGGAAAATGCGGTTAAAAATCGGAAAAAAAATTACTCAAATCATCCCTGCCGGTTGAAAAAGCGAAACATTTGCCTGATGGAGAAAAATTTGTCCATCTGATAGTTAGTGACACCGGGAAAGGAATTCCCGAAAGCGAAATGACAAACATTTTCGCTCCATTTTACCAAATTGAAGATGGCCGGTCGAAAGACAAAGTAGGAACCGGCATAGGATTGAGCTTGACACAATCTATTGTAGAGCTACACCATGGCATTATTTGGGTCGAAAAATATCCCCGTCATCCTCATGACTGCGCGTTAAATGGTGATGCAGATAAAGGAAGGATTCTCTTCGGGAGCTGACGATTATATCGTCAAGCCGTTCAATATGGATGTGCTTATTATGCGCATTAAAAACATCCTCATATCCCGAGAAAAGCTTCGCAGCCTCTATGGAAAGAAATTTTCTCCTGAAGCTCTCGGCATAGAGATAGTATCAAGTAACGACCGATTCACTCAAAAATTCTTCGATGTGATTGAGAAAAACATATCGAATCACGATCTCAACATCGAGTTGATGTGCAGAGAAATAGGGTTGAGTCGAACCAATCTTTACCGTAAGTTGAAGGCGATCACCGATCTGTCGCCCGTTGAACTTATACGCAATAAGCGAATGGAAATTGCGGCGAAGCTGCTCATGGATTCCGATGTGACAGTTTCGGAAGTATCTACCTATGTCGGATTCAACAGCCACGCCTATTTCACTCAATGCTTCAAAGCAGTGTATGGAGTATCACCGTCCGACTTCCTTGCGACACATAAAAAATCAGCGTCAACCATAATAATTCCAAGGCTCAGTTCTTGAAACAAGACAAAAACATAAAACCGCTATCGCTTCGCAGATTGAAAAGATTCAGGCAGAAAAAAAATTACGAAACGATAGCGGATTGAAAAATGTGTTTTTGTTAGATTGTTGTAAGTTCGTTGATCTTGCGCCACTGGTCTTCGTAGAGCAACGCTCTTTCGCTGTAGCTTGACAATTTAAATCCGGTGCGTGTACAGAGGGCTAACCGTGACGGCTCAACCAACTGCGACACTTTTAGAATTATATCTCTCAGCGCTCCTACATTTTCAGGGAAAGGACTATGCGCGTCAGCAAGCCCCAACACTATCACTTTATCATTAGGAATATGGCGGAGCACCTCTAACGCATAGTCATTTCCGAGGTCAAGCGGAATAAAAAATTTATCCACATTAAGCGATGACAATGCTTTCGGCATAATATTATCAGGGTAATCAATATGTTCCCATTCAGGCACTATTACGTCACCTCCGGAAATGTATATTGATTTTTCCAAATCATCAGGTAGTCCGTAAAGCGAGTCGTTAATAACGGATATTAACTCACGATGAAGTTTAATTAAATCAACCCCTCCCTGAAGTAAGCGTTTGGTATAATTGTCTTCGCACATCAACCCAAGCGCAGTGTCGTCATATTGCAGGGAATCGCAACCGAGTTCATGTAATCTGAGAGCCGTCTGTCGATACGCTTCGGCTATATCAGTGATTAAATCTTCTATTGGAGCAGCATAAAGCCGTTCAGGATGGCCTTCCGAAATAGCATAGATCTCCAAAAGCAAATTTGCCGGCGAAGGAAGCGTCTGGCGGCAACGGGCACGTCCGGCGACAACGCTGTGAAGAAAACGAAAGTCATCGAAAAACGGGTGATCTGGATTATATCCAATCCGTCCGGTAATATGCATAAGGTCGGTAGAAGCTTCCACAGGTTGATATAAATGTCCGGAAGAAACGCGTTCGCAAGAAATGCCATCAAGCCCGAACCAAAGGTCATACGCCCAATGTTTTCTGCGAAGTTCACCGGAAGTAACGAACGGCACCCCACAAGCTATTTGGCGTTCAACAATATCATGGACGGCCTCATCCTCTATTTCAGTAAGACGTTGGCGGTCGATTATGCCTCGTTCAAAATCATGTCGGGCGCATATCAGTTTTTCATCGGGCAGAAAACTGCCCACAGTTTCTATTCTCATAATAATGATGTTTTAAAATATTCCATTTACTCCGCAGAATATCAGTACAAGATAACCGAGCGACAAACCGATTAAACCCATTATAAGACCGGTTTTAACCATATATTTTTGTTGAATGAAACCTGTTGCGTTGGCAAGAGCATTCGGAGGCGTTGAGATAGGGAGTACCATCGCAACCGAAGAGCATATAGCAACACCGATCAACAGTGTTGACACACCGCCAAACGACGCCAACTGCTCGGTCATCGAACTTCCGGCAATAGCAAGGATAGGGATGAAGAGCGCGGCCGTGGCGGTATGGCTGATAAAATTGGCCATAAGGTAACAAAGCAATCCCGATCCTATTATCACAACCAAAGGCGACCATGAACCAAATGGTACCGCTTCAATTAGATGTCCCGCAAGACCGGATTCCTTCATCGCCACACCAAGAGCAAATGCCCCGGCTATCATCCAAAGTATGCTCCAAGACAATTGTTCAAGGTCTCGTTTAGTTATAATTCCAGCCATGCACAACACTGCGACCGGAAGCATCGCGACCACATTTGCATTTACTCCGGTAACCGAATCGGTCAGCCATAAAAGTATTGTGACCGCAAAAGTGGCATATACCACTTTGTCTTTCCAATGAGGGATATGATCCGATTCAATCTGAAGATGAATTTCTTTCTGTTTAAACGGGAACAGGTGTTTCAACAAAATCCATGCGATAAATAGAAGCACCAAAGTCAACGGCACCATTACCATCATCCATTTCCCGAAACCGATCCCCATATCCATCCCATTTGGATCGTTAAGAAATTTCAAGGCTATTGCATTAGGCGGTGTTCCAATCGGAGTACCCATACCGCCAATATTCGCGCCGACCGGTATGGCAAGAGCCAGCCCTATTTTACCCTTTCCGTCGGCGGGCAACGCATTCAACACCGGGGTGAGGAATGTAAGCATCATGGCCGCAGTGGCCGTATTGCTTATAAACATTGAGAATACTGCCGTAACAAGGATAAAACCAAGCAGCACATTCTCCGATTTTGAGCCAAACGGGAGCAGCATAACCTTTGCCAACTTTACATCGAGTCCGGATTTCGTCGCAGCGATGGCTATTATAAAACCGCCAATGAAAAGCATGATTGTCGGATCAGCAAAGCAATGCAGCAAATCAACATTATTGACAAGATTAGTCATTTTTTCGCCATCTTGAGCTGTTTGAAAGAACCAAAGGGCGCTATTTGACGCACAAAAAAGCAGCAACACTACAACTACCAGCGATGTAGTCCAAGCCGGTACCGCATCAAACAACCACATCAAGGCAGCAAACACAAATATAGCCAACACACGATGTTCTATCGGAGATAATCCAGGCAGCCCGTATAACGAAGATGGAGCAATCCAGAAAAATAATGGGATAGTAATTGCAAAAAATAATTTAAGTGCTTTAATGCCTATCGGATTACGACTACTCCGATGACTCTTTTTCCACTGGTGATACTCTTCTACCAAATGGAATCCATGAAACATTGTAAACATTACGGACGCTTTATTTCGTTCTTTTTGAAATTCTACGGACAGGATTTATGCCGGAAAGATAGAACCCACTCTTAAGATCGTCCTCACACTCGGAGCATAGAGGGCCTCCGTAATTGTAGAGCAAAAACGATAGCTGCTTATTGTCAAGTTTTGATTTACACAGCCATTGTTGAATACTAAGGAACTCAAACAGAAATTCCTTTTCGCACCTTGCACATTTCATAATGAGATAATGATGTTTTAAGGTGAAAAAGATTATGGACGGGAGATGGAGCAATGCAAAAGATAGGGACATACCAATATGGTTGCGGCCTTATGCCGCAACTATAACTGAGTCCATTGGTAAGATTGTCGACTAAACATACCAATGTCAATCCTTGTATGTCAATACCAAATCTCCTCACTTCAAAATCTATTCCACGAGATTATTGAAATAAATCCGTTTGGCAGGTCTCCTGACTTATCCTATTTCACCAACGCCTTCCCATCGAGTTAACCAACAGTGGCTTTATACCGGTGATTCCTGAGGATTTACAGTAGCGGGTCTGTTCCGGATTCACACCGGATTCCCTATTAATCGCTATTAAGCGAACCAAAACGTGGTGCAAAATTAATTCATTTCGCTTATTACTCCAAATTTTGAATAGGCTGATTTTTGTACCTAAAAAATAGGCTGATAAATTTTAGCACAACCGCCGTATCGTTTCAACATTATTTTTAATTGTGTCCACATAGCCAAACGCCTAATATATAGTCTAATATATATAGTCTAATATGATCCATTAATAATTTTTAGGACAATTCTAACAGTATTTTATATAATTTCTAAAATAATTTTTCATTTTAGATAATACTTTTGCATTGTCGAAATCTTAATAATCATAAATACTACTGGTGCGATAAAATCGCGTTAGTTTAAAAATCATCAAATAAAGAGAGTTCTTTGACATTTTGGTTTGAATTGATAGAGGGGGTCTTGCTTTGTTAACAGCGTCCGCAGCTCGGTACGTTCCAAAGCGGAGATTCTGATCAAGGTAGCCACCTCAGTGATAGAATAATGGCTGTTGTATTCGGCCTTTATTCTTGCAACTGTCAGATAGGATATGATGGCAGTCCAAAGGTGGACTTTGATTGTTTTACCAACTTGTCGAAATTGATATCGCGGTATAAATTCGATGACTTGGGAGAATATAAACTTACCTTGATTCATAATCTTGAAGCTCTGAACAACAAGACTAATAAATCAATTTCAAATCAA
>CAZELD010000037.1:0-21115 GCA_964512855.1 uncultured Muribaculum sp.
GAGCATCAGCCTTCCAAGCTGAGGGTCGCGAGTTTGAGCCTCGTCTTCCGCTCTAATTAACGCCAATGTAGCTCAGGGGTAGAGCACTTCCTTGGTAAGGAAGAGGCCGCGGGTTCAAATCCCGCCATCGGCTCACCATTATAAACTTGCCTCGGGAGCGATTCCGCTTTCGTGGTGTGTTTGTAAAGCAGGAAAAAGAAAATTTTAACTACAATAAATAACAACAGTTATGGCTAAAGAGAAATTCGAAAGAACCAAACCGCATGTTAACATCGGTACTATCGGTCACGTTGACCACGGTAAGACTACTTTGACTGCAGCTATCACTAAGGTGCTTGCAGATAAAGGTCTTTCTGAAGTTAAGTCATTCGATCAGATTGACAACGCTCCTGAGGAAAAAGAGCGTGGTATCACAATCAACACTGCTCACGTTGAGTATGAAACAGTGAAACGCCACTACGCTCACGTTGACTGCCCGGGGCACGCTGACTATGTGAAGAACATGGTAACCGGTGCTGCTCAGATGGACGGCGCTATCATCGTAGTTGCTGCAACTGACGGTCCGATGCCTCAAACTCGCGAGCACATCCTTCTCGCTCGTCAGGTGAACGTACCTCGTATCGTTGTTTTCCTTAACAAGTGCGATATGGTTGACGACGAAGAAATGTTTGACCTCGTAGAAATGGAAATGCGTGACCTTCTTTCTACTTATGAATATGACGGTGACAATACTCCTATCATCCGCGGTTCAGCTCTTGGCGCTCTTAACGGCGAACCTCAGTGGGTTGACAAAGTGATGGAGCTTATGGATGCAGTTGACACTTGGATTCCGCTGCCTCCGCGTGACATCGATAAACCTTTCTTGATGCCTGTTGAGGACGTGTTCTCGATCACCGGCCGTGGTACTGTAGCAACCGGCCGTATTGAAACTGGTGTCGTTAAGGTAGGTGACGAAGTTCAAATCATGGGTCTTGGCGCTGACTTGAAGTCAGTTGTAACCGGTGTTGAAATGTTCCGTAAACTTCTCGATCAAGGTGAAGCAGGTGACAACGTAGGTCTTCTTCTCCGCGGTATCGACAAGAAGGATATCAAACGCGGTATGGTAATTTGCCACCCGGGAGTTGTTAAGCCTCACAGCAAGTTCAAAGCTTCTGTTTATATCTTGAAGAAAGAAGAAGGCGGCCGTCACACTCCGTTCCACAACCACTACCGTCCTCAGTTCTACATCCGTACTCTTGACGTAACCGGTGAGATCACTCTTCCGGAAGGTGTAGAAATGGTAATGCCCGGTGACCACGTAGAGATCATCGTTGAGCTTATCAACCCGGTAGCTTGCGATCAAGGTCTTCGTTTCGCAATCCGCGAAGGTGGCCGTACCGTAGGTTCAGGTCAGATCACTGAAATCCTCGACTAATAACAATATTATCGGATTCTCCTAACGGGGAATCCGATAATATACGGGACTAGCTCAGTTGGTAGAGCACCGGTCTCCAAAACCGGGTGTCGGGAGTTCGAGTCTCTCGTCCCGTGCAAAAGCATAAACAATGAAGAAATTAAAATTACTTACGGATATTCAAGAGTCTTATACCGAACTTCGATATAAGACCTCTTGGCCCACCAGAACTCAATTGATCAAAAGCAGTTGCATCGTGCTGATAGCTTCCGTCATTATTGCATTGATAATACTTGTTTTTGATCAGATAATTGATCGCATCATGCATTTCATTTACGGACTCTAATACTTATGCGTAGTAGCTATGGCTGACGACAATAAAAAATGGTATGTGCTTCGCGCGATATCAGGTAAAGAGGCTAAGGTGAAGGAACTCCTTGATGCTGCAATCAGGAATACCGACTTAGGCAACTACGTTTCGCAAGTATTGATTCCTACTGAAAAAGTAGTGACGACGCGTAATGGAAAAAGGGTTGTAAAAGAACGCAATCTTTATTCCGGTTATGTGTTTATAGAGGCTAATCTTCAGGGCGAAGTTATGCATGAACTTCGCAACACCACCAACGTGATTGACTTCCTTCGGGGAAGGGATAAGGCGAGCAAGCCTGAAGCTCTTCGCCAAAGTGAAGTTATGCGTATGTTAGGTGCGGCGGATGAAATCAATGACATGAACGACGATGGATTTAATGATTTCCTTGTCGGGGAGCACGTGAAAGTGACATTCGGTCCTTTCAGCGGGTTTAACGGAGAGATTGTGGAACTCGACACAGAGAAACGCAAACTTAAAGTTGAAGTCAAGATTTTCGGACGCAGTACACCTCTTGAGCTGGAGGCATCGCAAGTAGAGCGAGAATTGGCAAAGTGATGGTTACGAATCAAGTTGTTAATTCAGACTATTAAACCAACAAAAAATTTGTATTAAAATGGCTAAAGAAATTGCTGGACAGATCAAATTGCAGATTAAAGGTGGAGCAGCAAATCCATCGCCGCCAGTAGGTCCCGCATTGGGTTCTAAGGGCATTAACATCATGGAGTTTTGCAAGCAATTCAATGCCCGCACCCAGGATAAGGCAGGGAAGGTTCTTCCGGTCGTAATCACATATTACACCGATAAGAGCTTTGACTTTGTAGTAAAGACGCCTCCTGTCGCTATCCAGTTGCTCGAAGCGTCAAAGGTTAAGAGCGGTTCTGCCGAGCCTAACCGTAAGAAGGTCGCAGAGATTACTTGGGAGCAGGTAAAGGCGATTGCTGAAGACAAAATGCCGGATTTGAACTGTTTTACTGTTGAGTCGGCAATGCGTATGGTTGCCGGTACAGCCAGAAGTATGGGTATCACCGTAAAGGGGGCATTCCCTGAAAATAACTAATAAACTTCAATTGACATGGGTAAACTTACTAAAAATCAAAAGTTGGCTTTACAGAAGATTGAAGCTGGGAAGGCTTACACTCTCGATGAGGCAGCTCAAAAGGTAAAGGAAATCACCTATACTAAATTTGACGCTTCTCTTGATATCGACGTACGTCTTGGCGTGGATCCCCGTAAGGCTAATCAAATGGTGCGCGGTGTCGTGACACTGCCTCATGGAACCGGCAAGCAGGTTAAAGTGCTTGTCCTCTGTAATCCTGACGCAGAATCAGCCGCAAAGGCAGCCGGCGCTGACTATGTAGGTCTTGACGAATATATTGAAAAGATCAAAGGCGGTTGGACTGACGTTGACGTTATCATCACTCAGCCCGCTATCATGGGTAAAATCGGCGCTCTCGGCCGTGTGCTCGGTCCTCGCGGCTTGATGCCTAACCCCAAGAGCGGCACCGTGACCAATGATGTGGCAAAGGCAGTAGAAGAGGTTAAGAAAGGTAAAATCGACTTCAAAGTTGATAAGAACGGTATCGTTCACTCATCAATCGGTAAAGTGTCATTCACACCCGAGCAGATGAAAGACAACGCTCGTGAATTCATCAACACTTTGATAAAGTTGAAACCTGCCACTGCAAAGGGCACCTATATTAAGAGTATTTATCTTTCGAGCACTATGAGTCCCGGTGTTAAGGTCGACTCTAAGTCAATCGATGCTTAACCCTAAATGACGTAGAACAATGAAAAAGGAAGATAAAGCAATTATTATAGAGAATATCGCAGAAACGCTTAAGCAATATCCTTGTTTTTATCTTGTTGAGACTACCGGTCTCAATGCTGAAAAGACCAGCGACTTGCGTCGTGCCTGCAATAAGGCCGAAATTAAGCTTCTCGTAGTTAAGAATACTTTGCTTCATAAGGCTCTTGAGTCGCTTGACGCTGATTATTCAGAACTCTACACTTGCCTGAAAGGCTCTACTTCAATTATGTTCTCCAATGTAGGGAATGCTCCTGCTAAATTGTTGAAGGACATAAAGACGAAAGATAAGGATGCGACACTTCCCGCATTGAAGGGCGCATACGTTGAAGAAACCGTTTATGTAGGCGCAGATCAGCTTGACGCTCTTGCCAACATCAAGAGCAAGAATGAGCTTATCGCCGATGTTATCGCTCTTCTTCAATCACCGGCCAAGAATGTTGTGTCAGCACTTACTTCAGGTGGAACTAAACTTCACGGTATCCTTGAAACTCTCTCCAACAAGTAAAAACAAAACAGAAAAATAATCAATTAAATCATACAAAAATGGCAGATTTAAAAGCTTTTGCAGAACAATTAGTTAACCTCTCAGTGAAAGAAGTCAACGAACTTGCTCAGATCCTTAAAGACGAGTACGGTATCGAACCTGCAGCTGCAGCAGTAGCAGTGGCAGCCGCTCCCGGTGCCGGCGCACCCGCCGCTGAAGAAAAGACCTCATTTGATGTAGTTCTCAAATCAGCAGGCGCAAGCAAGCTCGCAGTTGTGAAGCTTGTAAAGGAACTTACAGGTCTTGGCTTGAAAGAAGCTAAGGAACTTGTTGACGGTGCTCCCAGCACAGTTAAGGAAGGCGTTGCTAAAGCAGACGCTGAAAACCTCAAGAAGTCTTTGGAAGAAGCCGGCGCTGAAGTTGAACTTAAATAACATTGCCTGTTAATCAGGTAATTAGGTTAAGAATCATCATATCAATGATTCTTAACCTTTTTGTGCTATAATTTATAGTTGAGTTTCACTTTACGTTTTTTCTAAATGTCAGTTTCTTTAACAAAACCGCGTGTAAATTTCGCCTCGGTAAAGAATCCTCTTCCTTACCCCGATTTTTTGGAGGTGCAGCTAAAGTCGTTCCAGGACTTCCTGCAACTTGACACACCTCCTGAAAAAAGAAATAATGAGGGCCTGTATAAGGTGTTTGCGGAAAATTTCCCAATTGTAGACACCCGAAATAATTATGTACTCGAATTCCTCGACTACTATATTGATCCGCCACGGTACTCCATCGAAGAGTGCTTGCGCCGTGGCACCACATACTGTGTGCCTCTCAAAGCAAGATTAAAGCTATATTGTACCGATCCCGATCATGAAGATTTTGAGCCTAAGATTCAGAATGTGTATCTTGGCCAAATCCCTTATATGACAGCTCAGGGGACATTTGTCATAAATGGCGCCGAGCGTGTCGTAGTGTCCCAGCTTCACCGTTCTCCGGGCGTGTTCTTCGGACAGAGCACTCATGCCAACGGTACAAAATTGTATTCGGCTCGTATCATTCCTTTCCGTGGCTCGTGGATTGAGTTTGCTACTGACATCAATAATGTCATGTATGCCTATATTGACCGTAAGAAGAAATTGCCGGTTACGACACTTCTTCGCGCCATCGGGCTTGAAAGTGACAAAGATATAATTGAAATCTTCGGTCTTGCCGAGGAAATCAAGGTCAATAAGACCAATTTGAAGAAAGCTATCGGCCGCAAACTTGCTGCTCGTGTGCTCAAAACATGGGTTGAGGATTTTGTGGATGAGGATACCGGCGAAGTTGTGTCGATTGAGCGCAACAACGTGGTGATCGACCGCGAGACCGTGCTTGAGGAGGAGCATATAGAAGAAATTCTTGAATCAGGCGCGCAGACGGTGCTTCTTCATAAGGAGGATGTGAATACAAGTGATTATTCAATCATCTTCAACACTCTTCAGAAGGATACAAGTAACTCCGAGAAGGAGGCAATACAATATATTTACAGGCAGTTGCGCAATGCGGAGCCGCCGGATGACGCATCAGCCCGCGAGGTTATCACCAACCTTTTCTTCTCAGAGAAGCGTTATGACCTTGGCGAGGTGGGACGTTATCGAATCAATAAAAAACTTGGTTTGGGCACATCTATGGATGTGAAAGTACTCACCAAGGAGGATATTATCGCTATAATCAAATATTTGATTGAGCTTATCAACTCAAAGACCGATGTCGACGACATCGACCATTTGAGCAACCGTCGTGTGAGGACAGTAGGCGAACAGCTTTACAATCAGTTTGGCGTAGGTCTTGCCAGAATGTCGCGCACGATCCGTGAGCGTATGAATGTTAGAGACAATGAGGATTTCACTCCCATTGACCTTATCAATGCGAAGACTATTTCTTCGGTTATCAATACATTCTTCGGCACTAACGCATTGTCGCAGTTCATGGATCAGACAAATCCACTTGCGGAGATTACCCATAAGCGCCGTATGTCGGCTCTTGGCCCCGGCGGTCTTTCCCGTGAACGCGCCGGATTCGAGGTGCGCGACGTGCACTACACTCACTACGGTCGTCTTTGTCCGATCGAGACCCCTGAAGGGCCTAACATCGGTCTTATCTCTTCGCTTTGCGTTTATGCGAAAATCAATGATCTCGGCTTTATCGAAACTCCTTACCGTAAGGTTGAGGACAGCAAGGTCAATATAAATAACGATGAGGTGGTTTATGTGACCGCTGAAATGGAGGAGGGCAAGATTATCGCACAGGGAAATGCTCCGTTGAATCACGACGGCTCATTTGTGCGCGACCGTGTGAAAGCGCGTCTTGACGCCGATTTCCCGATTGTCGCTCCTAACGAGGTGAATCTTATGGACGTTTCGCCCACTCAGATCGCTTCAATTGCAGCTTCACTTATCCCCTTCCTTGAACATGACGATGCTAACCGCGCGTTGATGGGATCTAACATGATGCGCCAGGCAGTTCCGTTGTTGCGTTCCGAGGCTCCTATTGTGGGCACCGGTATCGAGGGTCAGCTTATCCGCGACTCCCGCACGCAAGTTACAGCCGAGGGCGACGGCGTTATCGAATTTGTCGATGCAACCACTATCCGCATACGTTATGACCGTACGGAAGAGGAGGAATTTGTAGCCTTTGAGGATGCGGTTAAGGAATATAACATACCTAAATTCCGTAAGACCAACCAAAGCACTACCATTGACCTGCGTCCTATCTGTAAGGCAGGTGATCGCGTAGTCAAAGGACAGATTCTTACTGAAGGTTATTCCACCGAAGCCGGCGAACTGGCATTGGGCCGTAACTTGAAAGTGGCCTTCATGCCATGGAAGGGATACAACTATGAGGATGCTATCGTGCTTAACGAGCGTGTTGTGCGCGAAGATATTCTCACCTCAGTCCATGTTGACGAATATACTCTTGAGGTTCGTGAGACCAAGCGAGGCATGGAAGAGCTCACAAGTGATATCCCCAATGTCAGCGAGGAAGCAACGAAGGATCTCGATGAAAGAGGTATAATCCGTGTGGGCGCTCATGTGGCTCCCGGCGACATTATGATAGGTAAAATCACACCGAAGGGAGAGGCAGACCCGACACCTGAAGAGAAGCTTCTAAGAGCTATTTTCGGAGACAAGGCCGGCGATGTTAAGGATGCTTCTCTCAAAGCTACTCCGTCCTTGAAGGGTGTGGTTATCGGCACAGAGTTGTTTGCCCGCGCCGCCAAGAAAAGGAAGACGCGCAGCTCCAATGTGCAGCTTCCGAAACTTGATGAAGAGTATGAGGAAAAGCAGGATAAGCTTCGTGACGTTCTCGTTGATAAGCTTATGACGCTTACGTCAGAAAAGACATCGCAGGGTGTTAAAGATTTCTTGGGCGCGGATATAATCGCTAAAGGCGCTAAATTTACTCCGGCAGTGCTTAAAAAAATTGACTATGATACAGTCAATCTGTCGAAGTGGACTTCAGACGACCATACCAACGATTTGATTAAAGCGACCATTGTCAATTATCTCCGTGTGTCGAAAGAGATCGAGGCAGAGTTGCTCCGCAAGAAATTTGATATTTCAATCGGCGATGAACTTCCTGCCGGAATCATGCAGCTCGCTAAGGTGTACATCGCCAAAAAGCGTAAGATCAGCGTTGGCGATAAGATGGCCGGACGTCACGGAAACAAGGGAATCGTGTCACGTATAGTGCGTCAGGAGGATATGCCGTTCTTGGATGACGGAACTCCCGTGGATATAGTGCTTAACCCTCTTGGCGTGCCTTCGCGTATGAACCTTGGCCAGATATTTGAGACTGTGCTTGGATGGGCCGGAAGAAATCTTGGCGAGAAGTTCGCCACTCCGATTTTTGATGGGGCAAGCCTTGACGATCTAAACGAATGGACTGATAAGGCCGGCCTTCCGCGCTACGGAAAGACTTATCTTTATGATGGTGGCACCGGAGAGCGTTTCGACCAGCCGGCAACAGTGGGAGTTATTTATATGCTTAAACTTGGCCACATGGTTGAGGATAAGATGCACGCCCGCAGTATCGGCCCGTACTCGCTTATCACGCAACAGCCTCTTGGAGGTAAAGCTCAATTTGGAGGTCAGCGTTTCGGAGAGATGGAGGTTTGGGCGCTTGAAGCATTCGGCGCGTCCCACATCCTTCAGGAGATCCTCACCATTAAGAGTGACGACGTCAATGGCCGTAGTAAGGCTTACGAAGCAATCGTCAAAGGAGAGGCTATGCCGGCCGCCGGTATCCCCGAATCGTTTAATGTGCTTCTGCATGAGCTTCGCGGCTTAGGTCTCAGCATCAACTTAGAGCAATAATTATTACAGTAAAGAAAGGTTTATTCAAAATATGGCTTTTAGAAAAGAGAATAAAACAAAAAACGGTTTTTCCAAGATTTCCATCGGGCTTGCATCGCCCGAGGAAATCCTCGAAAAATCAAGCGGAGAGGTAACCAAACCGGAAACCATCAACTACCGCACCTATAAGCCCGAACGCGACGGACTTTTCTGTGAAAAGATATTCGGCCCGGTAAAGGACTATGAATGTCATTGCGGGAAATACAAGCGTATTCGTTATAAGGGTATCGTGTGCGACCGTTGCGGTGTAATGGTAACAGAAAAGAAGGTGCGCCGCGAACGTATGGGACACATCAGTCTTGTCGTTCCAGTGGCTCATATTTGGTATTTCCGTTCTTTGCCCAACAAGATTGGTTATCTTCTCGGTCTTCCTTCCAAGAAGCTTGATGCCGTAATATATTATGAGCGTTACGTGGTGATTAATCCAGGCGTCGCAGAAGGTGTTGAAAAACTTGATCTTCTCACAGAAGAAGAATATTTCGATATCCTTGACAAGTTGCCCCAGGGAAATCAGATGCTCGACGACGCTGATCCCGACAAGTTCGTTGCAAAAATGGGAGCTGAGGCTATATACGATTTGTTGTGTGGCCTTGATCTTGATTCGTTATCATACGAATTGCGTCACCGTGCCAACACCGACGGCTCTCAGCAGCGTAAGACAGAGGCGTTGAAACGACTTCAGATAGTGGAATCGTTCCGCGCGTCGAAGAATCGTAACCGTCCAGAGTGGATGATCCTTCAGGCAGTTCCGGTGATTCCTCCGGAATTGCGTCCGTTGGTTCCGCTTGATGGAGGACGTTTCGCCACTTCCGACCTTAACGACCTGTATCGTCGTGTGATTATCCGTAATAACCGATTGAAACGTCTCGTAGAGATTAAGGCTCCCGAAGTGATTTTGCGTAATGAAAAACGTATGCTTCAGGAGGCGGTCGATTCATTACTCGATAACTCCCGCAAATCGTCGGCAGTGAAAACCGAGGCTAACCGTCCGTTGAAGTCCCTTTCAGATTCACTTAAGGGTAAGCAAGGACGTTTCCGTCAGAATCTTTTGGGTAAACGTGTTGACTATTCAGCCCGTTCGGTAATTGTTGTTGGTCCGGAATTGAAGATGCACGAATGTGGTCTTCCTAAAGATATGGCAGCCGAGCTTTACAAGCCGTTCATTATCCGCAAGCTCATTGAGCGCGGTATCGTGAAGACAGTGAAATCGGCTAAAAAGATTGTAGACCGCAAGGAACCGGTAGTGTGGGATATCCTTGAGCACGTGATGAAAGGCCATCCCGTTCTGCTCAACCGCGCCCCGACACTTCACCGTCTCGGTATTCAGGCTTTCCAGCCAAAGATGATCGAAGGTAAGGCTATCCAACTTCATCCATTGGCTTGTACGGCGTTCAATGCCGACTTTGACGGCGACCAAATGGCAGTACACCTCCCGCTTGGCAATGAGGCTATTCTTGAGGCTCAGCTCCTCATGCTTGGCGCTCACAATATATTGAACCCCGCCAACGGCGCTCCTATCACCGTGCCTTCTCAGGATATGGTGCTTGGTCTTTACTATATCACCAAACTCCGTAAGGGAGACAAGGGCGAAGGCTCTAAATTCTATGGGCCTGAAGAGGCGCAGATCGCATACAATGAGGGAAGAGTTACTCTCCATGCTCCTGTATCGGTCATGGTTGATGATATTGATGAAAACGGTAATCCCATCACGCATCTTGTTGAGAACACCTCAGTGGGCCGTGTGCTTGTAAACCAATATGTGCCTAAAGAGATAGGTTATGTAAATCAGATTCTTTCAAAGAAATCTCTTCGCGATATTATCGGTAAGGTTATCGCCACCTGTGGTGTGACCCGTTCAGCCCAGTTCCTTGACGATATCAAGAACTTAGGATATTATATGGCGTTCCGCGGCGGTCTTTCATTTAACCTTGGCGATGTGCTTATTCCACCGGAAAAAGAGCAACTTGTAGCCGAGGGTAACGCTCAGGTGCAGGAGGTGCTCAATAACTATGCGATGGGTTTCATCACCAACAATGAACGCTATAACCAGATAATTGATATTTGGACGCACGTTAACTCCCGTCTAACCGACACGCTGATGAAGCAGATGACGGCGGCTAACCAAGGATTTAACTCTGTGTTTATGATGCTTGATTCGGGAGCCCGCGGTTCAAAAGACCAGATTCGTCAGCTTGCCGGTATGCGTGGTCTTATGGCTAAACCGCAGAAAGCCGGAGCTGAGGGAGGTCAGATTATCGAGAACCCGATTTTGGCGAACTTCAAGGAGGGCTTGTCTGTGCTTGAGTACTTTATCTCCACCCACGGCGCCCGTAAGGGTCTTGCAGATACCGCATTGAAGACAGCCGACGCCGGATATTTGACTCGTCGTCTTGTTGACGTGGCTCATGATGTGATTATCAATGAAGAGGACTGCGGCACTCTCCGCGGACTTGTATGCACTGAAATCAAGAATAATGAAGAGGTTGTGGCATCGCTTGCCGAACGTATCTTGGGTCGTGTTTCGGTTCACGATGTGATCGATCCTATCTCAGGAGAGCTTATCGTGGCTTCAGGGGAGGAGATTGACGAGGTTGCCGCTAACCGCATTAATGAGTCACCGATAGAGTCGGTAGAAATTCGTTCAGTGCTTACTTGTGAATCCAAGAAGGGCGTGTGCGCTAAGTGCTACGGCCGCAATCTGTCCAACAATCGTCTTGTGCAGAAAGGTGAGGCTGTCGGCGTTATTGCCGCCCAGTCCATCGGTGAACCGGGTACTCAGCTAACACTCCGTACATTCCACGTCGGTGGTGTGGCCTCAAATATCGCCGCCGTATCAACGATTACTTCGCGTTATGAAGGCACGCTTGAAATTGATGAATTGCGCACCGTCAAGACTGACGAAAAGACACCTGACGGTAAGATCGTGGAGGTTGTCATCGGCCGTCTTGCAGAAATGCGTATCATTGATCCGAATACTAAGATGATGTTGACTAACGCCAATATTCCTTACGGTTCCAAGTTGTACTTCAACAACGGAGAAACCGTTAAGAAGGGCGATGTGATTTGCGAATGGGATCCGTTCAATGCCGTAATTATATCGGAGGTTGGCGGTAAGGTCCAATTCCAGAATCTTATCGACAACATCACGTATCGAGTGGATTATGATGAACAGACCAGTCTTGAGGATAAGATTATTATCGAATCGAAGGATCGTACCTGTGTCCCGGAAGCTAATATCATCGATGCTAACGGAGAAGTGCTCAAGACATACGCGCTTCCTGTGGGCGCTCACTTGATGGTGAACGAAGGCGATGAGGTTAAGCCCGGCGATGTGTTTGTCAAAATACCTCGTTCCGCCGGTAACGCAGGTGACATCACCGGTGGTCTTCCACGTGTGACTGAGTTGTTTGAAGCTCGTAACCCGTCAAATCCCGCTATCGTATCAGAAATCGACGGCGAGGTTAAGTTTGGCAAGGTTAAACGCGGAAATCGTGAAATTTCAGTGACTTCCAAACTTGGTGAAGTCAAGAAATATCTCGTGCCCCTATCCAAGCAGATCCTTGTTCAGGAAAACGATTATGTTCGCGCCGGCACTCCGCTTTCGGATGGAGCAATCACGCCGACCGATATTCTTAATATCATGGGTTCGACTGCCGTTCAGGAGTATATCGTGAATGAGGTTCAAGATGTGTACCGTATGCAGGGCGTTAAGATTAATGACAAGCACTTTGAAGTAATCGTTCGCCAGATGATGCGTAAGGTAAATATCCTTGATCCGGGTGACACTTGCTTCCTTGAGCAGCAGATTGTAGATAAGCGCGAATTTATGGATGAGAATGACCGCATTTGGGGTAAGAAGGTAGTTGTTGACGCAGGTGATAGCGAAAATGTTAAAGCCGGTCAGATAATCACAGCCCGCAAATTGCGCGATGAAAACTCAGCGCTTAAACGCCGTGACTTGAAGATTGTTACTGTACGTGACGCCGTGCCCGCAACCTCAGAGCAGATACTTCAGGGTATCACTCGCGCGGCATTGCAGACTTCGAGCTTTATCTCGGCCGCATCATTCCAGGAGACTACCAAGGTGCTTAACGAAGCCGCCATAAGCGGTAAGGTTGACACCCTTGAAGGAATGAAGGAAAATGTGATTTGCGGACACTTGATTCCTGCCGGAACCGGTCTTCGCGAGTACAATAGCCTTGTAGTGGCCGGAAAGGATGATATAGATTCCGTATTTGATGCTGAAGCCGCAGAAATTGTAGCAGAAGAGGTTAAATAAGGAGTTTGCTCATAAAATTCAGATGCGGCATGAATCATTGCGATTCATGCCGCATCTGTTTTGCTTATATTTACACCCTGCGATAACTAAAATAGAGGCAACTGTGAGTTCCGGCTCTTCGGAAAAGACGGAATTCAATGCTAATCGGCCATTCATATTCATAATCGAAGAAACATCGACGGGAGTCGTGCTGTTCACAGGATGTGTCTATGCGCTATAGTGGAGTGTAGGAGAAATTTCGGAATATTCCGGTGGCGTTTCCGGAAGCGAATGGGCCGATTGTTACTCCTGTAAACCCGCCTGCGGTTTCTGTGGATAGAAACCGGGTGTCGAGAGTGCCGAGGTGGTAAAATTCATTGCCATCAATAGAGTAGGCGAATGAGTAGCAGTCGTTTTTCCCGACGATTTTCACTGTTATACCTTTATTGTCTACAGGAATTTTGACTTGAGTTTTATCTCCGGCTATAGAGTGTAATTGATAGGACAGAACGAGAGATTGTGTATCATCATCGTTTTCACGGATAAATATGTCATAGTGAGATGTCACATCCATATATATGCTTATTCCGGCTTCAGCTCCTGCTGCGGCATTGCATAGTGAAAATTGGCTTGTGACGATGAAATCAATGTCTTGTTGGCGTATTGCTACGAATGACGGACTTTCGATTGAACTCATTGAGACCGGCGTGCCTTTTATTTCCAAGCCTTGCGGAGTAAATGTGTAATTTTCTTTGCGCGGATTACGCAGATGTACCCATTCGGCTCCAAATTCACTCATTTTAGTGAAATTGTATTCCACGGCTCTGTCTTTGGCCTGAGTTTGAGGCAGAGTGGGCACATCCATATCAATTGCGATAGTCCCATTCCCATTAACCACCGGCCATCCATCTTCATTCCACGTTACCGGGGCGAGATATGTTTCTCGTCCTGTTAAATGCATCCCGTTGATTTGCGGACGGAATGCCAGACAAACCATCCACCACGATCCATCGGCGGCTTCAATTAGGTCGGCGTGTCCAGTCCCTTGTATGGGGCTTGACTGGGTAATTTTTCGCTGATGGTACAGTATCGGATTGTCAGGGTTTGATTCGTATGGGCCGTAAATATCACGACTTCGCGCGATGGTGACCATGTGTCCCATTTCAGTTCCACCTTCAGCTATCATCAAGTAATAGTAGCCATCTTTTTTGTATATGTGCGGCGCTTCGGGGTGTCTTCCTCCCGTGCCTTCCCATATCAATTTTGATTCGGTGAGTTGCTCACCTGTCGCAGGGTCAATTTCACACAGCCATATACCTATGTCAGGATTGGAGGTTAGATAACATTTGCCGTCCTCAAAATAGAATGACGGGTCTATGCCTCCTTGCTTGAGCCATATCGGATCACTCCATGGACCTGTGGGGTCGGATGCGGTAACAAAGAAATTCCCTTTGCCGTTCCCGACGTTGGTTGTGACCATGTAATATGTCCCATCGTTATATCTTATCGTCGGCGCGTATATTCCAAGCCAAGCATTGGCATTTTTCAGCGGGAGTTGAGATTCACGGTCGAGCACATTTCCAATCTGCTCCCAATGGATAAGATCAGAACTGTGGAAAATAGGCACTCCCGGAAAATATTGGAAGCTGCTGTTTACGAGATAGAAATCGTCGCCAACTCGGCATACGCTCGGATCGGGGTACATTCCCGGAATTATCGGGTTTTTATATCCGTGTGAAGGTTGGGCGGCAATTGTCGCGCTCATGCAGATTGAGATAATTGCCGCTGACACTCCTGTATTCAGACGCATTTTTGCAGGGTGATTATATTATTGGAAATAGTTTAATCTTGTTTCGCGTGTTCCTTAATCATGCCGTGCCGATAGGCGTAAAGCAGTTCAGTCAGCTCTTTGATCTGGCTTTGCAGGACTCGGCCTTTGTCGGTGTCACGCACTCTCATGCGTTTGGAACTCATCTCGACAATTTGCGTTGTGCTTACAATATCAGTCCCATTCTTGATCGCCTCCTCGGCAGATGTGAAAGGTTCGTGCTTTACCAATTGGAATCCTCGACTGTGGAACACGAGAGTGTATCCGGCCATACCGGTTGTCTCATGGTAAGCTTTCGCAAATCCACCATCGATCACCATGAGTTTTCCGTTGGCTCGGATAGGAGTCTCGCCTTTGTTCAGCCTGACGGGGACATGGCCGTTTATTATATGCCGATGCGCGCCGGTTACCTTGAATTCATCAAGAATCATGTCGCATATTTCCTCATTGTTCCGCAACTTGTAGTAGTAGCCTTTCTCTTCATGATGCGTGTCTTTGTCAATGAGGAAATATCGTTCAAATGTCGCCATTTTTGATTTGTCAAACAAGGGCGAATCAGGACCGCACCACAGATACCAATAATAGTCGCGGGCGAAACTTCTTTCTTCAGGGGGTGTATCGTAGTTGAAGGCGGCTCTCATCGTTGCGCCTATTTCGGTCATGAGCGCTTTCCCTTTGAATTTTTTGCCGTTGATTTCCACATCCTTCAATGTCCCGTCGGCGTTCAGCGGCATCGAAGCATGAAACAGCAAGTTGGAATTATATATTCCATACATACAACCATGGGATAGGAGGCATTTAATGTGCTTGTTCAATTTGTCGCTTACACGGAACGAGTGATGCAGTTTCTGGATAAGTTCTTCCTCTTCCGGAGATGGTTCATAAGGCGCGTCGGGATTTACCGTGGGGAAATTAGTGTCGCGCATTTCATAATCTTTGCCGTCAAGGGTGAACACCTTTCGATCGAAATCGATATTGCCAAGCAACTTCCGATCGCTCATCCCCCATTCAGGACGACGGTCAATGAGCTGCGCTTCAAGTTTGAATTGCAGAATACTTATAGCCTTGTGCATTTTAGCGATGAGGCGTTGAGTTTTCTCTGAATGTTGAGAATCTTCATCCAAATGCGGACCGAAACCCTCGCAAGGGTCATCGCCGTACACTTCCATGGCGAATGTGGCGAGCGGGACCAGATTAATGCCATAACCATCTTCCAGCGTCGCAAGATTGCCGTAGCGCAACGAGAGTCTGAGCACATTCGCTATGCAAGCGTCGTTTCCGGCGGCCGCCCCCATCCACAGGGCGTCGTGGTTTCCCCATTGTATATCCCACTTACCGTATTCACACAAGGTGTCCATAATGATATGCGCTCCCGGGCCTCGGTCATATATGTCGCCAAGAATGTGGAGTTGGTCGATGCTCAGCCGTTGTATTACATTGCAGAGCGCCACGATAAACGCATCGGCTTGTCCTGTAGTAATGATAGTTTCGATAATACGGTTGAAATAAGCCTGCTTATCATCGTCGGACGGTGATTCGTGCATAAGCTCCTCGATGATGTATGCAAACGATTTAGGGAGCGCTTTGCGCACTTTTGATCGAGTGTATTTCGATGATACCGACTGGCACACTCTCACAAGGCGGTGCAGCGTGGTCGAATAGAAATCCTCATTGTTTTCGCCTGAAGCGGCTATATATTCAAGTTTCTGTTCCGGGTAGTAAATAAGAGAGCATAGTTCTCTTATTTCAGCGTCACGGAGGGCGTTGCCGTATAATTCGGTCACCTTGCGCTTGATGTCGCCCGACGCATTTTTCAGGATGTGTCGGAAAGCTTCGTGTTCGCCATGGAGGTCGGCTACGAAATGCTCTGTTCCCTTTGGCAAATTTAATATAGCTTCGAGATTGATTATTTCCGTGCTTGCCGCGCTTACGTCGGGAAAAGATCTGGAAAGTAATTCAAGCACTCGTCGATCATTTTCGATTTTTTCGGGTGTGATATATAGCGATTGAATGTCTGTCATGTCTTTAAAATTAGCTTTGGAATAATCCATCGGGATATTATTATAATGGCAAATATAACGGTTTTGTGCTGTATTAACAAATTATAATGCGTCTCTTGCCGTTATGGGAGTGAGTTTTATTAACTTTGTCATGTTAGACCCATTAAAACGTAATGGCCATCTTGTTAAAGCCCCATGATATGAAAGCGAAAAAAATAATTATAATAATTTCAGCATTGATAGCCGTTATCTTGGCGGCATTACTTGTTATATGCCATTTTTTCCTTTGGTCGGGCTATGACGGTGATGGGCCATGCTGGATATATGTACCGAAAGATGCCACCGATGAGTATGTAAAAGCGGAACTATCTGATTCGTTAGGCTCAACCGGCACTCGTGCGGCACTGTTGTGGCCTTTGTTTGGCGGTGATGCGGTAAAGGCTCATGGCGCATATCGTATAGACCCTGGGAATTCTCCGGTCAAGATTAGCCGAATGTTAAAGGACGGCGCTCAGACCCCAATTAAACTTACGTTCAACAATATACGCACAATAAATCAGCTTGCGTCGAGAGTGGCGTCATGCGTAGAGGCCGATTCCTCCGCATTCATGGCGGCGTGTGATTCGATATTGCCTTCTCTCGGATTTAAGCGTCCGGAGTATGCTGCGGCTTTTCTCCCCAATACATACGAATTTTACTGGACCGCCGTGCCGGAAAGGGTGGTGAGGACATTGGTGGATTATCGTAATCGATTTTGGACAGACGACCGACGGAATAAAGCCGCTTCGCTGGGACTTACTCCGGTTCAAGTGGCAACACTCGCCTCAATAGCCGAAGAGGAGACTAATGACCGGACTGAGCGCGGCACAGTGGCGCGCCTTTATCTCAATCGTGTGCATAAAGGGATGAAATTGCAAGCTGATCCCACGGTTAAATTCGCAATCGGCGACTTTTCTCTCCGGCGTATCACCGGCGCTCATCTCAATGCTAATTCTCCTTATAATACGTATCTTAATCCCGGTTTGCCGCCGGGGCCTATCAGGATTGCAGATGCGGCAACTCTTGATGCGACACTTAACTCAGCTCCGCACAATTATCTCTATATGTGCGCTAAAGAAGATTTTTCGGGACAGCATAATTTTGCGTCAACCTACGAACAACATCGGCTTAACGCTCGTAAATATCATAAGGCTTTGAATGACCGTGGCATAAAATGAAACGTAAAATGGAGAATGGTGATGATTTGATCCTGTTCAATGCTTATTATAGCGATGTAGACGCATATATCGCGAAAGGTGTGTTGGAAACCAATGGTATTCCATGTGTCATCAATAATGAGATAATGTCAAGCGTTTATCCTATCACCATTACTACGCTTGGTGAAATAAGACTATTCATCTTCAGACGGGATCTTTATGCCGCGCGCCGTCTGTTTGCCGATGATGAGTATGGGATGGAATAATAACCCCGCCATGTTATTTTTTTGTTTTCAATGCCTTCGGTTTTGGGCTTATGTCACGTTTCCTGCGTTGTTGCATAAGTGAGAGGTATTCGTCGTAGTATGCGAGCAGCAGAGTGGTCAAGGGTAGCGCTATTATTAATCCGAGAAAACCAAGTAACGTGCCCCATATTGATAGCGACAACAGTATTATTGCCGGGTTTAGCCCCATTGCTTTCCCCATGATTTTTGGCGTAAGGAACAGGTCTTGTATTACTTGCACGACGCAGTATACAGCCATGCATTTCCAGAATATTATCCAGAAGTCCACTCCGGAATCCACGGAACAAACCAAGCATAGAAGTATGGCGGGAACAAGCGATATGAGTTGAAGGTAGGGCACCATATTCAGCACTCCGATGAACAGCCCGAGGATAATGGCGAGCGGCATATCGATTATTAGGAATCCTATGCAGAACAGCACCCCTACACATAATGCCACCAACGCTTGTCCGCGGAAATAGTGGTTCATGGACTTCTGAATGTCATTGCCGATTTTAAAAACTGTTTTGCGGTAGGGCGCGGGCACCATACGGCGGAATCCTTTTGCAAGCTTTTCGTAATCAAGCATTATGAAAATTACATACAGGAATACTATCAGCCAACTGAAAATGCCAATAATCATGGCGATGCCGCTGCTGAGGAGACTCCAAATGGATTGTATCGCTGACTCAAACAGCTTCATTTGGTCATGGTCGGAGAGCAGCGATGACAGATAATCGAAATCGATGAAGCGTTTTATCGTTTCATCGAATTTCCCCGGCAAGAATGGTATTTCGAGATCTGTCACGGAATATATTTTAAGCAGATGGACCATGTGGTGTATCTCGGCGGTGATCATCGGAACGAGTATGTAGCATAGAATCCCGAAAAGGAATATGGCCTCAAAGAGCGTCACGAATATGGCGATCACTCTCCCTTTCAATTTCAGTAGGCGTCGGTTGAACTGCACGAATGGCTCGAAAAGATAAGCCAAGAGGCAGGCCACGCAGAATGGCAGCAACACTCCTTTAAGAACATTGATTAGCCAAATGGCGGCGCATACAACGAGGCACGTGATAACAAGTCTAACGACCCGGTCAAATGTGAATGGACGCTGTTTGTACATGACATAAACGGAAAAATATGTTACGAATTTACAGAATATTTCTGTCTTTCGCGCGATTTTCGTTAAATTTGTGGGAAATTATTATCACAAAGATCAATTATTATGACAGAAAAAGTAAAACAGCTACTCAACGATAAGGCATGGGCTCGTTGGACGGCGTTGTTGCTAATAGCGTCAATGATGTTCTTCGCCTATATGTTTGTTGATGTGATGTCACCGCTGCAGTCGCTTGTCGAGACGCAACGCGGCTGGTCGCCCGACGCATTCGGTTACTATGCCGGTGCCGAGTATATCCTCAATGTGTTTGGATTTCTTATTCTTGCCGGTATAATTCTTGACAAGATGGGTGTCCGCTTTACAGGAACACTATCGGCCTCGGTAATGGTGGCGGGCGCTTGTATTAAGTTCTATGCTGTCAGCGGATGGTTTCAAGGCACGGCTTTGGATCAATGGCTAAGTTCCTGGTGGATTGAAATGCCGGGGAGCGCCAAGCTTGCCGCTTTTGGATTCATGATTTTCGGATGTGGATGTGAAATGGCCGGAATCACTGTCTCTAAGGCGATAGCGAAATGGTTTGAAGGTAAAGAGATGGCGTTGGCTATGGGGCTTGAGATGGCTATAGCCCGTCTTGGCGTGTTTGCTATTTTCTCAATCTCTCCGCGTCTTGCCGATTGGATGGGCAAGGATGATCCCACGGTTGTTATTCCTGTAGGTTTCTGCACTTGCCTTCTCATCATAGGCTTACTTTGTTATATCGTATTCACATTCTTCGATGCCAAGCTCGACAAACAACTCGGCGACGCGCGTGACGCAGCGGCAGAACCCGCCGAAGAGGAATTTAAATTGAGCGATGTCGGCAAAATTTTTGGCAGCAAGCTGTTTTGGATTGTGGCTATGCTGTGTGTGCTCTATTATTCGGCGATATTCCCGTTCCAGCGTTACGCCGCCAATATGTTGCAGTGTACGCTTCACATCTCCGCCACTACGGCGGCCGATATTTTCCGTTGGTTCCCTATGGGAGCGATGGTTCTGACGCCGCTTTTGGGCTATTATCTTGACCGTAAGGGTAAAGGCGCGTCGATGCTTATTCTTGGCTCCCTCCTTATGATAGTGTGCCACTTGACATTCGCATTGCTGCTGCCTGCATTTCCGAGCGAGGCGCTTGCATTCTCGGCTATCGTCATCCTCGGCGTGTCGTTCTCGCTTGTTCCTGCCGCTCTGTGGCCATCGGTGCCTAAGATTATGGAAGCCCGCTTCCTCGGTAGTGCATATTCGCTCATCTTCTGGGTACAGAATATAGGCTTGGCCTTGTTCCCCATATTGATCGGCCAGGTGCTCACCGCCTCCAATCCCGGTGTTACCGACCCGATGGATTATAATTATACCAATCCGATGCTCCTGTTCGCATCGCTCGGCGTGCTGGCCCTCCTCTTCGGTATATGGCTGAAGATTGTTGACACCAAGAACCATTACGGACTCGAACTCCCCAACATCGTGAAGAACGATGAGGAGAAGCTCATGGAGTCGGAAGGCGAAAACAACGCCAATCTGTAAAATCGCATTGTCATGGTCAGTCTCTGACCTCGACAAAACAACAAAAAAATCCATGAATCGAGATATTCGGTTCATGGATTTTGTTAGGCTTGGTTCTGAAATGTAGGAATGGACGGGCGTGTTAGGACTATATAGTTGATATTTTGCTTGTTATTGCGTACGCTCGCACCGGGCGTCCCTACGATATAATATCGCCGCTGCTGCGGCTCCTGCCGTGATAATCTGCTAAAAGCGTCTGCTACTACTATCGTTATTAAGCTGTTATTGATGTTTTTTTTATTTGGCGTTATGCCGAATGGATACGCCTATTGGCGGTGGTGCTCGATGCGGAGTATTGTCATTGTCACGAATGTGCCGGATTATTTTTGCGGAAAATTATTTTTCACAAAAATAATAATTGGCTTGGGGTGAGTTTACGATATTG
>CAZELD010000038.1:0-21057 GCA_964512855.1 uncultured Muribaculum sp.
GAATGATTAAGGCGATGCTCTTGTGTGGTTGTACACAATATCGCAGTTGTGCCGTTTGTTTCGTATTTCCTTTTGACTTTTCGTATCAAAAAAGTTTTTACGCGGCTGGTTTTGCACGCCATAGAAATCTTAGTGATTGGCATTGCGGGCACGGACTTTCATTTGGCAATTCCGGCAGTCAAATTCAAGAGCGAGCTCTATGTTGCCGCTACGTAGAGACAGCGGGCCTTTAAGACGCGTGTCACCACCTGACTTTAGGCAGGCTCCAAGCTCGTTGCGCAAACAATAGCGAGTAGTCATCACCACCGGATTTTTGCCGGGCGCGACAAGCTCGGCTGCCGGTTGAATATGCCTAACTCCGTGGCTACGATAGAATTCTTCGGCAAGCCTGTTTGCCACATTTTCATGATAAGTGATTTTATCACCGTCAGGAAAAACCGCCGACATATCTTCAGCACGCCTAAACTCTTTGGTGAGCCGACATCTGTTAGCCGTCTCTAACAATTCCAACGCGCGACGCCGCAAAGTCGCAACCTCTTTCGCCGGGATAAATATTTCACCGGCGGTATCATCGTAACTGTCAAGACGATATATTGTTTCTCCGAGTTTACCCATGATTCTCTGCCGAGCTTGGATTTGCGGCGTTTTGGCTTCCTCGACAGCAACAAGATCAGATGTGGCGGTACAGCTATTACCCCGTTCATCAGTAACATCGAGAGCAAGCCGCTCCCCGACGCGTCTCAATGCCATGCTGACGCCTATGACTCGTGACGATGAACGCCGACTCAAAATATCATCAAATACCTTATCGCTATTACGGAACAGGACTGTCCCTGGCACGACAGACACGGCGGTCGCCGGATATAAACGGGTTCCCTCGACACGATTAAGCCTGAATCCCACAAACCGATTGTTTCGGTCAAAAAAAACAAGACCGTCGCCATTGGCAAGCGGCACGGCTATGTCGGCAATTAACGAATTCCGTTCCGCCCGTCTAACAGTCGCTACCTTTTCCCCTACCGATTTGGGAGTGTATATAGATGCCATGCGTTCCCTCTTCCCTGAGAGGAAATAGGGTGTAAAGCCTCGATTGAAACTCTTCTCGGCAACCGGAGTGAACGCAGTGTCGACACTTCCGCATGACGACCGCACATATCGTTGAGGGGCGCGGTCAATCGCCTCATCTATACGGCTACGATAGAACGCGCATATATTTTTTACGTATCCTGCATCTTTCAGGCGTCCTTCAATCTTAAACGATGACACTCCCGCATCCAACATGGCTTGTATCCCGGCCGAACGGTTCATGTCCTTCAACGACAGCAGGTGCCGCTCACGCTGTATAAGGTTACCCGAACCGTCATAAAGGTCAAACGGCAACCGGCATATTTGCGGACACTCGCCGCGATTAGCGCTCCTCCCTTTAAGCATCCATCCGGCATAACAGTCTCCACTATAACTAACACACAACGCGCCATGCACAAATGCCTCTAAAGGCACATCCACAGCCTGCCTTATTTGAGAAATCTCGCCTAACGACAGCTCTCTCGGCAATACTAATTGAGAAAAACCCACATCTTGCAGGAATCTGGCCCGCTGTGGAGTTCGTATGTCACACTGCGTGCTTGCGTGAAGGGCTATTGGAGGTAAATCCAACCGCAGCAGCCCCATGTCCTGCACGATCAGAGCGTCAACTCCGGCACGATAAAGACGCTTTATCATCTTCTCCACCGCAGAAAGCTCGTTGTCATATATGATTGTGTTTACCGTCACATAAACACGAGCGTGAAACTGCGACGCAAATTCGCAAAGACGGGCTATATCATCAACCGAATTGCCGGCGGCCGCACGTGCGCCAAACCCTTCCGCGCCAATATACACGGCATCAGCGCCATGCAGTATCGCCTCTTTGGCGATCCCCACATTTCGAGCCGGAGCAAGCAGTTCAATCTTATTTTTTGTTTGATGAGTTAGTTCTGCCATAATAACCTATTATAAACAAAAAATTATCCGTCATCACGACGAATAATCTTTATACCTTAAATCTAATACCATGAGAAACTTCAACAAAGGTATGATTAACTTTTCACCCATCCAAATATTTTGCCGAAAAACTTTCAAAATAATGTTAAAAACGGCATTTTAGATATGCCCGTGCCATTTTTTAGTCCATTTTCAAACATTTGATCAAGTTCCAGGCACCGGACGCAACGACACGCTCCGCGGCAAGCTCCGAAATTGATAATAAACCATCAGAACCGTGACTAAAGTAGCCCCGACATCGGATGTGGGAAACGAAGCCCACACACCGTTAAGCCCGAAATATGTAGGGAGAATCAACAGCAACGGTATGAGGAATATCACCTGGCGAATGAGGCTCAGGAATATCGATTTACCTGCCATGCCAATGGACTGAAACAGCGTTGTCGACACAATCTGGAACCCAACAGGCCAAAACATAAAGGTCGAAATATGCAGCCCGTTCACAGTGGCCGCTATCAACTCTTGATCGACCGTAAACGCTTGAGCGATATACCGAGGGGAAAACACGCTCACGATAGTGCCTATCGTAGTAACGATGGTACCGGCGACAGCAGCTATCCAAAAAGCCTTACGCATACGTCCGTAAAGGCCGGCGCCGTAGTTGTAGCCCAAGATAGGCTGCACACCCTGACAAAGCCCCACTACCACCATACACAACAGCGAGGTGTAGGTGCTGAATATTCCGACGGCTCCAACCGCCATGTCACCACCATACTCAAGCAACGATCTATTTATTATCGCATTAATCGCCGAGGAGCAAAAGTTCACAATACTCGGCGCCGCGCCAATGCTCATAACTGCCCATATTATGCGCCAGTCGAGCCTATAAATGCCCTTCTTGAAATGCAGCATCGAACTTTTCTTGCAAAAGTGCGCAAGGACAAATGCAGCGCCTATGGCCATCGAAATATCGGTAGCGATCGCTGCGCCCTTTATCCCCATGTCAAGAGCGAATATAAAAATCGGAGCAAATACCAGATTACATCCCGCGCCAATAAACATCGTAATCATCGACAACCGCGGATAGCCCGATGCCCTCATCACATTGTTAAGACTGAACATTATGTTCATCACCAACATTCCCGGCAGGATATACATCATAAACTCTTTGGCATAAGGCAGCGTGCGTGACGACGCCCCGAAAAGGATCAACAAATCATCCATGAATATGCCAAACAGGCTCAGATATATCGTTGCGTTTAAAACAATCATAATTAGAGAATTCCCCAACACCTGCTCAGCTTTCAACCGATTGCCTTGTCCGAGAAATATTGATACACGGGCCGCGGCGCCGGCTCCTATAAGCACTCCAATCGCCGCGCTGAGGTTCATAACCGGAAATGTGATCGCAAGTCCGGCGATAGCGTCGGCGCCTACTCCTCTTCCAATAAAAATGCGGTCGATGACATTGTATAGCGACATCACCACCATACCCACGATGGCCGGAATACTGTATTCCCATAAAAGTTTACCAATGGGACGCGTGGCAAGTTCCGTAATATTTTTAGAATCTTGATTCATTTATCTGTTAATGTTTCATATAAATTGCGGCAACCATCCTCAAGGAGGTCAAGGACTAATTCAAATCCTTCCGATCCTTCATAATACGGGTCAGGAACATGGTCATAACGTGTCGCCATCTTGACAAACCGCATCATAGGCACAATCTTATCCTCCGCTTCGACGGTAGGAGCCATTGATTTAAGCGTACGCTCATTGGAGGCGTCCATGGGAATGATAAGATCAAAATCATCGAAATCGCTATTCCTAAATTGACGTGACCGATGGGTAAGGTCATAGCCGCGCCGCTGCGCATGAACGCGCATCCTTTTATCCGGCAATTCACCGGCATGGCCGCCGTATGTCCCCGCAGAATCAACAACCCAACGGGAACTGTCGTGATTGTCATCAATTATACTCCTCAGCACACCCTCCGCCGCCGGAGAACGGCATATATTGCCAAGACACACAAATAGCACCTTGATTTTCTTATTCCCTTTAATTCGGTTTATTACCGTGTCATATTTATGTTGTGGCATTTAGTTGCTGCATGATGGTTTATTACGATGCAAAAATAGTGAAATTAATCGGTATAAAACCATCTCGGTTCAACTCCAACTAATAATACCGCCAAAAATAATGTTAAATATCTTATAGTTGAGAGATGATGTCGCACGCAGTAGCGTCAGCGGCATCCGAAGTGCCGAGCACTTCCTTCATGTATTGATACCCCTCAAGCTGATTGTCGTGTCCGGGACTGCCGGGAAGAATATTATGCAGTTCTCGTCCCACCGATTTCGGGTTGCAATTGTGCATAAGCATTTCAGGAACAATCATACGGCCGGCAATTAGATTCGGCAGGGACACATACTTTATTTTCAGAATCTTCTCCATAATTTTATAGGTGATTCTGGAACCGTTGGAACGGTAGCAAACCACCTGAGGCGTGTTGAGCAGCGCACATTCGAGAGTGGCTGTTCCTGAGGTCACTAAAGCCGCCGAAGCATATCTCATCAATTCAAACGTCATCCCGGCGACAATCGGAGTGCCCGGAGTGACATAATATCCATAATACGCCAAGTCGATGCCGGGAGCTGCGGCTATTACAATCTGATATTCCGGAAACCGTTGAGCCGCCGCCTCCATTATCATCAAGTTATTCTTTATCTCTGAGCGGCGACTGCCCGGAACAAGCGCAATGATAGGCTTATCAGGCAGATTATTGTGTGACAGAAATTCCTCTCGAGACATTATGCCTTTAAGTTTGTGACTCACTTCCTCAACCGACGGATTTCCCACATACTCAACTTTCATGTGGTGGCCGGCATAGAATTGTGTTTCAAAGGGAAGAATACAGTACACCTGCTTCACATACTTCCTTATCGCTTTCACTCGATGCTCTTTCCATGCCCACACTTTAGGGGAAATATAGTAAAATACCGGAATACCAAGCGAATAAGCATATTCAGCAAGTTTCAAATTGAAGCTTGGATAATCGACAAGAATCACCGCGTTGGGTCGGAATGAAGCGATAGTCTCTTTGGCTCGCCTCAAATTAGACAGTACTTGAGGCAAATGACGCAGCACTTCGCTGAATCCCATGAACGCCATGTCACGGTAATGTATTTCAGGGCCGTGCCCCGCTTCACGGGCCATGAGGTCACCGCCGAGGAAAGAAACCTCGACATTCTTGTCACGGTTGACAAGCGCCCTTATCAATTGCGCGGCATGGATATCGCCCGACGCTTCTCCTGCTGATATGAAGTACTTCATCGCTCGTTGTTGGTGCTACGTGCTACAATATCAAAATTCTCCACATATATTTCGGTGACTGTATGCTTTATTGTATTGCGATCCTCCCATGTGCGGGTGCGCAATTTCCCCTCTACATAGAGTTTGGTGCCCTTGCGTATATATTTTTCCGCAAATTCAGCGGCTTTATCCCACATGACTATCCGATGCCACTCTGTACGCTCGGGAATTTGCATCCCGGAAGCGCTTGTGTAAGCTCGATCGGTGGTGGCCATAGAAAAAGACGCCACAGCCCTCGTATCGACATATCTCACCTCAGGATCTTGCCCGACATTGCCTATAAGAATCACTTTGTTTATCGACATATCTCCCGATTTTTATTTAGCTGACGCTTTCAATCCCTCAATCACGGCCGAAGTAAATCCGGCACGCTCCATGGCGTTGAGTCCTTTTATCGTGATCCCGCCCGGAGTTGTAACCTTGTCAATTTCAGTTTCCGGATTATTGCCGGTAGCTTCGAGCAGCTCCACCGCTCCTCTTATGGTGGCAAGAATATACGACTTTGCATTATCAGGATATATCCCCAACTCAACAGCTCCCTCTGTGGCAGCTCTCACATAACGCATCACGTAGGCTATTCCGCAGGAACAGAGAGCCGTGGCAGCTCCTATAAGCCGCTCTTCTATAATTGCCGTGGTTCCAAGCTTGTTGAATAGCGACACGACATCGGCGACGCTGTTTTCAGATGCTCCGTCATGGCAAATAAACGTCATGCTCGCTCCTACCGACATAGCGGTATTTGGAATAACTCGAAATACAGCGCGGTCAGAAGAATACCTATGCAGCATTTCACCTATATCCGCGATGGAGATTCCTGCGGCAAGCGACACTAACGCCTGCTCGCGAAATGCTATAGCCGGAGCTATCTCATCAATAACGGCGGGAAGCACCCACGGCTTCACGGCAAGGATAATGTAGTCGACTCCTTTTATTGCCGCACGGTTGTCAGTATAGGCGACTATTCCGGGACAACGAGCCGATAGAGCGTCAAGCGTCGCTTGTCTTGGTGAGCTTACAGTGATATCGGATGCGGCGAAATCGCCTGAGGACACAAGTCCGCTGACGATAGCCGATCCCATATTTCCTCCGCCAATGACTGATATTTTCATTAGACGGCAATGTTAAGAAGTCGTTTGAAACGAATAAGGAATGTCTCCGCCTCCTCCATGGTGAGACATAAAGGCGGCAACAATCTTACAATATTTGTTCCTGCCGCGCCAGTGAACACGTGTTCGTCAAATATTAGGCGGCGGCGCAACTCTTTAGCCGGAAATTCAAGTTCGATGCCAATCATAAGTCCTCGCCCGCGCACTTCCTTCACACCCGGAAGCCCCTGAAGCTCACTCAACAGATAAGACCCGACAAGCGCCGCATTATCCACCAATCCCTCATCCTCAAATATATCGAGCACGGCGATAGCTGTGGCGCAAGCAAGATGATTGCCGCCAAATGTTGTGCCGAGCTGCCCGTATTCAGGAGTGAAAGCCGGACTAATCAGCACACCCCCCATCGGGAATCCATTGGCAATACCTTTTGCAACGGTAATTATGTCGGGGCGTATGCCGGAATACTGATGGGCAAAAAATTTACCGGTCCGTCCATAACCCGACTGTATTTCATCCAGGATAAGCACAACGCCGTAGCGGTCGCACTCCTCGCGCAAAACCCGCAGAAAGTCATCCGAAGGCACTCGTATACCTCCTACCCCCTGAATTCCTTCAATTATGACAGCGCACACATCCCCTTTTTTCAATTCATTTATTGTTGCGTCAATATCATTAAGAGGGAGGAACGTGACGTGGCCGTTGTCATTTATAGGCGACACGATTTTGGGGTTATCCGTTACCTCTACTGCGGCTGAAGTGCGGCCGTGAAACGCTTTTCCATAGGCGATAACCCTTGATTTACCTGTGTGGAACGATGCGAGCTTCAGCGCGTTTTCGTTGGCTTCAGCGCCTGAGTTAACAAGAAATAGCTGGTAGTCGTCATAGCCTGAAACCCTACCCAATTTATCAGCCAATTTTTGTTGAAGAGGGTTTATCACCGAATTTGAATAGAACATCAACTTTGACGCCTGTTCATTGATAGTCTTCACAACTGTCGGATGGGAATGTCCCACCGAAATAACCGCATGACCTCCGTATAAATCAAGATATTCTGTTTCCTTATTATCATATACGTGGCACCCTTTTCCACGGTCGATTTCTATATCAAAAAGCGGATATACGTCAAATAGTTTCATAATTAAGCTGTTATAAGATTAAAAAGCCGACGGTTTCAATTGCAGACCTACCCGTTCATGCAAGCCGAATAGCAGATTCATGTTGTGCACGGCCTGTCCCGACGCGCCTTTCACAAGATTGTCTATAACTGAAGTGATAAGAAGCTTGCCATCGACTTTTTCAAGATGCAATATGCATTTATTGGTATTCACCACATCTTTCAAGTCGGGAGCTTTATCGGTAACAAATGTGAAATTATGGTCAGAATAATATTCATCGTAGAGCTTGCGGATTTCATCGATCGTCACAGGACAATCCAGATATACAATCGCCATTATTCCGCGGGCGAAACAACCCCTCACCGGAATAAAATCTATGTCAGCTTTAAAACTATTTTGTAGCTGAGTGAGCGACTGCCGTATTTCTGCGAGGTGCTGATGCTTGAACGGCTTGTAAATCGACACATTGTTATTACGCCATGAGAAGTGGCCGGTCGCTGACGGTTTCACTCCGGCTCCGGTAGAGCCGGTGATGGCCGTAACATGGATAGTGCTGTTCAGAAGCAGATTTTTGGCAAGAGGCAACAGCGCGAGCTGGATAGCAGTGGCAAAACAGCCGGGATTGGCTATATGCTTAGCGCCACGTACGATTTGCTTGCGATTTAGTTCAGGCAGCCCATAGACAAAATCATGGGTATCGTCACTGATACGATAGTCAGTCGAGAGATCGATGATGCGCAGCTCTTCAGGCACCTGATGTGATTCCATGAATTTCTTAGTTTCGCCATGGGGTGTGCAGCAAAACATCACATCGATATTATTAAAGTCAATGTCAGAAGTAAACTCAAGATCAGTTTCCCCTATAAGTCCCTGATGAACATCAACGACTTTATTTCCGGCGTTGCTCGAACTGTGAATCCATTTTATTTCAACATCAGGATGGTTTATCAGCAATCGCAACAATTCACCTGCGGTATATCCGGCCCCGCCTATTATGCCTGCTTTTATCATGCTTCACGTTGTTTATTGTTGCGAGTTTGCACCGAATGATATATCTTCATCTGGTTACCAAGAATCTTAGTGAACCCTTTCACGTCGTCGGCAGTCCAACCTTTACTCAGCTCGCCATATTCGCCAAAATCGGTTTTCATTAGATCGAAGTCGCTGTCAACGCCAACAGTTATAAAACGATAGGGCTTCAGATCGACAAACACTTTACCGGTTACATTACGTTGCGACGATTCCAGAAATTTTTCTATGTCGCGCATAACTGGTTCAAGATACTGAGCTTCGTGGAGAAACATTCCATACCAGTTGCCAAGTTGATCCTTCCAATATTGCTGCCACTTGGTAAGAGTGTGCTTTTCGAGCATCTTGTGGGCTGCAATGATAACCATAGGAGCGCCGGCCTCGAAGCCTACACGCCCTTTTATCCCGATAATCGTGTCGCCTATGTGCATATCCCGTCCGAGAGCGTATGGAGCGACAAGTTCTTCTATTTTCTGTATAGCTTTCACTTTATCTGAAAACGGCTCGCCGTTGACGGCTGCGATTTCGCCTTTGTCAAAATCAATAGTAAGGCGGCTGTCGGCGGTTGCCGTCATCTGGGTCGGATAAGCTTCCTCAGGAAGGGTCTGGTCGCTGTGAAGAGTTTCTTTTCCTCCGACAGAAGTTCCCCAAAGACCCTTATTTATTGAATATTCGAGTTTTTTAAAGTCAGCCACATATCCATGTTCTTTGAGATAATTTATCTCATATTCACGTGTCAGATTCATGTCGCGCGTCGGGGTAATGATTTCAATTTCCGGAGCGAGAATCTGGAATGTTATGTCAAAGCGCACTTGATCGTTGCCGGCGCTTGTGCTCCCATGAGCCACATATTTCGCGCCGATTGATTTGGCGTATTCAATTATCGCTATCGCTTGGAATATGCGCTCTGAGCTGACAGAAATGGGATAAGTCCCATTGCGGAGCACATTTCCGAAAATCATGTATTTAATGCTTTTCTCATAATACTCCTTAGTTATGTCAAGAGTGGCATGGGCTTTGGCTCCTAAGTCGAGCGCTCTTTTTTCAATAGCCTTTAACTCTTGGGGAGAGAATCCGCCGGTATTTGCGATTGCGGTGTAAACGTCATAGCCGCAATCTTCTGACAAATATTTCACGGCAAATGAGGTGTCGAGACCACCACTAAAAGCAAGCACCACTTTCTTATTTTCGTCTTTCATATTATGATGTTTTTAATTATTTTATCAATTAATGTGATGTGGTTCTTTCGGATCGTAGAGCAATCCCGTGCACAGGCATTTGTGACCGCCGTTACGCTGGAGGATATCAAAATTCACACAACTCTCGCAGCCGCGCCAAAACGCAGCATCAGTAGTTAGCTGATCGAATGTTACAGGACGATACCCCAAGTCATGATTCATTTTCATTACAGCCGCGCCGGTTGTCAGTGAAAATATTTTTGCTTCCGGGAACATCTCGCGTGATAATTCAAATATGCGTCGTTTGATACGAGTCGCCAATCCTAATCCGCGGAATTTGTCGGCGACGATAAGACCTGAATTGGCCACAAACTCTTTGTTACTCCAGGATTCGATATAGCTGAATCCCGCAAATTCACCCTCGCAGATAGCGATCACGGCCTTACGCTCGAGCATTTTCTGTTTTACGTATTCCGGCGAACGCTTGGCTATACCCGTGCCGCGCACCTTAGCGGCGCGGTTTATTGTGTCAAGAATTTCGTCGACATACTTTATATGCTCATCAGAGGCGACTATCACCTCAATGTTTGACATATCTGTCATCGTTTTTTTATATTCGTCAATAAAGAATGTTAATAATTGGTCGTTTTCTCCACTTGCTTGCGGGCATTGGCTATAACTCTTTCCGACACGAATCCTTGAAAGAAATCAAGTATTTCTGAACGTGAAACATCTTCAGCCATCGCCACCATAACAGTATCGGCCCCGGCTATAGTTCCTAAAATGTAAGGAGTGACAAGCTGATCAAGATCATAAGCCAACCCACTGGCATATCCAAACGGAGTCCTGAAAATCAACATATTGCCCGAAAACTGCATTGACTCCACGTTGCGGTGCGTGCCGGTCTGCGCAGTGGTGGGCACCGTTTCATAAATTTCGTCTTCAGGTATTTCTCCAGGCTTCGTTACAATATAGCGGTAACCGCCGAGCGACGACACCACCTTCGTAGTCTTAAGAGCTTTCAAATCACGCGATAAAGTTGCTTGCGTGACAAAAAAACCGCGTGCGGCAAGAAGCCTGGAGAGCTCTTCCTGACTGCCTATGCTATTGTTATTTAATATTTCAAGAATTGCCAAAAGGCGAATCTGGCGTTTATTCATATTCCGTCGGATTATTTTTAAGGAGGCAAATTTACTAACAAAATACAAGAAATGCCAACAATTTCTGAATTTTTATGCAAATTTATTACACAACAACAACAACCGTCCACGTCTACTCGCCTTATCGGTTTACGGAATTTAGCACCACTCTATTTTGTCTCGTGAAGATGGGTCAATATTTCTATATCCGCTTGTGTTAATTCCACATTTCGACGCGACATAACACGCCGGGCAGTATCGAAAAATTTATTAAGCGGCAGCTCATCAAAGCCTGAAGCTCCACCGATGCTAAACGACGGGATATATGTGCGAGGGAAACCGGCTCCGTGGATGTTGCACCCCACTCCCACCACAGTAGCAGTGTTGAACATAGTATTGATTCCGGCTTTTGAGTGGTCACCCATTATAAGCCCGCAAAATTGAAGCCCGGTGTGAATGAATCGATGTGACGGATAATTCCAAAGACGTATTTCGGAATAATCATTTTTTAAGTTGGAAGACACGCAGTTCGCGCCGAGGTTACACCATTCTCCTATGACCGCATTACCGAGAAATCCATCATGAGCCTTATTGCTATAGCCAATTATCACCACATTGTTCAATTCTCCTCCCACTTTGCAATATGGCCCGATCGTGGTGGCCCCATACACTTTTGACCCCATATTTATGTAGGAATGTTGGCAAAGAGCCAATGGGCCTCTCACACATGAACCTTCCATTATTTCAGCATCGCGACCGACGTACACAGGGCCGTTGGTCACATTTATGATCGCGCCTTCAACTTTTGCCCCCGGTTCGAGAAACAGCTTCGGCGTACCACCCGGGAATTTCAAATCGCCAATTATGGTGCAAGTGTCGCTTATCGGGAGAGAATTACGCCCGCTCGTAAGAACCTTGAAATCTTCAACCAGAGCCTTTTCATTTAGCATAAATATGTCAGGAATAGAACTTATGCACAGCGGCGCCTCGTCTATATTGACAGATGTTTCCGCTCTTTTACCTCGACGAGCTATTTCAAATCCGCCATGCATTATGGATGTACCGGGTTCTATCGACGATAAAGCCCTCACCAATTCCTCCGACGGACACACGTTACCGCGAATATAAAAGTCTTCTACCGTGTTTTCCTCCTTCAACGGATATTTAGCGGCAAGGTAATCCTCTGTTTTATACGAATACTTTCCCGGAAATGCCAGTTCCCATTTTTGGCGTATTGTGTTTATACCGAAGCGTATTTCAGAAATCGGCCGTGTAAAAGTAAGCGGGAGCAAGTTGTCACGGGTTTCAGGATCGTCAAACAGGATTATGTTATTAGCCATGATTATAAGTTGATTTTCTTATTGCAAAGGTAAAAATTTTTCATTGAAGCAGCATCATTTAAATCTTGTTTAATAACAACAATAAGCTGTCAATAGAAATTGAGCAAAGTATTCGGTCGACAAGATACCGAAGTTATGCATACGAATGAAGGCCGCCGAGGATAAAATTTACGCCAAGATAGGTCATTATGACAGTTGCGAATGAAGCCAAAATCCAAATAGCGAAAACGCGGTCGCTACGGAACATTGGAAGCGAGGAGCCATGAAGCGGGACACAGTAAACCATCATCGTAATTAAAGCCCACACTTCTTTGGGATCCCAACCCCAATAACGCCCCCAACTCATATTGGCCCAAACAGCGCCGATGAAAATACCTGCGGCAAGAAAGAACACCGCCGGCTGAAGCAACACTCTTGCCATGGACAAAAGCTCACGCCTTCCGCACAGCCATAAGCATGAAATCAACGCCATAACAGCAAAAAGAGCATAAGCAAGCATCACAGTGAGCACATGGATGCTGAGAAGAGGCGATCTAAGCACCGGCATAAGATTGGTGATTTGGGGATTGCGTTGTCCCATCATGGCTACTGCCAAAGCCATAGCAGCCACAATCGCCCCAAGAGACATTACAGCAGGTTGCTTACGTCCAAGCCATAGACATACCACCATCGAAAACAGAGCCATCCATTGCATCGTCTCATAACCATTACTCATTGGCAAGTGCCGAGACGCATACGCATTCAGGCATACAAGCACAGCAATCCAAAGAATTCCCAGAATCAAGAGACATCGGCTGAGAATATAATGCGGATAAATTATTAATATCACTCCAAAAATAAGCAACAGAATCATAGGCCATGGGGAAGCGCTGAAGGCAAGGAAAATCCGCTCGGCTTTTATGCGTCCATACGCCGGAAGTGATTCAGGACATTTTTGCTGCTGATATTTGCCGATTTTTCCAATCACATTTATCGCCTCGTCCCAATTTTCATTTGCGACAAGCTCAGCAAGATAACCCATTGAATGACGAGTCATGCGCCAACTATCGATATCAAGGCTTTCAGGTAGTTGGTCAACCGGAGAATACCATATAACGGGAGAAATGACATTTATCGAATCAGCGCGATACGGAAATATCTTCCACAGCGATCCTGCCGCCGCAGCACTTACCAACGCAAATTTTTCATTAGCTTCCGCATGATCCGGATCATCGAAAAGATACCCGTTCAAGTCGAAAAAGTCAGCGATGCAGGCTCGATTATTTTCAAGACCCATTTGTCTACGAGCGTCAGCATCCTTAATTTTAATTCCCCTATCATTTTTCCAGGTATCGTAATAAAACAACCAACCGGCAAGCACCTGTTCGGAAGAGAATCCATTATAAGAGTCGGCGCCATATATTTTCAGCGTGAAATCCCGGGCTAATGTGCTTAACGGAGCCACACGCCCATCGTGGAGGACACACAGGTTTCCGAGACTGTCAGCGACTCCTTTTGGAACACTCTGAGGTGCGGCTGACGCACAAGTTATAACTGTTCCGAAAAGTATGGCAGCAATTGCCCGTTTCTTCTTCACCTTACAACTAACCGCCAGCATTGACAGCAGCAAAAGGGCATAACCGACATAACTTATAGCAGTACCGGCCTTATCACGAGCGACAATAAAGGAACATCCTGACCGATTGTCATCATAAGAAGACAAAAACAACCGGCAACCTGCAGCATCAGCAGTATGATTCATCGACACTTTTATCTTCTCGCCGCCATTAACCACAATGTAAGCGACAAAATCGGCAGGAGCAGAAGTCGCAGGATAATATTCAATATTGAAATCAATTAGTTCTATCATCGCATTGCCAATCATCCGCGCCTCCCCTACCTTCATATGCACACGCTCTGACTCTCCGCACAGATGCGAGACCAAAGCACCGGCAAGGATCACAAAAAAAGCGAGATGAAGAGTGAATATTGCCGGCCTTCTCCAAAGTTTGACACGCAAAATAGCGTATAAGGCGGCAACTGCAGTAACACTCCATATAACCAAGGCCAACGGAGATGTATAAAGATCAGTCCTCTCCGGAAATAAGCTGACCACGGCTAAGAAAAAAGCCGTGGCCAACAATGATATAAATGCGATTTTAGTCATAATTTAATTATCGGATCAGATCGCATCGAGGAAAGCCACAATGGCATCTCGATCGCTCTTAGGCAGAGCGCGGAAACGCTCAGTCACTTCGTAAGCGTCACTTTGGGGATTCACGCCATGCCACATGATAGCTTCAAGAGTAGTACGCGCGCGGCAATCATGCAAACGGTCGGCATACGGTGAGCCGGTCGCAATCTGATGAAGACCACGCCCCCAAAGTGGAGTAGTTCGGCACCAACCATTACGAATATCATTAACCATCATAAGCTTATGTTGTATCATATCAGTATATGGCCATATTGTCTGGTTGGGGTAGCGCGGCAACGCGCGCTCTGAGCTTCCATTAGTAAAGAACTGCGCAGGGTCACGTATTTCATCGGCGCCGGTTGTCCAGCTTGGGCGATGGCAATAAGCACAACCAATCTCCTCAAACTTCTCTTTGCCAAGAGCTACATCAGGATTGTCAACATTTCGCACAGCGGGCACTGCGAGACCGCGATGCCAAACCATCAAGTCTATATAATCTTGATCAGAGGCTTCAGCATCCAGTGTAGTCGAATTAAGATAAGCAAGAATATTGGCTTCAGTGTCATTGGTGAACCATTCACTATGTGTATGATTGGGATCAACAGCTTCGATGTAATCAGCGAAATCGGCTTGCACCTCAGGATCGGCGGCCGCAGCCACTGCATAGAATCCTCCAGCGTCCTTATAATGATATCGGCGATCCGACCGAGTAACATTGGTGATGTTCCAATAGGCATTTGCCCCGGCAGCATCCTGCAACGGGCCTCTACTCAACGCATACGTATAGCGATACGGATACTGCTTTCCGTCGGAAGATTGTTCTTTTGATACATATTGCCCTGTCCAGTTCCCGCCGGCAAATATAGCCGGATTTAAACCGTTGAGCAGATAACCGTCATCTTCCTCTTTGCGGTATTGAGCCAACAGATCATCGTCAGTTATCGCATCGAGAAGCCCGGTGCCGTATATTCCTATTGTAACTTCCAGACGCACATCATAGTCACCCATTTGCGCCTCGGTCAATACTCCTTGATTATAGGCATAAACAGCGTCACGAGGGAATGTGACTTCCGGATAGCGAAGAGAATAAGTCTCGCCGTCACTGAATTTATTTCCTGACGGGTCGGTGTATTCATGCCATTGTATCTGCACTTTGCTCTCATCAAGCGGAGCTTTGAAGGGAGCTACAGCGTGTCCTTGCGGCATTCCGGCCAGCCAGTTGACATAACCCTGTGTCGCAGGGTTGAACACCACCAACAAATAACCGTTTCCTGTGCTATTGGTATTGAACGATCCGTCAGGCTGGCTTTTCCCATGCCCGTAACCGGGATGACATTGAATACAGGAAGTTCGCACATAAGTCGGGCCCAAACCGCTGCGCACGCCGGTTGTGTTGCTCAGATAATTCTTCTCGAAGAGTTGCTCGCCTCGCTTAAACGACTGTATCATTCCCGAATTTTCAACCGCTTTAGTAGGCTGCTCAAAAGCTGCTGATGTCGTGATATAAGAGGTTCCAAGCAATCCCCCGGAATAATACCAGTCGGGGCGCTCAGTCTGTTCTGACTTATCCCCGGCGCCAGGTCCATCATTATCAGAACAGGCGGTCAGCGATAATATCGATGCCGCCATTATGAAAATATTAATTTTATTCATCAATTATACATATAGTTATTTAGAGATCGCTTCAATAGCTTCATCGAGCACGTCAACCAAGTCGTTGCAAGCATCAATAGCCTTAAAGTTAATGTCGTGCATTGACGCATCGGTTGAAGTGGTCGCAAACGGCTCATGCATCGCGCTTATCGAATTTTGCGCATTGTCGATAGCAGCTATGATGCGTTTGTCAAGATCCGCATCAATACTTGCTATGTATGAACTCAATGTGTGGGTTGAGGTCTTAAGATATGTTTCGGTTTCACCGGCAACAGGCTGATATCCCATGTAAGCATGACGCACTGAACGGATATTATCTACAAAGTCTACTATAGAATTGAGTGCATAAGGACTTTCGATATAATCGGGATCTGCGGCGATTCCGCTACCACAAGGGCGTCCTATCTTCTGATTGCCCACCTCATCGGCAATATCTTGAGCGCCTACGATCAATTCCTGAACAGCGCTTGAGAAATTTACATAGATACTTCCTGCCGAACCAGCATTCTTCATATAATCGCCATAGTTGGCTGCATAGCTAAGTTCAGCGTCATCAAGTATTTCAAGTTTTTCAGAGCTTACTGTACCTTCAGGCGCCCACGAAGCTTCCAAACGCAAACAGCAATTACGGAGGTCATCAGCAACCGCTGCGAGATAATAAAGCTCATTCTGAGTGAACCGACTCACAGGACGAGGCTGAGTTGTCGCTGAACTGCTATTAGCCGGCTCAAATATCATATACTCTATGGCATGGAATCCAAGAAGTCCCTGTCCCAAAGCATTTCCCACATATTCTCCAGCCTTTTCACGATCACTCATCTGAGCCATCTGAGCGGCATTGGACAGCATGGCATCCATAGCGCTCTTATCCAACGGCCATGTATCGATGTGCGGGTCTATCTCATAGTCAGCAGCCGCTCCGTAAAGCCACGCTTCGCTCAACTCCCAGTAACGACGGGCGGCAATCCATTCACGTCCGGCCTCTTCAACAAGATCGATAGTGAGGTTTGCGACACCTGCTTCACACATATGGTCGCACACGTCGGCGAGACGCATTGAGGCGTCGGCCAATCCGCGGTAGGTGGGTACAACAGTGTTATTAACATAATCCGCAATAACGAGCTTTAGGGCTTCCTCCTGCTCATCATTGCCGGATGCCTTAGGATCATCATCCGAACACGCGGTAAATCCGACCATCATGGCAACCGCAGCAAATGTAAAAAATAGTTTTTTCATTTTTATGAATTAATTTGTGTTTAATTATTTTCTGTCAAAAAATCCGGAATACGCTATACCAAGTGATATAGACGGTTCATTGTTATATGGCTTAGGAAGCAATCCTATTGAATATTCTCCCTTAATGACGATGTCGTGTATAGGGAAATAATTTATGCCCCCGGCTATGCAAGTGCGGCGCGTCCAATCATAACGAAGTAGACCTCCCGCCATAGTTTTCATCGAATCATAATAATCGTAGCGGCCAAACACATACATCTTCTGCCCCTTAACCTTTAAAAATGGGAAAATATCGTAACCGGCTTCCACTCCGACTGAAATCGCGGAAGAAGCCACGTTAGTCTTTTTTGCAGGAGAATCATTACGCATACTTTTATTATATGCTGTAATACGGTCAGCATCACTAAGGTGGCCGTAAATAACTCCTCCTCTCGCAATGAAATTATAACCATTATAGTCAAAGTCAAACGATCCTATAGTAAGCGTTCCCTTTACATCATCCCACTTATCAGATGGCTGAGAAAGCGTGTTGCTGAACGTATTTCCCATATATCCGCTCAATCCGAGACGCAACCCCTTTACGCCATACCAATCCACACGGGCCACACCGGCAAGAGCATTGGCAATCTTGAATTCATAAGGGCTACCGCTGCCGGTTGACACCCAATTTTCACGGCCAAATCGGTCAGAATCAAGCCCGGGCACAACCATTGCCTCATATCTCCATGCGCCTATACGCCCCCAAATACTAACCCCGGTCTCATGCCAAGTACATGGAATGATGGCAGCATCGCCAACAGGACGGAATACGCCAAAAAATTCAGTAGGCATATGCGCGCGATTGGTTGAGCCGATAGGCACCACCATGTGTCCGGCGCGCAAATTAAGAGCGCGGCTGAAACTTTTCTGAATCCAGAATTGCTCAAGAGCGACTTCTCCGCCTCGTTCTACTTCTGTTTCATATTCTCCACCTTCGTCATCTTCCATTTCTACAGCCGATTCAGTACCACCATGTTCAAATTCAATTTCAGTGCCAAGCGACCATCCCGAGCCAAAATCATAGCCCAGATAAATCACCACATGAGGCAAATCGACACGTGAATGACTCTCATTTTTAAAATTCTCCGGACTCTTATAGCGGTTCCACGCATCAGAATAGAAATTATGGGTATATGTGGCTTCACCATACCCACCAATAGTCAGTTGAGCCGAGGCAGCAAGTGAACCTAAAGCCAAAGCTAAAACTGTAGTTTTAAGATGTTGCATAATCGTGATTAATGATTCTTTTCAGGATGCAAAATTACCGTGAATCGCCATAGTGGACAATGCCCTATTTTAGTGTTTTTTTCACATTGTTTTAATCTAAAATAAGTATGATGCGACCGCCACACATCAAAAAACACCCTAATTTATGGGGTTGCATGAGAATTGAGAGCTTGTTATTGGCAATTTTGAGTAGCTCAGATTTCCCAAAGTTGCCGAAAATGCTAAAATTTCGTAAATTTGCCCCCACAAAACTAAATGAGATGACCATCGCACAGACGACAGCCATAGTTACTGACCCGGTACTCATCTTTTTCATAGTACTAGTCATTATCTTGCTCGCACCGCTTTTATTGAATAAAATAAAAATGCCTCACATCATAGGAATGATTGTGGCAGGTGTAATAGTAGGGCCTTACGGCATAGGGCTATTGGCGCGCGACGCGAGCTTCCAAATTTTCGGACAAGTGGGTATTCTTTATCTTATGTTTCTCGCCGGAATAGAGATAGATATGTACCACCTGAAGAAAAATCTCAAAAAAGGAATGACATTTGGCGCCTACACATTCCTTATTCCAATGATATTGGGAACGATCACCTCAGTTTATTTGCTTAACCTGAATTGGCTTACATCGATACTTTTGGCATCTATGTATGCCTCACACACACTTGTCGCCTACCCCATCGTATCAAGGTTCGGATTAACTAAATCATCAATTGTAATAATTACTATCGCCGGAACTATCGTCACAGTGTTTGGCGCGTTAATAGTGTTGGCGGTATGTGTCGGAATCCACAACGATGGAGAATTCAATGCGTCGGAAGTTCTCACTTTAATGCTCCGATTAGCCATCTACAGTATTGCCGTCATCTACCTTTTTCCACGCATCACACGGTGGTTCTTCAAGAATTACAGCGACAGCGTCATGCAGTTCATATTCGTGCTCGCTATGGTGTTTCTTGCAAGCTGCACCGCCGGACTAATAGGTCTTGAAAGCGTGTTGGGAGCATTCTTCGCCGGCATTGTCATGAACCGCTACATTCCCAATATGTCTCCATTGATGAATCGCATTGAATTTGCAGGAAATGCCATATTCATCCCATATTTTCTTATTGGCGTTGGAATGCTTATCAATGTCAAAGTCATCTTCAACGGATGGAACACTCTATATGCCGCTATTGTCATGTCGGCGGTGGCGACATTATGTAAATGGGCGGCGGCATGGGTCACTCAGATTACCTATCACCTTTCATCGCTTGACCGAAAAATGATTTTCGGTCTGTCAAACGCACAGGCCGCCGCCACTCTTGCCGCAGTCATGATCGGTTTCAATATCGGGATGTTTGACGAAGCGGTGCTCAACGGCACAATCGTGATGATACTCGTGACTTGCACTATATCATCAATCGTTACCGAACGTGCCGCAACGCGTATGAAGATGGAGCAATTGGAGAATGCCGAAAGCGAACCTGCCGATAGCCCTGACCGCAATCTCAACACAATGATAGCCGTCGCCAATCCGCTCACAGTGCCCGGACTTGTAGAGTTGGCCGTACTATTCCGGAATCCATACATCAAGGGAGGACATTTATACGCCGCCCACGTAAGAAGCGACAATTCTACAGGATCAAAGGCGATAGGACGCAATGCCCTTGACTTGGCCATTCAAACAGGAGCAAGCGTAGACACCGAAATACTTCCCATCGAACGCTATGACCTCAATTTCGTGACCGGATTGATAAATACGGTGGAGGAGCGCGACATATCGAATGTAATAATCGGTATGCACCGTAAATCCACAGTAATTGACTCTTTCTTCGGCTCTAAAATTGAACATTTGCTTGAGTCAACGCATAAAATGGTTGTCATCACTCGCTGTTTTATCCCTGTCAGCACGATTACGCGCATTGTTGTCTCCGTTCCACAAAAGGCCCAATACGAAATAGGGTTTAAGCGTTGGGTAATGGCAATCGCCAATCTTACTCAGCAACTTGGTTGTAGGGTGATATTCTGTTGCAATCCTGAAGTGAAGCCCTACATAAGAGGCGTATTACATTCCGAGAAATATGAAATAAGAAGCGAATTCCGCGATGTGGAGGAATGGGACGATTTCGTGCTGCTTGCCAATCGGATTCTTGATGACGACCTGTTTATTGTGGTAAACGCACGTAGAGCATCGGTATCGTTCAACAATTCAATGGAGGAACTACCCAACTTCTTACAGAAGTATTTCTCACGCAATAATCTCATCGTACTTTATCCCGAACAGTTTGGCGATGGCGCCATCACAGTTTCGGCCTATAATCCCCTTGGAGGCGACGTAGTGTCAAAACCGGGTGAATTGTGGTTGCGCATCGCTCACTATTGGCGACAACTTATCCAACTGCGCAAACGTTTTACTCATCGCAAACGCATCAATAAAATCGATATATAACAGAAAAAGCCCGATTTTCATCGGGCTTTTATTAT
>CAZELD010000039.1:0-21015 GCA_964512855.1 uncultured Muribaculum sp.
TTTTCGAGCTATTACCAAAATCAGAGGTGTGGACAGGAAAAGAATGTTTATCTTTGCAATAACAACCGTTAACGATGAAAATAGAACTGATTGTTGTAGGAAAGACGGCCACTCGTTATCTTCAAGAGGGTATTGATAATTATGTGAAACGCATAGGCCACTATGTGCCATTTTCGTTGACTTATATTCAAGATGTGAAAGCGACCAAGTCATTAACCGAAGAGCGGCAGAAGGAGTTGGAGGGAGAAATGGTATTGGCTTCATTACAGCCGGGCGATTATCTTGTGTTGTTGGATGAACGAGGTAAGGAATTTACATCGAGAGAATTTGCCGCCTTTATCGATAAAAAGATGGTTACGCTTCCAAAAAGATTGATTTTTCTTGTCGGAGGACCTTATGGATTTTCAAAGGGGATGTATGGCCGTGCCGACGATAAGATTTCCTTGTCAAAAATGACGTTTTCTCATGAGATGGTAAGACTGTTTTTTGTAGAGCAGCTTTATAGAGCCATGACTATTCTTCGCGGTGAACCGTATCATCATGATTAGTGAGAGTTACATTTCGATGGTCGCTTTTCCATCGTTTTCGGGCTAATTTTAGTGCAACGAACTTAACTGAGTTAGCAATTTCATTGCGAGCGATACATCGTGAAACGGAAAAGTTTTCTAGATTGCCGGATTATGGCTTAAACATATTTTCCCGACAAATTTTGATATTCATAATTAGGCTGATAAAAAAATCGTAAGGACAGGCGGTTATTATGAGGCGCCTGTCCTTACGATTTATAAGTAAGATCAGATTTTATTCTTTCGTTTCTTGCTCTTTCTTAGCCTTTTTTGCTGTTTTCTTCGCAGTCTTCGGAGCCTTAGCAGCTTTTTCGGTGGCAGCCTTTTCCGCCGGCTTTTCTTCGGATTCTTTTTCAGCCAAAGCTTTGCGAGTGGCGTGTTCCTCGTTAAAATGTTCGAGGTTGTTGCGCATTGATGCTACCTCTTTGTTGAGCACCTCTATTTCGGTCGCTTGGTTACGAATTGTGGTAAGCAGTGAGTTCAACTCCTCATTTTCAATTGAAAGCGGGTACTGTTCCTCAACGCGCACAATAAAGTCTGCAAGAACATTCATGTAATTGGTGAATGCCTGGAACGGAGTTTCGTACGGGCTAAACATGGCGTGTACGGCTCCGTCATTGAGATGCTTCGTCGACATATAGAAGAAGTGGTCACTCGCCTGAAGGTAAGTCCAATCTTGCTTAAGTCGGCGGTCAGAGCATAAACGCACACGTTCAGACACTGAGTATAACTTGTTGAACGCCTCATTCTGAAGTTTATTGCCAAGCCAGGCGCTTGTATCGCGAGCTTCATCAGCCCAAGAAATGGGATGAAGCACGCTTAAGGTGTCTACAGCCTTGCATTTCGATACTACTTCGGAAGGTGTCCAAAAATCAATGCCCTTTTGCTCGGCAAATCGCGGTAATGCTTCAAGGAATTGGAAAATTCCGCTTTCACGCGGCTGGATCTCACCAAATGTTTCAAGACTCATGAAGAGATTAATTACTTGCTCTTCTGCCGGTGTGTTTGCGATCCAATCGATGTATTTATCCGCAGTCAATGGATAGGCATCCCATTCATGGTTGCTGAAGCGGAATGAAATATCATCGCTGAGTTTGTCATTTTTCAACAGCAGTTTGAGTTTGGGGCAAGTTGCCGCTGAATAAACATAGTTTGGCGATTTCCATCCGAGGATATGTTTGGCTCCTTCAGTGACGCATCCTTTGTAGCCGAGATCGTAAATCCTCGGAGCCATTTCATCGCAATAAATCAACTCAGTGTTGCGCAACACCTTTGGATGCTGTCCGAATAGCTCAAATATTTTTTCGTCATGGTTTTTAACTTGCAGAGAGAACTCTTCAGGGTCAACAAGCGATGACAATGAGTGTGCGTATGTTTCTGCAAGAAATTCCACTTTACCGGTGTCGGAAAGCTTCTTCAGTAGGTCGATGAATTCCGGAACATACTGCTCAAATTGTTCCAATGCGACTCCTGAAATAGAGAGGGCGCAGCGGAACTTGCCTTTTGATGATTCAATCATGCGAAGCAGTGTCTCGGCCGCTGGAATATAGCTTTTATGAGCTATGCGGGTCATAATATCCTCATTGGCGAAATCATCATAGTAGTAATGGTCGTTTCCTATATCGAAAAAACGGTATCGTTTAAGCCTGAACGGCTGATGAATCTGGAAATAAAAACAAATAGCTTTCATAAGCTTAGTAGTTTTAGGTATGTTATACGGTTTTCTATTAATTTCGGTGTAATTCTTTGTTGTATATATCAATAACCTTTCTTCCGGCCTTGTCCCACGTGATTTGGTTTACTTCGGCAAGTCCGTCTTCACGTAGTTGATTGTACATTGCGGGGTAGGTTATGATAGAATAAATGGCGTCGGCCATTGCGTCAATGTCCCAATAGTCGGTTTTAATCACATTGGTCAAAATTTCAGCGCAGCCGCTCTGCTTGGATATTATTGATGGAACGCCCATTTGCATTGCTTCAAGGGGAGATATCCCGAATGGCTCTGAAACAGATGGCATGATGTAAACATCGCTTGCTTTCAGCATTTCATACACCTCTTTACCTTTTTGGAAGCCAGGGAAGTGGAAGCGGTCGGCGATGCCTCTTTCGGCGGCAAGCGTTATCATTTTATCCATCATATCCCCGCTTCCTGCCATGACAAATCTCACGTTATGATTGTTTTTAAGCACGCGTGCCGCTGCTTCCACGAAATATTCGGGCCCTTTCTGCATGGTGATGCGTCCTAAAAATGTCACAACTTTCTCTTTTGCGCGTGGTGGATTTACGTTGAGAAGCTCTTCGCTTAGTGGTGTGACCGCATTATGTACGGTTGTCACCTTATTGGGGTCGATTCCGTATTTCTCGATCACGGTGTTTCGGGTGAGATTGCTCACCGTAATTATATGGTCGGCATGGAGCATCCCGTCACGTTCAATATTGTACACCGTCGGATTCACGTTTCCGCGTGAACGGTCGAAGTCGGTAGCATGAACATGGATTACCAATGGTTTTCCCGATACCTGCTTGGCATGAATTCCTGCGGGATAGGTGAGCCAGTCATGAGAGTGTATCACATCAAATTCTTCAGTTCGCGCGATTACTCCTGCGCAGATTGAATAGTTGTTAATCTCTTCAAGCAGATTATCCGGGTAACGTCCGGAGAATTCAATGCAACCAAGGTCATTCAACTTCATATAGTTGAAGTCGGCGTATATGTGGTCGCGGAGACGAAAATATTCATCAGGATCCATCACATTGCCGATGCGGCTTTCAACATATTCGCGGCTGACGTCACGCCAGGCCACAGGAGTCTGAGAGGCGCCGATGATTTTTGCAAAGCTTTTATCTTCGTCTCCGTATGGTTTCGGAATGACAAATGTTATGTCCATGTCGCCGCATTCCCACATACCTTTTGTGAGTCCGTAGCTGGCAGTTCCAAGACCGCCTAAAATATGAGGGGGGAATTCCCACCCAAACATTAATGCTTTCATGGCGAGCTGTTATGCGTTTAATTTTTTTAGATTTCTTAAAGTGCGGAGAACCTCAGCAACGCAGGTGGCGTGAGAGATGGCTCCTCGGCCTGTAAATGGCGGATTCCCGTCATAAAGCTGTGATATGGAACCGATACATCCGTTGCTCATTTCATCCTCAAATCCGATGAGCATACGATCTATATAGCTTATGCCGCTCATGCCGAATACTTTTATGTATGCGTCGGCATACAATCCGATCAGCCAGGGACGCGCGGTGCCGTTATGATATGCTTTTATGCGGTCTTCGGGGCTGCCTACATAGAAAGGATGGTAGCCATAGCTTTTGGGCGATAGTGTGCGCAATCCTTTAGGAGTAAGAAGCTCTCGTGTAACTACATCCAGCACGCCTTTACGTTGACGGCGGTCAAGCGGAGAATAGTCCATGCCAATAGCGATTGCCATATTTGGACGTACGGCAAGTTCGGAATAGGATCCGTTTACGTAGTCATGGAGGTAGCCATAATCGTTAAGGAATGTGCTCACGAAAGAGGGTTTCGCTTGTTCGGCGATTTTGAGCCAATTTTCACGGCGGCTGTTGTATCCGTCAACATTTTCAGACAAGGTTGCGGCAAACATCAACGCATTATACCATAGTGCGTTGAATTCAACGAGATAACCTGAACGAGGGATTAGGGGCCAACCGTTTATGGTCGCGTTCATCCATGACACAGGAGTGTTTGTGCCGGTAGTCCCAACAAGACCGTTGGGATCAACCTGTAAATTGGGATGCCCACCTGCGATAATCCAGTCAAGAGCGTCGGCGAGGAATGATAGGTATTTTTCCCTTGCTGCGTCGGCTCCTACTGTTTTGCTATACTGCTGTATGCTCCAAGCGGCCCAAAGGGGCACATCGGGCAAATCAATGGCGTGTATGCGTTTGTCAAGCATCTCATTGTCCATGTAGTTGCGGTACGCTTTGGTCGCAGTCTCCATGATGTTATGGAAATCCTCGTTATGCCCTATGGCAAGTGTGGTTCCTGGCAATGCGATGAATATGTCGCGCGCTCTGATTTCTCCCCAAGGATACCCCGATACGATATATTCTCCGTCGGGATTCTTTATGTAGAATTGCTTTGCCGAATTTTTCAAGCAGTTGTAGAAGCTTGAACGCTTTGTGCGGCTTGCCACTTCTTTTTCATATATTTTCGACAATGACCGAGGCGACGTTTCGCTTATTCCGGCTGAGAAAATTATGGATTCACCTTTCTTAATCGGAATTTCAAAGTGCCCGGGCACCCAAAGGTCTTCAGTGTATGGAAGTCCGCGTTCGAGGTCTTTTACATATTCGATACCGTTGTACCAATTTGGATCAGAAACCCATTTAGGCTTGCGGTTAAATTGCATATATAGGGTAGGAAAGCCCGGATAAAGACAGAACCCAAGGCCGTTGTTTATTTCTTTTCCTTCCTGATTGAGCCTGTCATTCTGCACTACAAGCTGATTAGCTTCACGGAATGCGAGGAACGGACGGAATTGCAATGTAGTGGGGGAGTGGGCCTCAACAAGTGTGTAACGGATGAGAATACGGTTCTCTTCCGAGCTGAACACCATCTCCTTTGTCAAAATCACACCACCAACTCTGTATGTGGTTCGAGTCACACTTTCGCAGTCATATTCACGGATATACTTGTGTCCGTTAGGGCTGTAAACTCCTCCTGAATAACGGTGCAATCCAAGATTGAAAGGCGCTCCATGCTGTATTACTGTTTCATCAAGAGATGAGAGCATGACAAATGATTTGTTGTCCATCTCCGGAATAGGAATTACAAGCAGTCCATGCTGTTTGCGGGTGTTGCATCCTACAATTGATGAGCAATGATATGCGCCGGCTTGATTTGTTCGGAGCATTTCTTTTGATAAGGATTGCTCCAAGTTAATCATGAGGTTTTTATCAAATTTAAGATAACTCATTGTACTATTATAATTGTTGTAATTTTAGTTTAGGCTTGTCGTTTACGATTCAATTGTATGGTATAGTTTTCACAATTTTACTGATATTTTTTGAATTTAGCAAAAAATATTAAAATAATTAGTGAAAACTCATTTTTTTGAGTAAAAGAGTCGTGAAAAGGCGCATCCTATGTCTTTAAACATATTTTCCATAGGCGTTATTATCGGTTTGAATTCCGATTGCTCTCCCGGAGTGAATATCTTTAGCGATTTTGCATGGCATTTAATCTCCATGGTGTCGGTGATTCTTACCGGTTCGCCATCGATATGGGCGGGGCCTTCCTCTTTTCGGTAAATCACTGCCGATGGGGCGCGGAACGTGTGGATCAATGTGTTGCTGTTAATGTAACCTGTGAACAAATCCACGCCTACCAACGCTGTGTCGAGTGGTGTGCCGGCATGGACGATTGTAATGTCAAGTAAACCATCGGTAATGCAGGCGTCGGGCGCTATGTAGGCGTTGTTCCCGTATTGTGAAGCGTTGCAACACGCTATAAGAAACGCTTTCTCCGTGAGCACATGACCGTTTGCGCTGACGGCATAAACTTGTGGGTGGTATTTAACATATTCCGATATGGCGCTTTTTATGTATGCAAGTTTGCCGCGCCGTTGTTGGCGTGCGAAATTATCGCTGACGGCAGCGTCAAACCCTACTCCGAATGTGCAGAAAAAAGGCCGGTCATTGACGCTTCCGTAATCACATTCCACAATGTTGTCGTATGAAATGATTTTTAGCGCTTTCACCGGGTCGATAGGAATCTCCAAATGACGGGCAAGGCCGTTGCCTGAACCGCAAGGAATGATTCCAAGCGCCGTATCGGTATTGCATAGGGCGGCGGCTGTTTCGTTGACTGTGCCGTCGCCGCCGGCGGCAAGCACACCGTAGAAATGTTCACCTACAGCTTTTTTTGCAAGCCTTGTAGCGTCGCCGCCCGCACAAGTATAAACTGTAGTTATATTGTAGCCGGATGGTTCAAGTCGTTCTTTTACAAGATTTTCAATGTAACCTTTGTCTCCGACACCCGATATCGGATTTATGATTAAAAGAAGTTGGCGTTTAGTATTCATCAGACTTTGAAATATACGAGATTGATACAAAGATACATTTTATGTATCAATAAAACAAATGACCCGAGCAATCATTGGTCGCGCGGGTCATATTTATAAATTTTTAGCGGTGCTTAATCTCTATTCCAATTCGGATGGTATGGCTACAATTTTCATGCCATGTTGGCGAATGAAATCTACGATATTGGAGCGAATGTCGCTTGGAGCCACATCAGCTTCGATGCGTTGTAACGCGTTGAAAACAGAAGTGCCTGATTGGTAGAGATGGCGATAGCTCTTCGCCACATCATCAATCTGTTCGGGCGTAAATCCATGCTTGCTCATGATTATGGCGTTTATGCCGTAATATGAGGCGGGATTATGCGCTATGATAACGTATGGCGGCACATTTCCAAGTATACGGCATCCTCCTTTTATGAGAACCCAGTCGCCTATCTCGCTGCGTTCATGCAGCATCGCTCCTGAAGATAGTATGGTGCATTTCCCTACTTTGCAATCTCCGGCGATCATAACACCGTTGCCAAGCACTGCGCGTCTTTCTATAACAGAATCGTGGCCTATGTGCGTTTCTGCGGCAATAAAACAGTCATCGCCGATGAAAGTGCTTCCGCTTGGGTGTATTCCGCGGTTTATGATAACATATTCGCGGAATATATTATTGTCTCCTATATGACAATAGGTTTTCTCTCCTTTCCAACGGAAATCTTGAGGGTCAGCGCCTATGATAGCTCCTTGATATACTTTATTGTGTTTCCCCATGCGAGTGCCCTTGATGACGCTTGCATACGGCATAATCTCGCAGTCATCACCTATTTCAACATCAGCATCGATGAAGGCGAATGGGTGAATTGTCACGTTCTCTCCGATTTTTGCTGACGGATCAACGTGGGATAGTGGACTAATCATAATTATTATAGGTATTAAATTTATTTATTCTCGTCCGCCGCCCAATGCTTGATAAAGATTGATTGCCGCACGAGCTTTAGCATTTTCGCAAGCGACTTGTGAGATCTGCGCGCTAAGCAGGCTCTGTTGGGCTGTCAATACCTCAAGGTAGGTCGATGAACCGTCTAAAGTTAGCAATTCTTCGGTATATTCTACTGCTTTTTCAAGCTTTTCTACTTGATGAACGAGTAATTCTGCTTTTTCACTGTTTTTGTCGTATAGAACCAATGCATTGCTCACCTCCGAACTTGCGCTCATAAGAGTATGCTCGAAGTTGTTCATCGCTTGCTGTTGTTGAGCTTTGGCAGCTTCAAGGTTCGATATTAGCTGGCCGCGCATGAAGAGTGGAGCCGATAATGAACCGGCAAGTTGGATAAACCATTTCCCTGGATTTACAATTATTGACCCAAAGAGATTGGTAAATCCGCCATTGGAGGTCAAAGTAAGGCCGGGATAGAATGCGGCTCGTGATTGGTTGGTTGCGTAATATGCTACGGCGAGCGCTTGTTCAGCGGCACGGACATCGGGGCGCGATGCCAACTCACGCATCGGAACTCCTTCACGGATGATTGCCGGCGCTTCGAAAGTTGCGCCTACCGGAACATCCCAAACACGCGGCTCTGTGTTTAATAGCAATGAAAGAGTGTTTTGCGCTTCGTGAAGCGACACTTCAAGATCCGTTATTGAACCGAGGATGCTATAGTAGTTAGCCTCGCTCTGTACAACTGCCGTTTCTCTCACGCGTCCGGCGAGTTTCAGGTTTTTCATGACCTGAACGCTTTCACTCCAATATTCAGCGGTTTGACGGCTGATTTGAAGCTGTTTTTCGAGCATTGCTATGGTGTAATAGCAATTAGCGGTACCTGCGATAAGTTGTGAACGCACAGCCTGGCAATATGCTTCGCTTTGAAGAAGCGCGGCTTTGGCGCTCCGATCAGCATTGAGCAGTTTACCAAATAAATCTACCTCCCAACTTACTGCTATCGGCAATTGGTAAGTCCAATTTATAGTTGAATGGTCGTATGAAGCTCCGGCACCGTTGGGGTTGAATACAACAGAGGGGAGATAGGCAAGCCTTGCGCCTTTAAGACGGGCATGGGCTATGTCAATGTTCAGCTTTGCATTTTGAAGGTCTACATTATTATCGAGAGCCTGCTGAATTAGCTGGGCGAGAGCCGGATCAGTGAACACATCTTGCCACTGGAGATTACCGAACGCGTCCGAATTGGTTTCTGTTTTTAATGCGTCGGAATACCGGGCTGTTGTTTCATTGTCGGTAGGCATATTGAATTTCTTGTAGATGTGGCAGCTCGAAAGAGCTCCCACACTTACAAAAATTAATGCCATACGAAATATCTTGTTGAACATATCGTTTCTGAGTTAGTTGATTAACGGGAATATTGTTCGATTTCCGATTGTAGGCCGGTGTTGTCCGTGTCTTCCCACTTGAGCGGAGAAATCTTTTCTTGTATAAGCTGGAATGCCACAAACAGAGCCGGAACGATGAGCACCTGGAGAATCATACCTATGAGCATACCGCCGATAGCTCCTGTTCCTAATGCGCGGTTACCATTAGCTCCTACACCGTGCGCAAACATCATCGGGAGAAGACCGATGACAAGAGCCAATGATGTCATAAGAATAGGACGCAAACGAGCCGAAGCTCCTTGTATTGCCGAGTTTACGACTGACATACCCATGCGTCGACGTTCAAGCGCGAATTCCACGATAAGAATCGCATTCTTGGCAAGAAGTCCAATTAGCATGATGAGCGCGATCTGCAAATATATATTGTTGGAGATGCCTTCTATGTCAGCGAATATGAATGAACCCATAAGTCCGAAGGGAATTGATAATATAACCGCCCATGGAATGATGTAGCTTTCATATTGAGCAGAAAGAAGCAGATATACGAACAGAAGGCAAAGGCCGAAAATCATTGCGGTGGCATTACCCGATGTGCTGGCCTCCTCACGAGTCATACCGGAGTACTCATATCCGTATCCCTGAGGAAGCGCTTGGGCTGCGACACGCTCTATGGCGGCAAGGCAGTCGCCAGAAGTGTATCCAGGTGCCGGCTGTCCTGTGACGGAAATGGAGGTAAACATATTGAAACGATTCAATAAGTCAGGACCATAAACTTTCTTTAATGTCACGAAATTGGAGAGGGATGCCATTTCATTACCGTTGCGGATCTTGATGGAACCGAGTGTTTCGGGCGATACGCGCGCTTCAGGCGACGCTTGCATCATTACACGGTAAATTTTACCGAAACGGTTGAAGTTGCTGACATACATACCGCCATAGTAGCCCTGCAATGTCGAAAGAATGGTTGACGGACTGATGCCGGCTTGTTTTGCTTTGGCTGCGTCAATGTCAATCATATATTGCGGGAACGACGGGTTGAATGTTGAGTATGCCGTCTGAACTTCCGGTTGCGCCATCAATTGAGCAAGGAAATTTTGTACAATTCCATAGAATGTGTCAATCGAACCACCGGTTTTATCCTGCATTTTAAGGTCGAAACCGTTGGTGAGTGAATAACCTGAAATCATAGGCGGACCAAACGCTACAAGGCGACCGTCCTTTATTTTCGATGATATTCCATAGATTTGAGCAAGTATGGCTTCGTTGCTTCTCGATGCGTCACGTAGTGACCAGTCATCGAGCTTAACGATAATGGTACCGTAGGTGTTTCCTTGTCCTGCAAGGAAGCTGTAACCCATGATCTTCTGAGTGTATTTTACTCCGGGTATTTTCAATATGCCGGCGTCAATTTCATCGAGGATGGCTGATGTGCGTTCCTGCGAAGTGCCCGGAGGCATATCGAGCATTGTGAACAGGTAACCGGTATCTTCATTAGGTACAAGAGTTGTAGGAGTGATTGACATAAGCCAAACAAGAACGGCTACCGCTACAGCGACAATACCGAAGGAGGTTATCTTATGTCTAATGAAGAAAGATGTCGCTTTATTGTATAATTTCAATATTCTTGAATATCCAAGCTCAAATCCGGCTTTGAAACGATCGCTGAATATACCCATTATGGTGATGATCGCGCAAATGGCAGCGATGACAAGCTTCCAAATAACCTCAAACTGATACCATCCAAGTACCATGAATGTGATAGTTGCGGCAAGGAATGCGAAAGTAACTAATGGAGGTAGATTGAGTTTCCACGCTGAAGAATAACGCTTCTTCATCGTCTTGGCGGCTTCTGAATAAGCTGTTCCCATCCGTTCTTTCAGCGATGAATCATCGTCATGAGCTTTCAAGAATACGGCGCAGAGGGCGGGGGAGAGTGTTAGCGCGTTCAATGCCGACAATCCTATGGCTATAGCCATGGTGAGACCGAACTGCTGATAGAACACACCTGACGTTCCGGGCATGAATGACACCGGAATGAACACGAGCATCATTACCAATGTGATTGATACAATGGCGCCTCCTATTTCAGTCATTGCGTCGATTGACGCTTTACGGGCGTTCTTGTAGCCAACATCGAGTTTCGCATGGACAGCTTCGACCACCACAATGGCGTCATCGACGACAATCGCAATTGCAAGCACAAGAGCAGAAAGGGTGATGAGGTTGATAGAGAAGCCGATCAAGTACATGATAAAGAATGTACCTATGAGTGCCACCGGGATAGCGATTGCCGGGATAATTGTAGAACGGAAATCCTGAAGGAACACGTATGTCACGAAGAATACGAGGATAAATGCCTCGATAAGGGTCTTGATAACCTCAAGTATTGACGCTTCAAGAAAGTCGTTGTTGTTCATTGGAATTGCGAAGTGCAATCCTGTGGGCAGATCTTTTGCGAGCAAGTAAACCTCTTTTTCGCAGTCTTTAATAATCTGTGTAGCATTGGAACCTGCGGTTTGGAATATCATTGCTGAGGTTGATGGATATCCGTTTAGACCGTTGCTGAATCCGTAAGTCACTTTTCCAAGCTCTATTTCAGCCACATCTTTTAATCGCAACACTTGTCCGTCGGAAGTCGCGCTGACTACGATGTCGCCGAATTCTTCAGGAGTGGTTAAGCGGCCTTTATATTTAATAGTGTATTGGAATGACTGATCCCCTTGTTCGCCGAATGAACCCGGAGCGGCTTCCACGTTTTGTTCACTAAGAGCCGCTGATATATCTGACGGCATGAGCTTGTATTGAGCCATGACATCGGGTTTCAGCCACACGCGCATGGAGTAATCCGCGCCGAATGACATCACATCACCCACACCGTTGACACGCTGCAACTGAGGGATGACGTTTATCTTCATGTAGTTGTCGATAAAAGTCTGGTCATATTCGCCATTGTCGCAATAAAGAGCGACACCCATAAGCATTGATGTCTGACGTTTTTGGGTAAGCACTCCCACCTGTGTTACCTCCGCAGGGAGCAGGTTGGAGGCTTTTGCGACACGGTTTTGAACATCGACAGCAGCCATGTCGGCATTGAATCCTTGTTTGAAATACACTGAGATGTTGGCCGAACCGGTATTTGTCGCCGTTGATTCCATGTAGGTCATGCCCTCGGCTCCGTTGATTGATTCCTCAAGAGGGGTGATAACAGAATTTAGCACGGCTTGCGCGTTTGCGCCTGTATAGGTGGTCGACACGAGGATTGTTGGCGGCGCCAAGTCCGGGTACTGGGTGATAGGAAGTGATGTTAGTCCAATCAAACCCAGCAACACGATAAAGATTGATATAACCGTCGATAGCACTGGGCGGTTAATAAAAGTATCTAATTTCATGTCAGCTTGATTGTCTTGTTTTATTAATAAGCCGGTTGATTATTTTTCTTCGGATTCTGCTTGAGCGTCGGCTTTGGGCTGAGCGGCTGCGTCAACCGGAGTTACGGTGATTCCGTCTCTAACGATTGTTCCGATACCTTCCAATGCGATGCGTTGTCCCGGTTGAAGTCCTGACGTTACAATGAAATTTTTGCCGTCGCTGATCGGGGATACTTCGATTGGAGTTGCTACAATTTTGTTGCTGTCGTTGACAACGTAGGCGAATCTAATGTTTTGAAGCTCGTTTGTCGCGCTCTGAGGAATGATAATCACGTTTGTGAAATCGTTGGGAATCAATACTTGCCCGGTAGACCCGCTTCTGAGCATACCCCCCTTGTTGTCGAAGAGAGCGCGCACTGTGGCCGCTCCGGTAGTATTGTTTATCACTCCTGATACTGTGGCTACTTTGCCTTTCAACGGATAAAGTTCGCCGGTCGCAAGACGAAGAGAAACTTCGGGCATCTCTTTTACGGACGCATTGAGCGATTTGCTGCCGTTTTGAGTGAGATTGAGAATGTCTTTTTCATTTAAAGAAAAATAAGCATACACTTCTGAATTGTCACTTACTGTAGTGAGAGCCTGCGCCGACGATGGAGAAGCTAATGAACCTTCGCGGTTGGGAATGCTTCCGATTACACCATCGCTCGGCGAGGTAACAACCGTGTATGCCAAATTCTTACGTGCATTCACAAGATTAGCTTGCGCTTGCGCGAGTTGCGCCTTGGCCGAAGCGAGATCGTTGGCGGCTAATTGCCATTCTGTGTCGCTGATAATATTTTTTTCAAGGAGTTGACGTTTATTGCTTTCTGTTAATTGAGCATTTGAAACTGCGGTTTCTGCGACTTTTATAGCTGCTTCCGCCGATTCAACAGCAGCCTGATATTGCACTTGATCGAGAGTGAACAGTACTTGCCCTTTCTTCACTTGCTGTCCTTCATCGACATGAACTTTTGTGATAAATCCTGTTACTTGTGGGCGGATATCAATATCTGTGCGCCCTTTGATTGTTGCCGGATATGAGCTTTCCAATTCAGAAGCTCCATAGCTCACACTCATCGTTTTAATTTCAGGAGCTGATTGTTGCATCATTTGTCCCTGTCCTCCTCCGCAAGAGGCGAGAGCCACTACGCAAGCCGATGCCAGAAACATCCCGGCAGACTTCGTTACATTTAATTCCATAAAAAAATTATTATACATTAATGTTTAATTCTTATTTGTTGGATCGTGCCATAATTTTTCGGGGTACAAAGTTACTTATGGTTAATGGGACTGAATATGATAAATGTCATATTTGTGCCGATATTTATTTTTTTTTAAAATATTATAATAATTTATTGTAATACCTCAATTGTTATTCTTCAAATATACCAAACCATAAATAATTCAGAACTGAAAAATTCAGCAACTGTTCTTTCTCAATTTCACGCAGTTATTAAAATAGGATATAAGAATGTGGCTAATTTCAGGTATTTCCATCATTATGATTTCAAATCAGTGGAATTTTAGATATTATTAATTACAAAATATCACAATTAAATGACAAATCGCTTGATTATATCGTCAATTCATACTAATTTTGCAGTTTATTCTGAAAAACAAAAATATCATATATATGAGTGACAGATTATTCATTTTTGACACCACTTTGCGCGATGGCGAACAGGTGCCTGGTTGCCAACTCAATACGGTAGAAAAAATTGAGGTCGCTAAAGCTCTTGAAGAGCTTGGGGTCGATGTCATTGAAGCTGGATTCCCTGTGTCGAGTCCTGGTGATTTCAATTCAGTGGTTGAAATTTCAAAAGCTGTTACATGGCCTACGATTTGCGCGCTCACACGTGCTGTTGAAAACGATATACAAGTTGCAGCCGACGCATTAAAATATGCAAAGCGCAAGCGTATTCACACCGGCATCGGTACCTCTGACTATCATATTAAATATAAATTCAATTCATCGCGAGAGGAGATCCTTGAACGAGCTATAGCTTGCGTGAAGTATGCCAAACGCTTTGTTGAGGATGTTCAGTTTTATGCGGAGGATGCCGGACGCACCGATAATGAATACCTTGCTCGTGTGGTGGAGGCGGTAGTGAAAGCCGGAGCGACGGTCGTCAATATTCCCGATACTACCGGATATTGTCTGCCATCTGAATTTGGTGAAAAGATTCAGTATCTGATGGAGCACGTGGATGGAATACATAAAGTGACTATCGCTACTCATTGCCATAATGACCTCGGGATGGCGACAGCCAATACGATGTCGGGAGTGATGCATGGCGCCCGCCAAGCTGAAGTGACTATAAATGGAATTGGTGAACGGGCCGGCAACACTTCTCTTGAAGAAGTCGCCATGATATGCAAGTCGCATAAGGAACTCGACATCACCACCAATATAAACACTACCAAAATATACGGTATCAGCCGCATGGTGTCAAGCCTTATGAATATGCCGGTTCAACCGAATAAGGCTATAGTGGGCCGTAACGCATTCGCCCATAGCTCAGGCATACATCAGGATGGAGTGCTCAAAAATCGTGAAAGTTACGAGATAATCGACCCGAAGGATGTCGGTGTCGATGAAAACTCAATAGTTCTCACAGCCCGATCGGGGCGTGCCGCGCTTAAGCATCGGCTCCATGTGCTGGGAATAGATTTGTCGAAAGAGGCGCTTGATACGGCTTACGAAGGTTTCCTTCGGCTCGCCGATAAGAAGAAAGAGATTAACGATGATGACGTGTTGATGCTCGCCGGAGAACACCATAAGGCATCTCATCGCTTGAAATTGGATTTCTTGCAGGTTACAGCGGGAGTGGGGATCCAGTCGGTGGCATCCGTTGGACTTGATATCGCCGGAGAGAAGTTTGAGGCGTGCGCTTCAGGCAATGGCCCGGTTGATGCCGCAATTTCGGCAATCAAGCAGATAATCCATCGTAAAATGCTCGTGAAAGAATTCCTTATTCAAGCCATCAATAAGGGCAGCAATGATGTAGGGAAGGTTCACATGACAGTAGAGCATGATGGAGTGAGCTATTATGGATTCTCGGCCAATACAGACATAGTTGCCGCCAGTGCGGAAGCATATATTGACGCAATAAATAAATTTGTACATTAAACAAAAGTAATTTCAATATAATGGCAAATACATTATTTGACAAAATATGGGATTCCCATGTAGTGAACTTGATAGAGGGAGGCCCTTCCCAATTATACATTGACCGCCACTATTGTCATGAGGTGACCAGCCCTCAGGCTTTTGATGGTCTTCGTAAGAGAGGATTGCAGGTATTCAGGAAAGACAAAACAATATGTTCTCCCGACCATAATATCCCTACTCTTAATCAAGATAAGCCTATCGCTGATCCGGTTTCTCGTAATCAGGTTGAAACTTTAACCCGTAATGCCAACGAATTCGGATTAACTCTTTTCGGTCTTGGACATCGTAAAAACGGTATTATCCACGTGATTGGCCCTGAAAACGGATTAACTCTTCCCGGACAGACCATAGTGTGTGGCGACAGCCATACTTCAACGCACGGCGCGTTTGGAGCAGTGGCGTTTGGCATAGGGACTTCTGAGGTTGAAATGGTTCTTGCGTCGCAATGCATCTTGCAGCCGAAACCCAAAACAATGAGGATAAATGTCAACGGCAAACTTCGTGAAGGGGTGACCGCTAAAGATATAGCGTTGTATATAATCGCCAAAATGACGACAGGTGGAGCTACCGGATATTTTGTTGAATATGCCGGCGACACTATCCGTAATCTTTCTATGGAGGAGAGAATGACTGTGTGCAACCTTTCAATTGAAATGGGAGCGCGCGGAGGCATGATAGCCCCTGATGACACGACATTCGCATACGTAGAGGGGCGTGAATACGCACCCAAAGGAGCGGAATGGGAAAAAGCGCTTGCTTATTGGAAGACTCTGAAGAGTGATGATGATGCAGTGTTTGACAAAGAAATCAATTTTGACGCCGCCGATATTGAGCCGCGCGTCACTTTTGGAACCAATCCAGGAATGGGAATAGGTATCAGCGAAGCGATTCCGGCTCCGGATCCTAATGACGAAGCAGGAAAGATCTCCTATCAGAAATCTCTCGATTATATGGGATTCTCTGTCGGAGAGAGGCTGGAAGGACATCCTGTCGATTACGTTTTTTTGGGAAGTTGCACCAATGGTCGAATAGAAGATTTTCGAGCCTTTGCTTCGATTGTGAAAGGGAAAAAGAAAGCTGACAATGTGACTGCATGGCTTGTGCCCGGTTCTTGGATGGTCGATGAACAGATAAAGGCTGAAGGGATAGACCGAATTCTAGCTGATGCCGGGTTTGAGTTGCGCCAGCCCGGTTGCTCGGCTTGTCTCGCTATGAACGAAGATAAGATTCCGGCGGGCAAACTTGCTGTGTCAACCTCCAACCGTAACTTTGAAGGGCGTCAAGGCCCGGGAGCGCGCACCATCCTCGCCGGTCCGCTTGTCGCCGCTGCGTCAGCAATTACAGGCAGGCTTACCGATCCGCGTAAGTTATAATCCATAACACGTAAAAAAAGAATCCACGATGAAAGAAAAATTCACAACCATAATATCTACTTGCGTCCCGCTTCCAATGGAAAACGTGGACACTGATCAAATTATACCTGCCCGATTCTTGAAGGCTACTTCACGTGAGGGATTTGGTGAAAACCTGTTCCGTGATTGGCGATATGACAAAGAGGGCAATCCGATAAAAGATTTTGTGCTAAATGATCCCACTTACTCGGGGTGCGTGCTTGTAGCAGGTAAAAACTTCGGTTCAGGCTCAAGCCGTGAGCACGCCGCATGGGCAATTGCCGACTATGGCTTTAGGGTGGTGGTATCAAGTTTCTTCGCTGATATCCACAAGAACAATGAACTTAACAATTTTGTGCTTCCAGTAGTCGTTTCGGAAGAATTTTTGGCTGAGTTGTTTGATTCAATCTCAAAGGATCCAAAGACTGAGGTAAAAGTAGATCTGTCATCGCAGACAATCACAAATCTCTCCACCGGCAAAAGTGAAAATTTTGAAATAAACCCTTATAAAAAGCATTGTCTTGCCGAAGGACTTGACGATATAGAATTTTTGCTGTCAAAAAAAGCTGACATCGAAGCCTACGAAGCTGCTAAATGACGACTTACATAGAAATAATGGACACCACCCTGAGGGATGGTGAGCAGACGTCGGGAGTTTCATTCTCTGTCTCTGAGAAACTATCTATTGCTCGCTTGTTGCTTGAGGATTTGAAGGTTCATCGAGCTGAAATAGCATCGGCTCGTGTGTCGGATGGTGAACGTGAGGCCGTGAGGGCATTATGCGATTGGGGGCGTGAAACAGGCAATTTGCATCGGCTTGAAGTTCTTGGCTTTCTTGATAATGGAAAGTCGATAAAATGGATTAAGGATGTTGGCGCTACGGTGGTAAACATTCTATCTAAAGGATCGGAAAAGCATTGTCGGCTGCAACTGAAACAAACGCCTGAAGAGCACGCCGCCAACATCAGGAGTGAAGTCCTAAGAGCGGTGGATGCTGGTTTGACGGTAAATCTGTATCTTGAAGATTGGTCGAACGGGATGAAAAATTCTCCATCATACGTATTCAATCTTATGGATTCAATAAAGGATCTTCCTATACGTCGATTCCTTTTGCCTGATACGTTAGGGATTCTGAATCCATACGACACGCTTGCGTTTATGCACAAAATGACTACGCGCTTTCCATCGTTGCACTTCGATTTTCACGCGCATAACGATTATGACCTCGCAACAGCCAATGTGTATGCAGCGATAAAGGGAGGAGCAAAAGGAATTCATGCTACAATCAACGGACTTGGCGAACGCGCAGGCAACGCTACATTGTCGAGCGCCTTGGCCGTGATACATGACCAGCTTCAATGCGAAACAGGTGTCGATGAAAAGATGGTTAACAAGGCGAGCCGTATAGTCGCTTCATTCTCCGGAATAACGATTCCTCCCAATAAGCCCATAATCGGCGAAAGCGTGTTTACTCAGTGTGCGGGAGTTCATGCTGACGGCGATAATAAGAATAATCTCTATTATAACGATCTTTTACCGGAACGATTCGGGCGCGAGCGCGAGTATGCCCTTGGAAAAACATCAGGCAAAGCTAATATAAAGAAAAATCTTGAAGCTCTTGGCATTGTGCTGTCTGACAAGGATATTCAGAAAGTAACCCGACGGATAATCGAGCTTGGTGATAAGAAGGAGTTGGTGACGCAGGAGGATTTGCCTTTTATAGTTGCCGACGTTATAAAGCATAAGGAGCAACAGGACAAAGTTAAAGTTATAAACTATGCCTTAAATCTGTCGCAGGGTCTACGGCCGTCAGCTACGGTTAAATTGTCAATCAACGGCGTTGAGTATCAAGAAACTGCGGCAGGCGATGGACAGTATGACGCATTTGTCAAGGCTGTGAGAAATATATATTCCGGTCTTGGTCGAGAATTTCCGGCATTGACAAACTATGCTGTTAACATACCACCCGGAGGTAGGACTGACGCATTGGTTCACACGACAATATCGTGGGACTATAAGGGACATCCTATGAAAACACGAGGGCTTGACGCCGACCAAACGGAAGCAGCGATTCAAGCTACGTTAAAGATGCTTAATATAATTGAAGGTTAGAAATAGATCGCTTTCCAATAAAACAGAAACTATAAAATATAATTTGATTATGAACTTTAAAATTGCAGTATTGCCCGGCGACGGTATCGGTCCCGAGATTTCTGTTCAAGGAGTTGACGTAATGGCAGCCGTGTGTGAGCGTTTCGGACACACTGTCGAATTCAAATATGGCATTGTCGGCGCTTCGGCTATTGATGCTGTCGGCGATCCGTTTCCATCTGAGACATTAGAGTTGTGCAAGAATAGTGACGCAGTCTTATTCTCTGCGGTTGGCGATCCAAAATTCGACAATGATCCCATGGCGAAAGTGCGTCCTGAACAGGGACTTCTCGCTATGCGTAAGCAGTTGGGCTTATTCGCCAATATCCGTCCGGTTGAGACATTTGAATGTCTTATAGACAAATCACCGTTGAAACGTGAAATTGTTAACGGCGCTAATTTTATATGCATAAGGGAGTTGACCGGCGGGATGTATTTTGGAGAGAAATATGAGTCGGATGATGTTGCGTATGATACCAACCACTATACTCGCAAAGAGATTGAACGTATTTTGCGTGTAGGGTTTGAATATGCTCGGAAACGCAGAAAGCATCTTACCGTGGTCGACAAAGCGAATGTATTAGCTTCATCACGATTGTGGCGAAAGGTCGCTCAGGAAATGGAACCGCAATATCCTGATGTAAAGACTGACTATATGTTTGTTGACAATGCCGCGATGAAGATGATTTTGGATCCGCGCTTCTTTGATGTGATGGTCACTGAAAACACTTTTGGCGACATTCTTACCGATGAAGGATCTGTGATTTCCGGATCAATGGGTCTGCTGCCGTCGGCGTCGACCGGTGAAAGCACTCCGGTATTTGAGCCTATACATGGATCATGGCCACAGGCAAAGGGTCTGAATATCGCTAATCCGTTGGCGCAAATCTTGTCGGTTGCTATGCTGTTTGAATATTTCGGGCTTGCTGAAGAGGGAAACCTCATCCGCAAAGCGGTGGATGCGTCGCTTGACGCAGGTGTCAGCACTCCTGACATAACCGGTGAATCAGAGAAGAAGTATGGTACTCGGGAAGTGGGAGAGTGGATCGTAAACTATATCCGCACAAAATAAGATCAACCATAAAGATGTGAGGTTGTGTCAAAATTGAATTGACACAACCTCACATCTTTATAAACTATTTCAAACCTTTATTTTAGAAGATCAGCATCAATCCGGTAGAGAATCCTCCAAATTCAAGCCCGGTTTTATCTTTCATCATATTCATGGGAGCATAGCGAGCATACACGCCTAGGCATCCGTAGTTTACGATTCCCATTACATCAACAGTGACGGGGCGTTGGCCTATATGGCGTGTTTTCACTGAATATTCCGGTCGCCATCACGCCACGATGTCTTGATGCTGGCTGAGGTATTGAAGTTGAGAACAGTCCCAAGCGTAATACCCCACATATTTTTCTTGCCAAAATCAAATCCATATAGCAGCGGCATCTGAAGACTGAAGATTTTTATTCGGGAACGTCGATCACGAGTGCTATCGCCGTAAGGCGTCATGATAATTCGCCCGTCGTCGGTCTTCTCGAAATATGAATTTCCATGTGTGACAAGATTGCGCCAGTCCAAGCCTAATCCGAGACTTAAGTGCTGTTGCCCTTTCGACATACGTAATGCTATTGTATTAGCCCAAGTCAACTCAATCGACTTACCCATGGATATATCCATGCCGATATTAGATGATACCGGTGTTACCCAGCCGATTCCGATGCCTGTCGTTATTAGTTGCCATTTCGTTTTATTATTGTCTGACAATGTCATGTTCAAATCAAGGAACCTCTCTTTTCCTCGATAAGTTCCTATGGTAAGGTCAATTCCACTTTCGCTTTCTCTTGATGAGTTAAATTGGCGTGGTGTTCCATTACCATCTTTATATGAGACCTGTACTATAGTTTTATAGGGTGTTCAGTTTGATGTTCCTAAAAAAGGACATACAAAACACCATTTTTAAT
>CAZELD010000040.1:0-20199 GCA_964512855.1 uncultured Muribaculum sp.
TTATAACATTATAATGTATTGATTTGTAGAAGTGTGTTTTACTGTTGTCGCATGAACTGCGCCGGTTTCATCAATGAGAGTCACGGATTTCATTGTGATTGGAGCTTCGATTACTAATCCGAGATGGGAATTGGCTTCAATATCTTCCCGAGATGCTTTTAATGCAAGTGACTGTGAATCGATGTCGTAGCTATAGGAGAAGTTGAAATTTGCACGGTTAACCCAAAAACTGCCATATTCCTCAAAATTGCATAATTCTTCAGTGGAGAGGTTGAGCCTTTCGATGAACAGTTTTTGCGCGAGCATTTTCCATTTCCTGTTCGGATGTATGAGCAGGACACAGGCGGCATGATTGGCTTTCAGTTTCTCATAAATCGGAATCCAGACCTCGATTTTACTATCCCAATTCGTTTCATCCATACTTTCATTTTTGAACACATCGGAAATATGCAACGGCAGAGAAAGCACATCGGTTAAGTCGCCGGTCCAATCATTTAGCATTCGCACATAGAATGGATAGTTGGAGAGAACGTCGCTTGCCGAATAGCACGAGCTGAATTTATAATTGGCGAGTGATTTAGCTTCTGGCATTAATTTGTTGACGCATAAGTGGCCGCTTCGGAAAGAATACACATTGTTGCCTAGATCTCTTTCGAGTATATTCTTCGACAGTACAATTTCAGCCCATGTTGATCCCCCCTGTGTCACATCCGTGCTGTGGGTGGCTCTTGCTGCATATTCTTCCTCCGTCACGGTATCCATAGGGAACAGCTCTACCTGGCCGAAATCAGGAAAATGACATATAGAGTGGCTTCCTACGGTATGCCCGTTTTTCAGGAGTTTTTTTGCTTTTTCTATTGTTTCTGAGTTGTAGAATGCCGACATATATGGGGCGTCACGGAAATAGTGGACTGTGAGGAAATAGTGAGCGCGCAAGCCAAGGCTTTTTTCATAGTCCGAGATGTAATACATCGAATCGTATGCGGTCTTGGAATCGCAATCATGTGTCGGAATAAGCAGCGACGGCGCTCCGTTGGGAATGGTGTATTTCCACACGCTTACAGGGAAGTTGGCGTTGTACACCGACCGCAAGAAAAGGGAATATACGTCGCCCGATGGTTCAAATGCGTTGTTCGACAACCGTTGTATGCCGCCGTCTTTGTTCAAGTGAAAGCGTTGAATCATATCACGCCAGCGTATGCCGACTGTATAGGCCGTGCCTTTTCCGAGGCAGTTTTTTACGACGGCGGTATTGCCGTCATCGTATTTCGCCAATATTTCGCCGGTGGTGGTTTCGTACACAGTCGTGCTAAGGTTTGTTGTAACGACAGTTTTTTCTTCCGGGGCATCAAAATATTTTAATTCCTCCATGTCGCTATCAATCCATTTGAGGCTTGTGTGGCTTTTCCCTGTGGAGCGTGAGCTGATTCCGAATATTTCATAAAGCGCCCCTCTGTTTGATCCTTCTATTGCCGGAGCAACGATGATTCCTCCATCGTTGACCCATTGCATTATGGACGAAAGCTCGGCAACTGTGAAGGAACTCTGTTTTATGCGGGATGACAGTAATATCATTGCGGCATTGTCCATAGCTTCTTGAATGTCGGAAGTGGTGAAGGTGGGCATTCCTGCAAGCATGGCCATGTATTCGGCTGAATATACGTTGCGGCTGTTTCCTGAGCCGTCCTCGCTTTCGCCGTTTCTTTGATTCATGTCGAGGACAGCCATCCTGTTCTTGTTGCTTTCGTCAAATGTCTGTGGATCATCGTTCGATAATGATGGATTATATGTTATGCTGCGTATTTCTGATATGCTGATGCCGCCAATCTTTTCGCCCTCTTCCGTTTTGGGCGTTTCCGACAGATGTCGTTGTCCATCGTTGGTCTCTATTATGAAATTAGCCGTTGCCGGCAAAATTACGGCGGTCGCTAATAGTAAAATGGTTGATATGCGTTTCATGTGTGATTAGTTTTTGAGGAATTTGAATGAGGTTGATCCGACTTTCACAATATAGGCGCCCGCTGTAAGCGAGGATATGTCAATAGTCGCTTTTCCGGATATTGATTTAGCTTCGTTGACGAGCGTTCCGGTCATATTGTAAATGTGTATGTCAGTATTATTGCCGGTCAGGTTGGTTATTATAAGAGATGATGCGTTGTATGTTATGATAGGCCCATTGTATAGCTCCGTGTTGTGTATACCTGATGCGGAACCGGATAGGAATGTTACTTCTTTGACATCGGTAATTAATGAATTGTCTTTCAACACCACCGAAAATAGTTCAGAACTGTCTGTGCCTACGAGATATTCAACATTCGACACATCAACTTGTCGGCCTGTATCGGTGCAAAGAATCCATGTGGACGATGTCGCGGCAAACGCCGGAATCCCCGCATATAAAGCGCAAATAGACATAAACAGGATAGCAAGTGTTTTCATTTTCATAATGCATAATATTTAATCCACAATTCATCGTTCATAATTCATAATTTGGAGCTTAATTGTGCATTTAGCTTTAAGAATTATGAATTGTCTGTGTTGCAAAGATACTAACTTTTTTACCAAATGTCAATCAGAAGTCAAAATATTTCAAGCGATTAGCATGATGATAAAATAAAACAAGAGCCTCGATGACGAATCATGAGGCTCTTTGTGTGGAAGGATATAAATAGGGAATTATCCGATAGTGATTCCGGCAAATCCCATGAATGCTAAAGCGAGCATACCGGCGCATATCAATGCGATGGGCACACCACGCATGGGGGCGGGCACGTCGATGATGGCAAGCTTTTCACGGATTCCGGCAAAGATAACCAGAGCGAGTGTGAAGCCGATAGCGGTAGCGATGGCATAAACCAATGATTCGCCAAGGTTATATTCTTTTTGAATCACAAGGATTGCCACACCAAGCACGGCGCAGTTGGTGGTGATCAACGGCAGGAACACTCCCAATGCCTGATAAAGCGCGGGGGCGATCTTCTTCAGGATGATTTCAAGCATCTGAACAAGGGCTGCAATCACAAGAATGAACACGATGGTCTGCATATAGTCGAGTCCCAGCGGCTTCAGTACGTAGATCTGCAACAGCCATGTCACCAATGTGGCGAGTAGCATTACGAAAGTTACGGCAGCGCCCATACCGGTCGCCGATGACAACTTCTTGGACACGCCAAGGAACGGGCATATTCCGAGGAATTGTGCGAATACAATATTATTTACGAATATTGCCGTTACGATAATTGAAAGATATGCAAGCATGACTATGAGCGTTTACGTATGTAATTAAACAAAGCCACAAGAAATCCTAAAGCGATGAATGCTCCCGGGGCAAGCACGAATACGAGCGAACCGAAAGTTTCGGGATAGATTTGGGCGCCAAACACACAACCGGTGCCAAGAATTTCACGCACTGCGCCGAGAAGGGTGAGGGCGATGGTGAATCCAAGTCCGATTCCGATACCATCGAACAGTGAATCGCCTACAGAGTGGCGTGAAGCAAACGCCTCGGCGCGTCCAAGCACGATACAGTTAACGACAATAAGAGGGATGAAAAGCCCTAAGCTTGCATTGAGCGCAGGCAGATAGGCTTGCATTATCATTTGTAATAATGTCACGAATGTTGCGATTACCACAATAAAGGCCGGGATACGAACTTTATCAGGGACGAGGCTCTTAATGGCGGATATTGCCATATTTGAGCATATCAACACCCCGGTAGTGGCAAGACCCATTGACATACCATTCATCGCCGAACCGGTGGTTCCCAATGTGGGACACATACCGAGCAGGAGAACGAATGTCGGGTTCTCCGTGACGATTCCGTTAGTAAGAATGCGTAATTTATTCATTGTTGAGGTCTTTTTTATATGTTTCAAAAGCTTGGAAACAATCACGAAGCGCTGATAGGAATGCACGTGAACTGATCGTGGCTGCGGTGATTGCATCGATTGCGCCACCATCTTTGGCTACGGTCATGTTGACAACTGCCGGATCTTTTCCGATCACCGAGCGGTTGCCCTCTTCCATGCGGAACCATTCGTTCATTTTAGCGCCAAGACCGGGGGTCTCTGCGTGTGATAGAACTTGAAAACCGCTTACCACTCCTTGCGCGTCAAATCCATACATGATTTTCACTTCGCCCGAGAAGCCGCTCATTGTATATCCTTCAACAGCGGCGCCGACTAATTTGTCGCCTTCGTAGGCGGGATAAACTGTGAAAGGAGCGTTTGCTTCGCCGAGTTGATAAATTTCAGTGGCGTTAGCAAGCGGATCGTTGTCAAATGCCGGAAGCACATCCTTTATGGCGTCGACGCGAGTTTGCTTTTCTGCTTGCTCTATCGGCTCAACGGTGACACCGTGCGCCCAGGCGAGCAATGATGCCGCAACGATAGTGATGATGCCCAATGATATGATCATGTTGGGCAGTGTGGATGCGAGTTTTTTCATTTTTTACTCCTTTCTCCGAACTTAGACGGTTTAATGTAACGGTCAATCAAGGGCACTACGCTATTTGCAAGAAGAATAGCGAATGACACACCTTCGGGATAAGCTCCCCATTTACGGATTATGACGGTAATAACACCGATAAGAACTCCGAAAAGAATCATACCCTTGTGGGACATAGGTGAGGTAACATAGTCGGTTGCCATGAAGCAAGCGCCGAGAATAAGGCCTCCTGAAAGCAATTCAACTGCGATGTTGTCGCCGATGCACAAAGTGAATAGAGCGACAGCGCCGAGCACTGCAACCGGAATGTGCCAGGTGATTACTTTCATGCAAAGTAGATATACGAAGCCGATGAGCAACGCAATCGCGCTTACTTCACCGAGTGAACCTCCCATGAAACCGATGGCGTTATTGGCAAGGCATACTGCGTCGGGAGTGGTTTCGCCAAGTTTGAGCATGCCAAGAGTGGTGGCGCCGGTCGTAGCGTCAAGATAATTCCAGGTGTTTACCCCCGGAAGAGGCCATGATGTCATCTGTACGGGGAATGAAATCAACAGGAACACACGTCCAACAAGTGCCGGGTTCCAGATGTTGCATCCGAGACCTCCGAACGACATTTTACCGATACCGATAGCGACAACAGAACCGATCAACACAATCCACACGGGGAGGTTGGACGGTAGGTTGAACGCAAGCAAGAGTCCGGTGAGGATGGCGCTGCCGTTAGCTAAAGTAGCGTCTGCATTGCCAAACATCCAGCGGTTTATCACATACTCTGTGGCCATACAGCCTATAAGTGCTGTGACGATTACAATCAGTGCGCCTACTCCGAAGAAATAAATCGAGCAAGCGAGCGCAGGCAAAAGCGCGATAATGACGTGCCACATACAGGTTGACACCGTGCGACGGGTGTGAAAGTGTGGCGACGCCGAAATAGTTAGCATTGGATTCATTTTTCCATCGTTTATTTTTGCTGCCTTGCACGGATAATGCCGCCGACAGTCGTTTTACCAAGTCTTATATAATCAAGTAGCGGACGAGTTGAAGGGCAAGTGTAGCTGCAACAGCCACATTCAATACAGTTCATAACCTTATTGGCTTCCACTTCTTCCCATTGCCCGAAGCGCGATAGCGTGCTTAGCAAGTAAGGCTCAAGTCCCATGGGGCAAACGCTTACGCATGACGCGCAACGTATACACGGTTCAACCTTGTTGCGTTTCGCTTCAGATTGCGGCAGCATCAATATAGCTGATGTTCCCTTGATGGTGGGCGTGTCGATTAGCACTGCGCTTTTACCCATCATCGGGCCGCCAAGTATTATTTTGCCGGTGTCGGCAGGAACGCCTCCTGCTACATCAATAAGCGCTTTAATGTTGGTTCCAAGAGCGACGAGGTAGTTGCCGGGACGTTCAACCGAAGGCCCGGTGATTGTCATCACGCGCTCGATGAGCGGCTTGCCGAATTTTACAGCTTCGTATATGGCATAAACTGTCGCTACGTTTTGTACGATAGCTCCTGTGGCTATAGGGAGCGCTCCTGATGGAACCTCTTTGCCGATAGTGGCATCGATGAGTTGCTTTTCACCTCCTTGTGGATATTTTACTTTAAGCGCCATCACTTCGATGCGGCTGTCGGATGCGGCTTTTTGTGTAAGCAAATCGATTGCATTGGCTTTGTTAGCCTCGATTCCGATTATCGCGCGGTCTACTCCTGCGGCTTTCATAAGCAGTTTTACTCCTTCAAGGATTTCATCGGGATGTTGTAGCATCAATGCATGGTCATTTGTAAGGTAAGGCTCGCACTCAACAGCGTTGATGATTACAACTTCGGGCTTGCTTCCCGGAGGAGGACACAATTTTACCTTGGTGGGGAATGTCGCGCCTCCAAGGCCTACGATTCCGGCATTGTCCACAATTGAGATAATCTCTTTCGGGTCGAGAGCGGCGATTTCTTCGTCGGAACGCACCGCTACAGGATTTTTTACAGCCTCAAGATCCCGTTCGTGGTCTTCGTCACTGGCTACTATGGTAACGGTGTCTATTGGCAGACCAAATGCATTTTTACTTTTGTCAATCTTTGTTACCGTTCCTGAAATAGATGAATGTACATTGGCTGATACGAAACCACCGGCAGCGGCTACAAGGTCGCCGCGATTCACGTGATCGCCTTTTTTAAGTTCACATTTTGCCGGAGCTCCGATATGTTGCGCGAAAGCGATAACCACTTCGCGTGGCAGGTCTACCGGAATGATTTCGGCAGATGCAGTCAATTTACTCTCAGGTGGATGCACGCCACCTTTGTGAAATGTATGCAACATGGTGTTATTCGGTTACTACTGTTACTTCCTTTTGCTTAATCACTCGCGTTGTGTGGATAGCCTTTGTCGGGCACTCTGCAACGCATTTCTGACACATTCTACACTTGTTGAAGTCAATGTAGGCAAGATTGTCAGCAACTGTAATAGCTTCAAACGGACAAACTTTCTTACATTTTCCACAACCGATACAAGCAACGCTACATTCTTTCATAGCTATTGCTCCGCGGTCCTTGTTGGCGCAGGCTACCCATACGCGCATTCCCTTAGGCCCTTTCTTGCGAAGCTCAAGGATGCGACGCGGACAAGCCTTTGTGCAGGCTCCGCAACCGGTACATTTTTCAGTGTCTACGACCGGAAGGCCGGTGACAGGATCCATGTGCAGCGCGTCAAACTTACAAGCTGACACGCAGTCGCCACATCCAAGGCACCCGTAGGGACAGTCGGTGGTTCCCACGCTTACCGAATTAAGGATAGCGCATGATTTCGGACCGTCGTAGGTGGATGTTGTGGGGCGATTCTCGCAAGAACCGTTGCAACGCAACACTGCTACCATCGGCTCTGACGCTGTAGCGGCTAATCCTACGATGTCGGCGATTTTAGCCATGGCTTCGTTGCCGGCACCGGGACACATCAAATTGTCAAGCGAATCGGCTGTGGCGCAAGCGCAGGCGAAGTCATGACATCCTGAGCGGCCGCAACTTCCGCAGTTGGCGCCGGGAAGAATCGCTTCAATCAATTCGATGCGTGGATCTTCCTTCACATAGAACCGTTTCGAGACAACAAAGAGGATCAAGGCACTTAAAATGCCGATGCCTCCTAAAATCAAGATTGCAATAATAATTGGTGACATCTCACGGTAATTTGTTGGTATAAAATTTTAGTTAATTATCTGTTTTCAATTCTCCATAAGAAAGAGCTATTGAGCTTTTTTCTAAGAAGGTAAAGTATTCCGAAATAGATTGCCGTGGCGAGTAGTCCTACTACAGCGCACAATCCTTCATCCAGTCCGGCTAAGTAAGCTGCTCCCACACCGAGACACAGTATTACGCATGGTAGCACCATCGCAATGAGAGTGGCGGAATATTGCTTCGAGCCTTCCAGGGTGATAGTCACGTTTTGCCCTTTTGAGTAGAGTGTGGAGTCTTTGACCGGAATTTCAATTATGGATCCGGACTCTCCGTTGGGCTTGCACATGAATTTCACGCTGCATCCGCCGCATTTCTCTCCATCGTCGCCGATATGCACCTTCACAATTCCCGGAAGTATATCGGAGATGGTGCCTGCATGGGATAATTCCTGTTGCATCAATCGTCGAGTTTATGGATGATGAGGCCGGAACGAAGCTTTGGCTCAAACCAAGTGGTTTTCGGCGGCATTATGTTGCCTGTGTCGGCTATATCCATCAATTGCTGCATTGTTACGGGATATAGCGCGAGCGCGACTTTCATTTCTCCGGAATCTACTCGGCGTTTCAACTCTCCAAGTCCTCTGATACCGCCCACGAAATCTATACGCTTATCGCTCCTGAGATCGTGAATCCCAAGTATATCCCTTAAGATAAGGTCGCTCGACACCGTAACATCGAGTTTTCCTATAGGATCGTTGTCATTGTAGCGACCTTCACGAGCGGTTAGACTGTACCATTTACCATCAAGGTAAAGCGAAAAATTGTGTAGTGCTGCGGGACGATATTCGTTTTCTCCTTTTAATTCCACAACAAAATCCTTTTCAAGCGCGTCAAGGAATTGTTGAGGCGTAAGGCCGTTCAAATCTTTAACCACACGGTTATAGTCTATGATTTTAAGGTGCGATGCGGGAAAAGCCACAGCAAGGAAATAATTATATTCTTCATCTCCTGCATGGTTAGGATTGCTTTTCGCTTTTTCGTTGCCTACTAATGCGGCGGCTGCTGTGCGGTGATGTCCGTCAGCTATATACAAAGATGGAATCTCTGAGAATAGTTCGGTTATACGTGTTATTGTCTTGTCGTCATCAATCACCCAGAAATGATGACCAAAACCATCGGCCGATACAAAATCATATTCGGGAGTTCCGGAAGTCACATTTTTGATGATCTCTTCAAGTTCCTCATTGTCGGGGAATGCTAAGAATACCGGTTCTACATTCGCATTGTTTATGCGCACGTGTTTCATTCGGTCTTCTTCCTTGTCACGGCGGGTCAGCTCGTGCTTTTTAATTCGTCCCTTCATGTAGTCATCCACATTGGCTGCTATGACAAATCCATATTGGGTTCTGCCATTCATTGTCTGGGCATATATGTAATAATGCTCTTTGTCATCCTGTACAAGCCATCCGTTGTTTTGGAACGCTTTGAAATTAGCCACAGCCTTGTCATACACTTCCGGAGCGTGTTCATCCATGCCCGGCTCAAAGTCTATTTCCGGCTTTATTATGTGGTAGAGAGACTTGAGATTGTCGCCCGCTTCGGCTCTCGCTTCTTCCGAATTAAGCACATCGTAGGGGCGTGAAGCCACCTCTGTGACTAACTCTTTTGGAGGACGGAGGCCTTTAAACGGTTTTACTTTAGCCATTGTTTTATAGTTTTAAAGGTATTATTTCTAATGATAGTTTGTTCTCTGTCAGGCCCGATTGATACGATGGTAATAGGTGTTTCAAGTTCTTTTTCAAGGAATGTGATGTAATTTTTGAATGGTTGAGGGAATTGATCTTCGCTGCGGAATGAGGTCATGTCGGTCTTCCATCCGGGTAAAGTGACATATATGGGCTTGATTTCATCTTCTTCAATCGAAAATGGGAATTCTTCGACACGCTTACCGTTGATTTCATAAGCCACACACGCTTTTATCTCATCAAATCCATCGAGCACATCGCTCTTCATCATAATTAGTTGTGTGACGCCATTGAGCATTATTGCGTATTTTAGCGCCACAAGGTCTATCCATCCGCAGCGGCGCTCACGACCGGTCACAGCTCCATATTCATGGCCTAAATCGCGGATGCGTTTGCCTGTTTCATCGAAAAGCTCGGTAGGGAATGGCCCGGCTCCTACACGCGTGCAATATGCCTTGAAGATTCCATATACTTCCCCGATTTTATTTGGAGCCACACCAAGGCCTGAACAAGCTCCGGAACAGATAGTGTTGCTCGATGTTACGAACGGATAGCTTCCAAAGTCCACATCAAGCAGGGTTCCTTGAGCTCCTTCGCAAAGCACACTCTTTCCTTCTTTCAGAAGACGGTTTACGAGATGTTCGCTGTCGACGATGTCATAGCCCTTTATGTATTCGATTGCGTCAAGCCATTTATTTTCCAATTCTGAGAATTCCGGTGTCTCTCCCATTGATTTAAGGATTGCCACATGGCGGTCACGCGCTGCGGCATACTTAGACTCAAAGTTGTGGAATGTGTCGCCAAGACGTAGACCGTTGCGGCTTATTTTATCGGTGTATGTCGGGCCGATGCCTTTGCCTGTAGTTCCGATTTTCGCTCCCCCTTTTGCTTTTTCGTTAGCTGCGTCAAGCAATCGGTGGGTAGGTAGAATGAGGTGAATTTTTTTTGACAGCTTTAGTATGCTCTTCAAGGGAACTCCGCTCTTTTCGAGCGCCTCGGCTTCCTCTTTGAACAGTACCGGGTCGAGGACAACGCCGTTTCCTATGATATTGGTCTGCCCATGCTGGAAAATTCCGGAAGGAATTGACCGCAGCACGTATTTTTTGCCTTCAAATTCCAATGTGTGTCCGGCGTTAGGTCCACCTTGAAAACGTGCCACTACGTCATATTTCGGCGTTAACACATCAACTACCTTGCCTTTTCCTTCATCACCCCATTGGAGTCCGAGCAAAACATCAACTTTCATTTTTAATTTACTGTTGTTGGTTCTAATTACTTTTTTTTGCGCGCTTATTGCGGCGCACACACGCATTGCAAGTGCCGTAAATGTATAGGCTGAAAAAGGAGTTTTGGAAAGCGGAATAGCGCCTGATGTTTATGAACTGCACAAGCTCCGGATCTTTTACTTCCTTAATCTTGCCACATTGACGGCATATCAAATGCAGATGATTGGAGGATATGCCTGTCGCTATTTCATATTGGGCCGGTTGTGTCCCAAATTGATGGCGGCGTACAATCCCGCAGTCACAGAATAGATCCATGGTGTTATAGAGTGTGGCTCTACTCACATGGAAACCGTCGGCATCGATTGTCGCATACAGAGTGTCGATGTCAAAATGCCTATTCATTTCAGCCACTTTGTCGAGAATGGCAAAACGCTCCGGAGTTTTCCTTAGCTTTTTAAACCGAAGATACTCCGTCAAAGCGGCACGCAATGCAATCAATGACTTTTCATCCAACATTATTATGCAAAATTAAATGTTTTTACCAATAAATCCGACTTTTCATGCAGAAATTTTGTTATTTTGCAAAACAGTTTTGTGAAATAGCATGGCGGACGACACTAAAAAAACACGATGGACTTCGATTTTAGACTTTTTCAAGGGCTTGCCTGAGCGGTGGGAGAGGTTGTGGTCTTATTGTAGCAATGATGTGTGGAATGACACTCGCAACAATTGGAAAGTCGATGCGATAAAGACCATAAATTTGTCAGTGAGATCGTTTTTGAATACTAAATTGCAGAATCAAGCGTCCTCGTTGACTTACAATACGCTTCTTGCCATAGTGCCTGCTCTTGCTATCTTGTTTGCGATAGGGAGGGGGTTTGGTTTCCAAAATATTTTGACGTCTCAATTGTTCAGCTCTTTGCCGTCTCAGCACAAGGCGCTTGAAGCGGCGTTGAGTTTTGTGGACCAGTATCTGGCTCAAGCATCGCAAGGTGTGTTTGTCGGTGTGGGGCTTGTGTTCTTATTGTGGACATTGATTTCATTGATGAGTAATATTGAGAGCACATTCAATTTGATATGGGGCGTTACTTCCGACCGGTCAATGGCGAGAAAGGTTATTGATTACACAGCTATACTGTTTCTCTTGCCGATTTTGATGATATGCTCAAGCGGAATATCCATTTTAATGTTGAGCACTCTGCTTGAGAATACGGTGTTGAAGATATTCTCTCCGGCGCTGAAAGTGATTCTTGATCTGGCTCCATTCTTATTGTGCTGGCTGTCGTTCACCGGAATGTATATGCTTTTCCCAAACACAAAGGTCAAGTTCAAACACGCTTTAATTAGCGGTATTCTTGCCGGGACTGGATTCCAAATACTTCAGTATCTTTTTGTTTCGGGGCAATTATATGTATCAAAATACAATGCTATCTATGGTAGTTTCGCATTTCTACCGTTGTTGCTTATTTGGTTGCAATTGGTGTGGACTATCACATTGTCGGGTATGGTGCTGTGTTATTCGTCGCAAAACATATTCCAGTTCAGCTTTGATAGTGATATAAATACGATTTCTCCGGATTATAAACGTAAAATAGAAGTTGTGGTAATGGCCATCGTGGCTCAACGCTTTGAAAAACAGTATCATCCATTTCGTATCTCGGATTTCGCCGCGCTCTATCATATGCCGGCAAGGCTTGTCACTGATGTGATTAAGGAGCTGATGGATGCCGGGTTGATATGTGAAGTTTTTCTTGGAAAGGATAATGAAGAGCGCGCTTATCAACCGGCTGTGGACATTCATCTTTTATCGTTAGGATATGTAATGAAAAAAATCGACAGAACCGGTTCCAATCAGTTTATCCCGAATTTCAATGATGAGTTCGCTCCTCTGTTGAATCTGCTTAATGCGATAAGCGAGGATGTCATAAAGAGTAAGTCAGATATATTGTTGATGGATGTTCCGATAAATATTGAAGGGACTCCTGACCCAACAATAAAAGTTAACAATAAATTCAAAACAACAAAACAATGAAAGCTCAAATTTCAACTACTGCGGCCCCGGGGGCAATTGGCCCATACAGCCAGGCGATTGACACAGGTTCAATGCTGTTTGCGTCAGGTCAAATTCCAATTAATCCGGCCGACGGTTCTATTCCTGAGGGCATCGTCGCTCAAACCAAACAATCGCTCGCCAATGTCAAGGCTATACTTGACGCAGCCGGCCTGTCGGTTGATAATGTTGTTAAAACGACCGTGTTTCTTGCCGATATGGGCGACTTTGCCTCTATGAATGAGGTCTACGCCGAAGTGTTTACAGCTCCATTCCCCGCACGTTCAGCGGTCGCAGTGAAAACCCTTCCAAAGAATGTCCTTGTTGAAATAGAGGTGATCGCCGTTCGTTAAATTGCGATGGCCGTATCATACGGTATAATAAAAATACTACGCTGTGTCTATTTTCAATTTTGACACAGCGTAGTATTTTATTTCAGTCGAGTTGTACTTTTTACAATTTTGGTGTCGTACTCCTGGGTATTTGAAAAATATGTGTGCGGCTATTGTTCGATTGTAGCGGAATTGTCGTCAAGTTGGATGAGCTTCACGCCTAAAGAATGATTCTTGACTGATTCCGGAATTCCTCTATAATAAACTTTTCCGTTTACACCTTTCACGTTAAGTGATTTTATCGGCGCGCAACCGATGTAGCCGGTTCCTAAAAGGACACATTTCAACTCATCGACAAGTAGTTCGTCAGCTTGAATGGATCCTGTCCCCACAGTTTTCAATGTGCCCTTGGTTGCTTTACCTTTCAGCATCATGGTTCCGTTACCGGTTTCAAGGCTTGCGTCAATATTTGTTGCGTCAATACCGTGTATTGATAATTGTCCATTGCCGATTATCCGCGCTTGAAACTTTGGTGTCGGTTTTAGCGAAAGCACTCTCACAAGGGAGTCTCCACTATTTTCCACTTTCGTGAGAAATCGGGAGTAGACTGTTATCACGGGCAAATTTTTGTAATCTATACCATCAGTCGATATTTGTATATCAAGCCTGTCCTTATTGTTTGAAAACATTAATATTGATACTAATTCCGGCTCGGTAACAAAGGTCGCTATACCCGCCGAATCGTCATTGCATACATAATCCACTCGCAGACCCTCGATCACTCGCAGCTCATGAAAGTCCTTTACGTTAATGTTGTATTGTTTTAGTCCATCAGCTTTTGCCGCGGACATACTTAGCAATGCAGTTATTGCAATAACAATCGGCTTATACATAAGAGATTTATTTTATGATGTTAATATTGTCTTTACGTCCCGATATTTTAGCGGTGGCGGGTTCTCCGTGCACGTCAATATCTCCTGAACCGGATGCGGTGGCAGTCACCATTTCGGCCGCATAGCAGTTTACATCGCCGCTTCCAGTTACTTTTACAGTTACGATGTCGGCGATTAGCTTGCCGCAAGATATATCGCCTGATCCTGAAACATTCAGATATGCGGCTTTACAACGTCCATCGATTTTTGCGTCGCCTGACCCTGAAATTTTGACATCGGCGCTTTCAGCGGTGAGACGTTTGATTTTGACATCGCCTGAACCGTTTAATTTTATTTCTGCATTTTCAGCGGTGAGATCTTCTATTTCTATGTCGCCCGATCCGGACACTGATATCGATATCGCAGCAGTTTTGATTTCCTTAAGTTCCATATCGCCCGATCCGGTTATTTTCAGATTGACATTGTCCGCCAATGTCAATCCTCGAGCGGCATCTATGTCGCCTGATCCGGAGATGGAGATGTTATCGATAGGTGACGGCGCATAGACTTTGATTTTAGATACTTTTTTATAGAAGTCGCCTGTTATCTCTTTTATAGAATTGTCAATAGAGAATGTCAAGGAGCCGTCAATGACCGATATATTCAGGATATCCTTTACCTGCGGATCAATATCGTAGACGACAAATCCGGCATAATCTGCTTTATTGCTAAGATATATGTCGACCGGAGCGGATGATTTTATGCCGGTGAAATCTTTGCCCATATCAAGCTTCACGCGCTCACGTGCGTTGATAGATATGGCTGTTGCAAATAGTGCGATTGAAAGAAGAATAGTTTTCATTTGCTTTCGTAAATTAATAATTGGATTGAGGTAAAATATAGTGTTCAATTTCTGATAAAATTTTATCAAGTTCAACCCATGTTTCTGCCCTAAGCATAGCCACTCGTGTGTCTCTGAAATGAGGAATTCCTTTGAACAGGGGTGATGCCGCAAGGTGTCGTCGTATATGGAGGATTCCGCGATACTCATCAATGTTGCGTATGCTTTCGGTTATCTGACGGCGCAGCAGGGCAAACTTATATGACAAGGTTAAGTCATCGCAAGCTCCGCCTTCGAGATGCCTTTTTATCTCCTTGAATATCCAGGGGGCGCCGATAGAGGCTCTTCCTACCATAACTCCGTCCACGCCGTAGCGTGAAAATGCCGCTTCGGCTTTTTCAGGAGTTGTGATATCGCCATTTCCTATTAATGGAATTGTGAGCCGGGGATTCTCTTTTACCCGGGCGATCATTTCCCAATCGGCTTCACTGGTGTACATCTGCGAGCGTGTTCGTCCATGCACGGTAAGGGCTTTTATCCCGCAATCTTGGAGCTGCTCAGCGAGAGTTGCGATTATCTTTGATTCGCGATCCCACCCGAGGCGTGTTTTTACCGTAACCGGGATGTTGACGCTATTCACCACAGCCTTTGTTATTGCAAGCATTTTCGGAATGTCACGCAACATTCCCGCTCCGGCGCCTTTTCCGGCGACTTTCTTCACCGGGCATCCGAAATTTAAGTCGAGAATGTCGGGTTTCGCTTGTTCCACAATCTTTGCCGCTTCAACCATTGGCTCAATTTCCCGGCCATAGATTTGTATTGCGGTTGGGCGTTCTTCCGGGTTTATGTGGAGTTTTCGAGTAGTGGCTGCGATATTTCTGATCAGAGCGTCGGCCGAAACGAATTCGGTATACACCATATCCGCTCCCTGCTCTTTGCAAATGAGCCTGAACGAATGGTCGGTGACATCCTCCATTGGAGCCAGCATCACCGGGCGTTTCCCTAAATCAATATCTCCGATTTTCATATCCGTGCAATTAACTCAACACTTAATATAGGTGCTAAGTTAGCTAAAATATGTCAAATCGGAAATATTTTTGAGTGAAAATGCAGTTAGATGCTTGCTATTTGCGTTTTTTTAGGCTGAATATTGAGCTTATATTGCACCGACAGCATTACGTAGCGAGGTAACGCATTGGTGTAGCTGACTGTTCGTCCTGAAGCGCTGACAGCATTGTTGATATTTGATAACTGGTGGAGCATATCGAAGCTGTCAAGCATAAACACCCAGTGCCCTCCTTTAGGAGTGTAACTTAACTGTCGGTTCCATATCTTATCGGTAGTGTCAAGTTGTTTGGAGCCATAACCATTTCGGGTATAGAACATAAAGTCGGTGTTTATGCCGAATCCTGCGGGCAATCGGAAGTTTCCGAGAATGCCGTATTTGAAATGGTTTGCGTCAATCGTGTTGAAGTCCTCTCGGGTCGATGAGGTGTGTCGGTGTGTTGCTTCTCCGGCAAATCTTATTTGTTGCTTTTCAATCTGCCAATTGAAGCTTAGTCCTTGTGTGATAGTGTTGGAGTTGACTCTGGACTTGGTGGGTTCTTCCTGGTTCACACCGATCATGTCGGCATACTTCATAAGGCGTCCAGTGGTCGAAGATACTATGGTGAACTGCTCTTTACCGCCGAATTGAATGTTGAGGTTGTTTTGAGCTGATATAGAGCTGTTCCCGTCCACATTGTAAGTGCGGTTATGACGCACACCGGTAGAGGTATTGTATGTACATCCTCTTACGAGCGCATTGTGGGGCACGTCGTATATCAGTCTGAGAGTGTTGTTTAGATGCATACCAGCAGGAGAAAAACTCCAAGAAATCGGATGCTTCTGAACGAACGCATTTTTCAAATCAGGATTTCCTAACGATATGTTTAGTGGGTTGTTGTCATCTTCAATATCAATGAGATGCATAAGATTAGGAGTCTCAGTGTTTAAGTTCAACTCATAAGTGAGAGAGTGTATGTATCTTAGACGGTTGTTTTCTTTGTTTGGTTTAAAGTCTAATCGTGCATAAACTCTACCGCCTGATGAAGCGAGGAACGATGTGCGTTTCACCGGATAGGCTCGATTGTCGCACTTATAGTCGAGATTTTGATGCAGAATCGAGAACGAAGGACTTAAATAATAGTTGAATTGGCATTTATCAGTTCTTTTAAACCAAGAAATGCTTGGGTCGAGGTCATGCTTATTCTCTATGGTGCGTGAAGTGAAACTGTTAGAAGGGTCAAATGTCGATTGGTAGTCGACTGGAAGCACTCCGAATATTCCCATATCTGCAAGCTGATCTAACGCATACATTGCCGAATTCCTCTCTCGGCTCATAAAACGATAACTGTAAGCCAAGCCGATGAATAAATTTCCAATTTGCGCATAGTAGCCTGTTATGCCGTCGAGCGTTAAAGTGTGTATAGGATTGTCGAAATATTGCCGTCTTAGTTCTGCCGGGGTTGGATCAGAACCGTAGTTAATATTGTAATTGCGCCAGTCGTGGTCTTGGCGAGATTGATATTTTATTCCAAGTTGAAAACGCAGGCGGTCGTTTGTGTCTGGAATTTTATATTGAAAATCAGGGTAATATTGCAATTCCCATTCGCACCTTCCTGTTTCTGATTCTGAAATTGATCGGTTGATTATTGCGTCGAGCCTCTCCGGAGAGCTGTCGCTGTACAGCGCTTCAAGCGCTTTGTAAGTGATGTCGGGCTGTTCCTTGTTGAATGAACCTGATAGTGACGATGACTCACTGTCACGCTTTATGTAGCGTGCGAGCGCCATGTGCCACCAATACCACTTAGGGTTCCTCAAATCGGCGTAATTTCGGGTTCCCAATTTTATATCGTTGTTTTTTCCCCGGCTGAATGAATTGTCATACGTGTCGCCTGATGCAAAGAAGTTGGTGCGGTTGGTTGTTGTAAGGCTATTATTTGAGTTGCCTCAAAAGTGACATATCCTCTAAATTTTCGGGTCTCTTCCGGATTTTGGTAATCATAGTTCATTGATGCGGTTTTATAGGTGCGCGAGTTCCTGAAGGCAGCATCTCCGACGTCCAATAGTCGTTTTTCCCGGGTTTTCGGTTGTCGTTTAGATTATTGGCATTACCGATAAACGTGATGTTGGTAGTGGGGGGTGAACCATGAGGCGAACAGTCGGCCGAGATATCGGTCTTTAGTTCCGCCTGCGGCTTGGGCATTTATTATCCATCCCATGCAATACTCTTTTTTCAGCTTTACATCCATCGTGAGATGTTTTATCGCTCCAGGGTCATCGATCCATTTTTCTTTCATTGTCTGGCCTCTGTATACTTCGACATTCTTCACCATGTAAGCTCCGATATTTTCAAGCATGACAACATTGTTGTCTCCAGTGAAAAAATCTTTTCCGTTGAGCAAGAGGTTTCAACAAATTCTCCGTTTACAAATATTTGTCCTCCCTCCTTGATTTCGACACCCGGCAACTGGGCGATGAGCGCGTCGAGCATCGACCCTTCGGCAAGTTGGAACGCATCAGCATTATACACGAGGGTGTCGCCTCGGTTGTAAAACTTTACTTTAGAGGCTGTTACTGTTACATTGTCAAGCTTTTTGGTCTCTCGTTCAAGAAATACTACCGGCATTTCTCGGGCGCTTTCTCTTTTTCCAACATTTGCAACTGGAAACGCCACAGTTTCTGTTTTAAAGCCGGGATACGTGACGTCAAATGTGTATATTGAATCTTTTTTTAGACACGTAAATCCAAAACATGGATGTTTCAGTTTTTTCACCGTTTACAATATAATAGCTGTTGGCCCGGATAGTATCTGTAACATTCCCATTGGCATCATACAAGAGAATCTTGGCTCCGATGAGATCTTGTTTAGTTACAGCGTCTTTAACTCGGCCTTTTAAACTGAGTTTAGATGGCATTTGTGAAAAAGCCGGCATTGCGGCAAGCATGGCAAGAAGTGTGATGATTAATCCCCACGAATTTCGCATCATGGCAGTACAATTATTGGTTAATAGTTGTTTAGTGGGGGGTACTGCAAAGGTATGTCAAAAAAAATATCATGGACAAATAATTCCGCATGAAAAATTTATGGCTGTGCGAAAAATTATACAATTGTAGAATGCTCATTTTGCGATCATCCGAAAGTGAGTATCGAGCAGTTAGCCGAACTTATATGCTCGGCCGCGGTGCGGATCTCTTCGGCTGTTAGCGAATTTACCTGTTCTATTATTTCATCGGCAGTGATGGCTTTGCCGTGAAATAATGTAGCTTTCCCAATTGAAAGCACGAGCTGTTCTCGATTCTCTCCTGCCACAATCATTTGTCCGAGGTATTGTTTTTTTGCTGCGTGCAGTGACAATCTGTTCATCGGTGATGCTGCCAGGCGATCAAGTGTTTCAAATATAAGTTTGACGCATCGATCCACGTGTTCAGCGTCGCATCCGAAATAAATGCTGAAAAGGCCGCAATCAGTGAACATCGAAGAATATGCATCGACTGAGTACACGTATCCTCGGCGCTCTCTTAGCGCTATGTTAAGTAGCGAATTCATGTTTGGACCGCCAATAATATTAGTTAACATGGTGTAGGCGTGACGTTGCGGGGAATACATCCCCGGTATACGTGCTCCGACTATCGTATGGCTTTGGTGTGTGTTGAGTTGCTTGAATATACGGAACGGAGAGACATCAACCGGTGCAGGTTGTATAGGTCGTGCGGGACTTGCGGTGATGCCGCCGAAATATTTTTCCGCCATTTTCAATATCTTAATCTCAGATATTGATCCCATATAAAACAGAACCATATTACTGGGAGTGTAAAATTTGGATAGAAATTTCCTGCATATTTCAGGTGTAAAACTTTTTATAGTCTTTTCTGTGCCGAGGATATTATGCCCGAGAGAAGAGCCGGAGAAAATATTGTCGTTGAACTCATCGAAAATGGCTTCAGAAGGGGTGTCCAGATAAGAAGCTACTTCGTCGAGCACTACTTCACGCTCTTTATCGATCTCTTTCTTCGGAAAGCGTGAATTTATTATTAAATCGGAAATAAGCTCGATGCATCTATCTGTATTGTCTTTTGGAAAAGCGGAGTAAACCATAGTAACCTCTTCTGATGTGTAGGCGTTCAGTTCTCCGCCTACCGATTCCATTCGGTTTATAATATGCCAAGATTTGCGTTTCCCCGTGCCCTTGAAGATCGTGTGTTCAACAAAATGGGCGAGACCGTATTCTTCCGGATTTTCATTACGACTACCGGCTCTCACTGCCAAACCGCAGTATTCTACATGGGATTCCGTAAGACGGTGGACTATTCTTAGTCCGTTATGCAATGTATGATATGTAGTGATGGATTCAGTCATGAGAAAATTTTTTTGGTTACACTCCAAAAAAAAATTACTCGTCATCACGACGAATAATCTTTTCACCTTAAATCTAATACCATGAAAAACTATTGCAAAGATAAATATTAAATTTTATTTGG
>CAZELD010000041.1:0-19812 GCA_964512855.1 uncultured Muribaculum sp.
TTAGTTCTACTTCCTTTTTTTATTCTACCTCAAATTTATTTAGGACAATATTGGTATTAGATTTTTTTTTAATAAACCTGACGGTATGGTTCATGCCGCAGGGCTGTATAGATTATTTCCATTCACCTCCTTGCTTCAATCTCTTTTCATAAAAGAGAAATCGCAGCCATATAGTTCGCTCGTGCGTCGATATTATATGATTTTTTAGTAATTAGGCCAACTGGATGAATTTGTTTAACTTTGCGCATAAAAGAATTACTCCGTCATGCGCATAGATATTCTGACTGTACTTCCTGAGATGCTCGAATCGCCCTTGAATTGCTCGATATTGAAAAGGGCGCAGGATAAAGGGCTTGCTGAAATAGTGGTGCATAATCTTCGTGATTACACTACAAATAAGCATCGCAAAGTGGACGATTACCCATTTGGGGGCGAAGCGGGGATGGTGATGCAGATTGAGCCGGTGGACAGGGCTATATCCGATTTGAAGAGCCAACGCAGTTATGATGAGGTGATATTCACTTCGCCAGACGGAGAGCAGTTGACGCAGCCGATGGCCAACAGCTTGTCGATGTTGGAGAATATCATAATACTGTGTGGACACTATAAAGGCGTGGATTACAGGATAAGGGAGCATCTTATTACACGAGAGATAACTATCGGGGACTATGTGTTGACCGGCGGCGAGATTCCCGCAGTGGTGATTACAGATGCGATAGTGCGTTTAATCCCCGGAGCCATCGGTGATGAGCAGAGCGCGCTGAGCGATTCATTTCAGGACAATCTTCTTGCTTCTCCAATCTACACTCGTCCGGCGGAATATAAGGGGTGGAAGGTGCCCGATATATTGCTTTCGGGTCATGAGGCGAAGATATATCAATGGCGCCATGAGCAGGCCATTGAGCGTACACGCCGTTTGCGCCCCGGCCTACTTGAAGAGTGAATCAGATGATCTGAAAATGTGTTAAAAACGGATATTTGGCGGCTATTTTGGCTGCCAAATGTTATATTTGTGAAAAAAACTAAGTTATGCAAGTTGTATCAGCACGAGAATTTCGTTCCAATCAAGGTAAATACTTGAATGCGGCGAAGAATGGACAGTCGGTTCTGCTCACATCGCGATACGGCAATTTCAAAATAATGCCGATTTCCGAGGAGGATTCCCTTACGTCTCGTATTTGCGAAGGTTTGAGAGAAGTGAAACTGATTCAAGAGGGAAAGATGAAAGGCTATTCAATTGAAGAGTTGTTAAATGAGCTTTGAAGTAACCGCAACACCTGATTTTCTAAAGAGCTTAAAGCCGCTTTCTAAAAAGTATCGCTCTCTGAAACATGATATCGCAGTGTTTTTGAAGTCATTGGAGACTAATCCTTTCCAAGGGGATGAGCTTAGTCCGGGTATACGTAAAATCAGGCTCGCGATAACCTCCAAAGGAAAAGGTAAGTCCGGAGGAGCGCGTGTGATAACCTATACAGTTGTATTTGCTGAAAATCAGGGTCATGTTTACTTGATGGATATATATGACAAATCTGAATTTTCAACTGTTGATGTAGCGGTGATTCAGTCTGTCGTAGCCGAGTTGGGATTTTAGCCGATGATTGATTTTAGCTCCTCGTCGGTGGCAGTTAGGCGTCGGCGGCACTCGGCGAGCAGTTCGGTGGCTCGTCTTGTATAGGCTGCGAGTTGGTCGATGTCGAGCGCGTCACTCTGCATTCGTCTTATAATCTCTTCAAGTTCGGCGACTGACTGATTGTAGGTCATGTCGGCTACGGGGGTGAACTTTGGCAGGTTGTCCATTTTGTATATCAGGGTTATTGTTTTATAGATGTTATCAATCCTTGTGCTACAGTAGTTTCGATTATCGCTCCTGAGGGTATTTGTTCGGATGAGGTTACAGCCCGTCCGTTGTAGCGGGTGATTGAATATCCTCGTTTCAATGTAGCTGTGGGCGATAGGGCCTCTATAAGGCGAGTGATGTTATCAAGCTTGATTTCATGTCGATTGATGATAGCCGGGATCGCCATCTTAAGCGATACTTCCAAAGATTGCATTTTAGCTATCTGCGGGGCAATGCGTCGCGCTGATACTTGATGCAGTCCAAGCGAGAAGCGGTCAAGGCGTGATTTGGCGCGGTCAAGCGCTGCCGTCGGCAATCCCGGCAATCGGCCTTCGATGATTCCAAGCTGCTCCTTGCAGCCGGCGATACGTTCGGCCACGGCGCGATGTATCTCAAGGCCGAGCCGGTCAAGACACTCCACACATTCCTTACCCATAGCGAGAAGCCATTCGGCGGCGGCTGTCGGCGTTTTTACGCGTATGCGAGCCACGTAGTCGAGGATGGTGATGTCACGTTCATGGCCGATGCCTACAATCACCGGAATCGGGAACTGAGCCACATTGGCCGCCAAATCGTAGTTCTCAAATCCCAACAGGTCGCTTGTGGCTCCCCCGCCGCGTATGATTACCACGCAGTCCCAGCAGTCTATTTCGGCATTGATTTTGTCAAGGGCAGCGATGCACGAAGCCGCAGTGCGCTCTCCTTGCATTATTGCCGGGAAAAGACGGGTTTTAAAACGCAGTTTAAGCGGATTTGCTCCGAGCTGGTTCATGAAATCGCCATATCCGGCCGCGCCTTCAGCCGAAACAATGGCTATGCGCAGCAGCGGATTATCCCATGAAATGCTATGGTTCATGTCAAAGATTCCTTCCGCTTTCAATCGGGCTATCATTTCATTGCGTCGACGCAGAATGTCACCCATTGTGTAGCTCGGATCCACTGCGGTTATGACGAGCGACAGACCATAGACAGGATGCATCGACACCGAGGCTTTGACCATCACTTTCATACCGGAAGCGAACTGTTGTCCGGTGGCTTGGAGAAATTCTGAGCGGATCCGCGCGTAGACATTAGCCCAAATGGCGGCACGGGCTTTCGCCTCGGTGGCTCCTGTAACCTCGTTTTTTTGAAGCAGCTCCATGTAACAATGGCCGCCACGCACAGCGACATCGCTGAGTTCGGCGGTTACCCATACGTTTTGGGTTTCCTTAACCATGACAAGCGATGCCACATACTTGGTGAGTTGCAGTAGGGTTACCGGCTTAGTCTCCATGGGCTATTTAACCGGATTCATGCGTTTTCCGTCCCAACGGTAGACCATAGACTTCTGTAAATTGGAGTCTACGAGCGAGTACACGTCAGGCGACAGGAATTCGCTAAGATTGTTGGTGAGCGTGAGTGTTAGTGTCGCCGGATCGTAGACATATTCCGACAGCATGAATGGAATCATCGCGCTGACATCCGAGCCGTTTTTCTTTGCCGCCGGGGTGAGCCAATCGTTGAGCGAAGGGGCTGAGAAGATGTTTCCGTCGAGAGGAATCCATGCGCGTGAATAGAAAGTGATGTGGCTGTCGTGAGCCGGAGTGGCCACAGTTTTGATGAGCGCGATTATGGTGTCGTTGGCAGCCGGCAACAGCACGAGCTGATATGACGATGCGTCAGTCATTGAAATCTTCATGTCGACAGGCGTCAGAGCGATTATGCGCGATTTTCCATGCAATGCGTTGGTCGAGGCGGTCGACATACCTCCATTGAAATAATCGATCATATCGAGGCGCACATTGCGGTCAAGCAATGGAAACACTGTCTTGGGCGCGTCGGCAAACGCTTTTGCCGCTGTCAACTGGGCGTGTGCTCCCGGAACGAATAACAACACTGCAGCAAAAGCCGACGTAATGATTTTTATAACTTTCATATATTATCTCTTTTTGTGGCGGGGGCCTGAGCCTTTCCCTTTTTTCATAAACTTATCAAAGTTACCATTTTTTTCCTTTACGGCGGTATCTTTGCGGTCTCTTTTTCTGCGTGAAGATACCCGGAAGTAATCTTTTTCCGGATCGGCTATCTCGGCATGAAGTTTATGCCCCACAAAATCAAAACCTGTCAACCCTTCAACCACTCGACGTGCGTCATCTTTCTTCACATCGAAAAGCGAGTATCCCGGCATCAGGTCGATGCGTCCTACGTCGACACGCGCTCCGTGAATGGCATGGTTCAATATGTCGATAAGGTTTCCGGCGTAGAAGCCGTCGTTTTTGCCTGCGTTAACGTAGATGCGCGCCATGCCTCGTTCGGCGGTACGGCGGTCTTTTTCTGCAGCGGTCTTAGGCGCGCGTTTTTCTTTGCGCTCCTTTTTTGCCGGTTTGTCATCAATGAAATCTATTATAGGAGCGTCTTTATAGTAATCCAAAAGGCGGTTAAATTCAAGCGATACTACGCGTTTCAGCAAGTCCTCTTCTGAGAGCCAGCTTAGCTTGCGGCTTACTCCGGGAAGATATTTTGCTATCTCGTCATCGTCGACTTTTACTTTTTCAAGACGGTCGGCGAGGTTATAGAGCTGTTTTTCTATAATATGCTCGGGCGTGGGCACCTCCTTGCGCTCGAATGTCTTTCCGATGCGTTTCTCGATGTCTTTAAGCTTGCTGCGCTCGCGTGAATGGATTATGGCGATCGATATTCCGGTTTTTCCGGCGCGTCCAGTGCGTCCCGACCGATGAGTGTAGGTGGCGATGTCGTCGGGTAACCCGTAATTAATCACATGGGTCAAATCGCTCACATCGAGCCCTCGCGCGGCCACGTCGGTAGCCACGAGCAGCCGAAGCACTCTGTCTCGGAATTTCTTCATCACCATGTCGCGCTGAGCTTGCGAGAGCTCGCCGTGCAGAGAATCGGCGTTGTAGCCGTCTTGGATTAGCTTGTCGGCTATCTCCTGGGTCTCTTTTCGGGTGCGGCAGAAGATGATGCCGTAAATGTTGGGGTTGTCATCGGCTATGCGTTTAAGAGCAAGGTATTTGTCGCGTGCGTGAACCATGTAGTATATGTGGCGCACATTCTCTGCTCCTGTGTTTTTAGTGCCTATGACAAATTCCACTGGATCCTTCATGTATTGCGCGGCGATTTTGGCTATTTCCGGCGGCATTGTGGCGGAAAACAGAAGCATCTTGCGATTTTCCGGGACATGGCTCAAGATATCGTTTATGTCATCGACAAATCCCATATTTAGCATCTCGTCGGCCTCGTCGAGAATCACTGTGTGAACATCGTCAAGTTTCACCACTCCGCGCCTTATTAAGTCCATCAAGCGCCCGGGAGTGGCTACTATCACATGAACCCCCTTGCGGAGGGAGCGTATCTGGCTTTCTATGCTTGACCCGCCATATACGGGAAGCACTTTTAGATTGGGAGTGTATTTGGAAAAATCTGATAAATCACCGCCTATTTGGAGACACAATTCTCGTGTGGGCGCGATAATCAGCGCTTGCGGCGACACTTTCTCCGTGTCGATTCGCTGGAGCACAGGCAGTCCGAAGGCCGCTGTTTTTCCCGTGCCGGTTTGGGCGAGGGCGACTACATCGCCATCCTCATTCAAAAGATGCGGTATGACTTTCTCTTGTACGGGCATAGGGTTTTCAAACCCCATATCTTTAATGGCGCGCAGTAGGTCGTCTCTGACACCAAGCTCTTCAAATGTCATAATTATATGTCGTTTACTGTTTTATTTTTCGCGCATGAACACGTTGATCGGGGTGCCGGTGTAATTCCATTTTTCACGAATCTTATTTTCAAGATACCTTCTGTAAGGCTCCTTTACCCATTGTGGCAAGTTGCAGAAGAAAATGAACGTGGGAACCGTTTGTCCTTTCAACATGGTCACGTACTTTATTTTAATATATTTTCCTTTATTTGCAGGGGGAGGATATGCTCCGATCACTTCCTGCATATAGACGTTGAGTTGCGATGTCGGCACGATGCGCCCGCGGTTTTTGTACACCTCCACGGCGGTTTCTATTACCTTATATATACGTTGCTTGGTGAGCGCCGAGGTGAAGATGATGGGGAAGTCGGTGAAGGGAGCGAAACGATTGCGGATGGCGTCTTCAAAATGCTTGATCGCTTTTTGGGATTTATCCTCCACGAGATCCCATTTATTTACACACACGACAAGACCCTTTTTGTTGCGTTGTATCAATGAGAATATATTCACATCCTGGCTCTCTATACCGAGAGTGGCGTCGATCATAAGTATGCACACATCCGAAGCTTCTATCGCGCGGATTGAGCGGATGACGGAGTAGTATTCGATATCCTCGTTCACTTTCGCTTTCTTGCGTATGCCGGCGGTGTCGACGAGATAAAAATCAAACCCGAACTTTTCATAACGGGTGTATATCGAGTCGCGTGTGGTGCCTGCGATATTGGTTACTATATTGCGGCCCTCTCCGATAAACGCATTTATTATCGATGATTTTCCAGCGTTAGGGCGGCCGACTATGGCGAATTTTGGAATATCTTCAAGATTATCCTCCTCGGTGTCGTCGGCAGGGAGATCTTTAACTACTTCATCAAGAAGGTCGCCGGTGCCCGAGCCGCTCGCCGACGAGATTGGGAAAGGCTCTCCAAGGCCGAGCTTGTAAAAATCGGCCACGTTATACATCCAGTCGTTTGAATCCACCTTGTTCGCCACGAGGATAACGGGCTTTTTGGAGCGGCGCAATATCCGCGCCACATGATCGTCGAGGTCGGTGACGCCATTCATCGTGTCGACAACGAAGAGGATCACATCGGCCTCTTCTATGGCGAGCTCTACCTGCTTATTTATTTCGCTCTCAAAGATATCCTCTGAGTTGACTACCCATCCGCCTGTGTCTACGATTGAGAATTCTTTTCCGCACCAATCGACTTTTCCGTATTGACGGTCGCGGGTTGTGCCTGCGGTTTCATCGACGATAGCGGTGCGCGACTGGGTGAGCCGGTTGAAAAGTGTGGATTTTCCTACATTAGGACGTCCTACTATTGCTACAAGTCTTCCCATATTTTATAGCGTTTTTAAATTAGAATACAAATTTAACTATTTTAACTCACATTTTATTAATAACTCTTGGAATAAATCCACTGTAATAACACTTGCCGCCGGCGTTTTGATTGAAAAGAAAATTTGTTAACTTTGTAACAGCCAAAATGAAAAGGATAAAATTACTGCATTATGAAATACGTAGGCGCTCATGTTTCAGTGGAGGGGGGTGTAAGCAATGCCCCCTTGAACGCATATAATATCGGCGCGAAGGCTTTCGCGCTTTTCACCCGCAATCCCTCGAGATGGAAAAGCAAGCCCATTACTGACAAGGAAGCGGCTTTGTTTAAGGAGAATTGTTTGAAATGCGGCTATACGCCCGAACAAATCTTGCCCCATGACAGTTATCTCATTAATCTCGGATCGCCCGACGCGGAGAAGCTTGCAATGTCGAGGAAGGCGTTTCTTGACGAAATAAACCGGTGTATGCAATTGGGCCTGACAATGTTGAATTTCCATCCTGGAAGCCATCTTAACGCTATTGTGCCTGATGATTGCCTTGACCTTATCGCCGACTCTATCAACGACGCGCTTGATAAAACCGAAGGCGTGAAAGCGGTGATAGAAAACACTGCGGGGCAGGGATCCAATCTTGGGTTCAACTTTGAGCAGATAGCGCGGATAATCGACCGGGTGGAGGACAAGAGCCGTGTGGGGGTATGTATTGACACGTGCCACGCTTACGCCGCAGGCTATGACCTCGCAACTCCCGATGGATATGCCAGCGCATGGTCGCATTTCGACGATACGATCGGATTCCGATACCTTAGCGGAATGCATCTGAATGACAGCAAGAAAGGGTTGGGATCACGGGTTGACCGTCATGAAAGCCTTGGAAAAGGGGCTATAGGAAGCGGCCTTTTTGAAATGATTATGAATGATGCCCGAATGGATGGAATCCCTTTAATCCTCGAAACTCCCGACATGGAGATGTGGCGCCGGGAGATCGCATGGATGTATAGCTGCGTAAAATAAAGAGACATCGGCTGATATTTGCTGGTGTGAGGTAAAAATTATAACTTAGCGAAACAAAACCAACTTTGTTTGAATTATGGAGAATCAACACCGCTTTTGTGTGATAATGTGTGGTGGAATTGGGAGCCGATTCTGGCCTTATAGCCGGTCGGAAAAGCCCAAGCAGTTTATTGACTTTTTTGGCACCGGCCGCTCATTATTGCAGATGAGCTATGACAGAATACTGCCATTGGTGCCGAAAGAGAACGTCATAATTGTGACTAATGAACTGTATGCCCCGCTCGTGAAGGAGCAGTTGCCCGAATTGAACGACAATCAGATTCTTTTGGAGCCTGCGCGCCGCAACACAGCCCCGTGTATCGCATGGGCGGCTTACCACATAAAAGCGATTGATCCGGAGGCCTCAATGATTGTCACGCCGAGCGACCACCTGATAACCCGTGAACGTGAGTTTGAGAGCGCGATAGAGGCCGGATTTAACTTTGTTGAACAGCATGACGCGTTGCTTACTCTCGGCATTAAGCCTTCTCGTCCCGAAACAGGTTATGGGTATATACAGGTGGGAAATCCTGAAAGCGGAAACATCCTGAAAGTGAAAACTTTCACGGAAAAGCCCGATTTGCAGCTTGCAAAGGTATTCTTTGAGAGCGGAGAGTTCTTCTGGAATTCAGGAATATTCCTTTGGAGCGTGCTGGCGATTTTGAATGCTCTGCATAACTATGCCCCCGACTTGACAACTACTTTCGACAAAGGGAGTGAGGCGTTTGGTACTCCTGCCGAGAGGGAGTTTATTGACAAAGAGTTCCCCGGATGCGTCAACATCTCTATCGACTATGCAGTGATGGAGAGGGCTTCCAACGTATATGTGGAGTGTGTGAACTTTGGTTGGAACGATCTTGGCACATGGAGCGCTCTATACGACAATTCTCCGAAAAACGCTGATGCCAATGTAACTCAAAATTGCCGTGTGCTCGCCTACGAGTCAAAAGGAAACATATTTGCCGTAGCAGGAGATAAGTTAGTCGTGGTTAAGGATTTGAATGACTATATAATCGCTGATGCCGGCGATGTCCTGCTTGTGTGTCCAAAAGCTGATGAGCAGCACATTAAACAGTATGTAAACGACGTTAAGATTGCCTATGGCGACAAGTTCCTCTAATAATTCCCATAAAGTGCCGGAACCGGAATTCCCCTTTCGGCACAATCTGCCCATACAGATTCGATTTAATGACATGGATATGCTGGGTCATGTAAACAACACCACATATCTGAAATTTTTCGATTTGGCGAAATGCCGGTATTTTGAAAATCTTCTTCCCGAAGCTTTCGACTGGAAGAAAATCAATGTGGTGGTCGCCAATATTAATTGCGATTTCTTCGCGCCCACATTCTTCAACGAGCCCGTGGCTGTGTGTACGACCGTGACAAAGGTGGGTGAAAAGAGCTTTGGTATGGAGCAGCGCCTGTATGACACCGAAACCGGGCAGGTTAAATGTATATGCCGCACTATCATGGTGGGATACGATATCGAAAAAGGGTGTTCTATGGCCATCGCTAAAGAATGGCGCGACGCAATTGAGAGATATGAAGGGCGCCCCGTATGAAGACATTGTATGTCACCGACCTCGATGGCACTTTCCTGACGCCCGATAGCCGTGTGAGCTCCGTGAGCGCGTCGATCGTGAGCCGTTTAAGCAGGGAGGGAGCGATGATTACTGTCGCGACCGCCCGCACTCCGGCAACGGTGGAACCTCTCTTGGCCGACACTTACACTCGGTTGCCTGCAATTGTGATGACAGGAGCCACACTCTGGGATAGGGACGCGAAAGATTATGTCGACTCCCGCTTCATTGAGCCGGAAACGGTGGCCGAAATTGCGCGCCGGGCGGAGAGGCATGGAGTAAATCCGTTTGTCTACACATTGCCTGCCGATGATATAATGCAGGTTTATCACAGTGGGTCTATGTCGGTTCACGATGAAAAGTTTGTGCAGGAGCGTGTTTCTTTATCTCTAAAGCGTTTTAATCTGGGTGTGGATAGAGTGGTCGATTTAATGCGGAAACGTGTCATCCTGTTTTTCGCAATGGGGAGTATTGAGAGTATAAACTCTCTTGCCGATGATCTCAGAGCCAATGTGCCATGCTCTGTAAGCAATTATGTCGATATTTTTGGAAAAGATGTAGGCATAATTGAAATATTCGCTCCGGGGATAAGCAAAGCTGCCGCAGTGAGGAAGCTTGCCTGCGATTATGATGCGCGGCGCGTGGTAGTGTTTGGCGATAATCTTAATGATTTGTCGATGATGGCGGTTGCGGATTTGAGTGTAGCCACAGGAAACGCTCTTCCGGAAGTGAAGAGGCGAGCCGACATTGTGATTGGACGCAATGATGAGGATGCCGTAGCGCGGTTTATTGACGCTGATTTTAACAGTCATCGCTGATGCAGAACATTTACGACATACGACGATACGGGACAATGGCGTTTTTCGTTGTTGCCGTGGGGCTTGTGCTGTTGTTTCTGTATGTTTCCGAACGCATTGTGAACGATGTGGCGCGTCAGGAACGTCAGCGTATGGAGATATGGGCTGATGCGACAAAGGCGATTATAAACATGGATAATGGCGACGATGCGGCGCAGGCGCCGGCTGACATCGACTTCCTCCTGCGCATCATTGAAGGTAACCGCACGATTCCTGTACTTCTCACCGACGATGAGGGTGTGATAATAATGCATCGTAATTTTAATCTCCCTGAAGCGGTCGATTCACTCAATCCACTTTATATTTCGCCGGTAAATGAAGAATTCCTCCTGAAAAAACTCGCAAAATTGCGCGGATCCGCCAATGTCATTCACATTGTCCTGTCACCCGGAAATTTGCAGCATCTTTATTATGAGGATAGCCGATTGCTGAAAATGCTGAATTACTATCCATACGTGCAATTGCTTGTGATGCTGATATTTGTGGGGGTCGTGTATTTTGCTGTAACATCTACGAAAAAAGCGGAGCAGAATAAAGTGTGGGTTGGATTGTCTAAAGAGACCGCCCATCAGCTCGGAACGCCCATATCCTCGCTTATGGCTTGGCTTGAATTGTTGGATTCCATGGGGGTTGACAAAGATATGGTGGGGGAGATGGATAAGGATGTGAAACGATTGTCAACCATCGCCTCGCGGTTTGGCAAAATAGGGTCTAAGCCCCAGATGGAACTGTCCGATGTGAATCGGGTGGTGGTAGACGCCAGTGAATATATGGCTACACGCATCTCAAAAAGAATCGCCCTTAAAGTGAAGATATGTCCTGAGGTGTTGAATGTCAATCTTAGTGATTCGCTATTCCAATGGGTGATGGAGAATCTTATTAAAAATGCTGTAGATGCCATGGATGCGGAGGGGACGATAACGGTCGTGACGCGTAACGATCGGGGAAATGCGGTGGTCGAAGTGAGCGACACCGGAAAGGGATTGCCGCGCAAACGATTTAAAACCATATTTAACCCCGGTTATACCACCAAAAAGCGCGGATGGGGGCTCGGATTGGCGTTGGCCAAGCGCATAATAGAGCAGTATCATAACGGAAGCATATATGTCGCCTCTTCCGAACTCGGCGTAGGCGCCACATTCCGCATCGAGCTTCCACTCGCCCACTAAAAAAATAAGTCCAATAAGCCGCGTTGGCCCATTGGACTTATTATTTCTATTACTACTTATTTCTAATTTGTCTTAATCACTTTGTCGGCCTCAACGTGACCGTCGGCATAAATTATGCGGCGAATTGAGATACCGTTGGCTGGCTCGGCAAGGCGGCGTCCGTCAAGTGAATAATACTCAATTGCCTTCACCTCATTGCTATGATCAGCTTCAATGGTGCTAATTCCCGCTGTGAATTTAGGATAATATTCATTGACGGCATCAATTGCATCCTCATTCTGAGCTATTATTATATGCTCAACTATAGAGTTCAGATAAACCTCCAAATTGGTGTACCATTGCTTCTCGGTATCGATTGTGTACAAATTGCCGTCGGCGGCATCATTAGGATTCAGCCCGTTGGCAACCTCCCAATCATCAGCAATACCGTCTCCATCGGTGTCATAACCATCCGGACGAGAGATTGAGCTCAGTGTTGGATAGCTGGCGGTTTTTGTGTTCTCCTCTTTCTCAGGGTCATTTATATAATCAAGAATTCCCTTCACGCCTGATGTTGAAAATGTTTCTCCTGATTCATTTGTATAGGGAGCGTCGCCATTATATGTCGTGGTGCCGGTGCGGGCTTCTTCCATATTGCGGGAATCTACGCCATCACGCGCCAAGCTTGCTCCGCAGTATTGCAGAATCTTTTCGTAGGAAGTTTTTGCACTATGAGTGGTTACGGTGCCGGGGTCTATTTGTTCGGTAAGCTTAAGCGCTATGCAATCAACATTTGAACTGTTTTTTACGTATGTCTCATTTTCGCCATATAGATGTGCCGCATCAGCGATATATCGTTCACCTTCTATAGTGTATAAACCGTTGTCATATTTTAAACCTGACCAGTCGTAATTCTCTTTGTTTACGGCGGTTACATAATTTCCTGAGATATAGTATCTGGATGCATAGCCATACAATTCCGGATGTTTTTCGTCTGCATTGCTTGAGGTAGCCACTGAAACTTCTGTTACCCTGGTTTTGTTTTGTGTTCCGGGGCCCGCCTTATAATAGTTGTTGACGATGTTTATATATCCCCCTCCGGGGCCGCCATAACATCCATTTCCCGTTCCCCAGTTATACATTACGCAGTTTCTGAAGTCTACACGCTCAGCTTGAACAGTGTTTTCATATTGGGTTTTATCATAGCCGTCCCATCCGTAGCGTGCTCCGTTAAAGCGAGGAGAACGGTTTTGCACGTGTGCGATGAAATTGTGGTGGAATGAAGCGTTTTTACCTCCCCAAATGCCGCCGTAGCTGTGTGCTTCTTTACTGTGCCCGGCGTTGGCAAGTCCCTCAGTGACATTACACCATTGCATTGTGAAATTCTTGTTATCATAGAAGGATGCGACTTCGTCGATACTCCATGAGAGTGAGCAATGGTCGAGGATTATATTGCTACCGTATCGGCCCCATGTGGCGTCAGCGCCGTCATTTACATCTTTCACTTGGCTGCGGCGGCAACGGATGAAGCGCACAATGACATTTTCGGCTTTGCCAAAATATAAAGTGTAGTAGCGAAGTGTGATGCCATATCCGGGTGCGGTCTGTCCCGCAATAGTGGTGTTGGACGATACGTTTAGCTGCGACTCGAGGTCGATGTAACCGCTGACATCAAACACAATGGTTTTGGTGCCTGACTGGGACAACGCCCAGCGCAAAGAGCCGGTGCCGCTGTCGTTAAGGTTGGTTACGTGAATCACTTTGCCTCCGCGGCCGCCGGTCGTGTAGCGTGCGTGCCCCTCGGCTCCGGGGAATGCCGGCGCCTCATCCTGAGCTGTCGCTGCTATTGAGATGGCTGTAGCAGCTATTAATGTGAAGAATTTTTTCATTTGATTAAGGTTAATAAATTAAAGTCTATTATCCGATAGTATGGCAAAGATCGCAATTCATAAGCAGTTATGCAAATTTATCAACAAAAAAGCTGTGTTAAAATGCAAAATAAACTTTTGTATCGAGGCCGCTTTATCTGATATAGACTTTTTAGGAATGGGGCTTGGCTTTCATTATTCTTCAGCGTCGTCTTCGATCGAGAAGTCGTCCACATCTGAAAAATCATCATCGTCAAGGTCTATTTCCGGCTGATTGGGAGCATCATCCTTTTTATCAGCTTTGAGAGTGACTTTCTTTTTTGTCGGAGCGGCTGATTCTCCTTCTCCTCCGTTTTTAAGAGCTTCCATTATTTTCGCTTCAAGTTCATCGGCAAGCTCCGGGTTGTCGGCGAGCACTCGTTTGGCGGCAACGCTCCCCTGCGCGAGTTTCTGGCCGTCATAGCTGAACCATGAACCGCTCTTAACGATAATGCCAAGCTCTACTCCGAGATCGAGAATCTCTCCTGAGCGGGAAATACCTTCGCCAAACATTATGTCAAATTCTGCGCGCTTGAATGGAGGTGCGACTTTGTTCTTGACAACCTTGACTTTGGTGCGTTTTCCGAGCACATCGTCGCCCTCTTTGATTGAGCTGGACGGGCGGATGTCGATTCGGACGGATGCATAGAATTTAAGCGCGTTGCCACCGGTGGTCGTTTCTGATGGGCCAAACATCACGCCGATTTTGTCACGGAGCTGATTGATGAAGATGCAGCAGGTGTTGGTGCGCGAGATGGAGCCTGTGAGCTTACGCATGGCTTGCGACATAAGACGAGCCTGCAATCCCACGTTGCGGTCGCCCATATCTCCTTCGATTTCGCTTTTGGGCGTCAACGCCGCTACTGAATCGATTACGATTATGTCGATGGCGGAAGAGCGTATTAGTTGGTCGGCTATTTCGAGCGCTTGCTCGCCATTGTCGGGTTGTGAGATGAGTAGGTTGTCAACGTCAACCCCAAGTTTTTGAGCGTAAAAACGGTCAAAAGCGTGCTCTGCGTCAATAATGGCGGCTGTTCCGCCCTGCTTTTGAGCTTCGGCTATCGCATGAATGGCGAGTGTGGTTTTTCCCGATGATTCAGGCCCATAAATCTCTATGACGCGGCCGCGGGGGAAACCGCCTACGCCAAGGGCGTGATTGAGACCTATTGAGCCGGTGGGGATTACATCGACATCCTCGATATTGTCATCGCCGAGCTTCATAACGGCGCCGCGGCCGTAGGTTTTTTCGATTTTTGCCATCGCTTGAGCGAGGGCTTCTTTTTTTGCTGCTGCGGGATCAGAGAGTTCTGCTTTCTTAACAGTGGTTTTCTTGGCTTTTTCCATATTTAGTAGTTTTTGTGTCCTGTTTTTATGTTTGATGCAAAGTTAGACGATGCGCTGTGCCTGGCAATTGCCCGGCATGGTTAAAAGATACTAACTGTACTCGGCGATGCGAATACGGTATCAAAAAAGCTGCATCGTAACAACGACACAGCTCTTTTGCGGTGCGTACGGGACTCGAACCCGTGACCCCATGCGTGACAGGCATGTATTCTAACCAACTGAACTAACACACCATTGATTATGATTGCAAATTTATTATATTGGCGTCAAATTTCCAAATATCAATCCGATTATTTTGTCGCATTTTCAAGGAATTCCGCTTCAACGATGCCAAGCTGATACTTTTTTGAGGGTTTTGTGTCCAGCTCATTTGCCGTGCCGCCGGCAAGCTCTTTTATTGCGAATGAGTCTTTTTCTGTGACTGCGCCGATTTGACGGATTGTATAGGTTGCTGATTTTACAATGCTGTCAGGAACGATATGCACATATCCGAGGCCTTTGGGGGTATAGCCGCGCCAGATTAGTTGATCGTCGGCATAAACCTCGATCGGATAGGAGCGTCGGCGCCAACCGGAAAGTTTTAGAGTTATGTCGCTGATCTCCGCTTGGCGTTCAAGGTGGTAGGTGATCCACGAGTTGGAAAGCGCTCCGTCTGACATCCACTCTGTCTTTTCGTTGTCGTCGTAGGTGTTTTTTACGCACTCTTGCGATGAGCCCGCTGTGACCGATGCGATGTTTACGGTATTCTTTCTCTGCTGATATGACGGCGTTTGAGGTGTCGGCCCTTTATCAAGACGCCCTTTCAGCATCCTGCCCGGAATATAATCACTAAGACCATTGTTGACTTTCACTGGAATACTTTTTAATGAAATCGAAGCTGCGGGCAACCCATGGGCCGTAGCGGTGATTTTTATCGTTCCGGCGGAGGTTGTGCTGCGGATAAGGGCGCGGTTGATTCCGCACTCTACAGGCAATTTCGTGCTTAGAATGTAATTATCAGGTCCTTGGGCTATGCCACCACGCCATTCTGCCGGGCCGTCAATGCTGAATGTGACTATGCGATTGTCAAGAGGACAACGTCGCCCGGCCGAGTCTGCGACCTCAACTTGCAAGAGTGCCATGTCAGCGCCGTCGGCATGAAATCCGGCCGGATTATCAATAGCGCTTATGATAAGGCGAGCCGGTTCGCCTGCGGTCTCTATTGAATGGCGGCTCACTTCATTTCCCAACGAATCATAGCTTACAGCTTCAAGTTTTCCGGGGGAAAATTTAACATTGTCAAACGTGAAAAGGAAATTGTAGTCGCGTTTCCCGTGCCCGAGCGATTTTCCGTTTAGCAGAAGTTCCACGTCTTCGCCGGTTGATATGACATAGACCGGTTTTTCAGTGCTGTCGGGATAATTCCAATGCCCGACGATATGCGTGGAATAACCCTCATTGTCAACCCATGCGTCAGCCCACATCGCCTGATGGACGAAAAACGCGTCTTTGGGAATGCGCATAGCGTCAGTGACACCCGACCGACGGTAGTTTTCCTCACCGCGATAGTGGGTGTTGGTGTCGGAAAATATTATTTTTGCTCCGCCGCTGCCGTTACGGTCGCCTCCGCCTGGACGCTCGAGCCAATAGTCATACCATCGGCGTGTCAGTTCGACGGCAAATTCATCTTGATTGTGGTTGTAATCCGGTGCGTCGGCTCCTCTGTAAAGTGGCCCCGCTCCCTCTTTGTGGAACGGGTAAGATGCGTCATCCCAATATTTACGGAGAGCTTCGTCTCGGCAATATTCCATCGACCACATGGGATGCTTTTTAGACCGGTTGATGTAAAGCATCTCACCGCCATATTCCGATTCATCGATTTCAAGCATCTCTCGGCTGCCGATGGCGCGCCCGCCATGAGGGTCATATTTGTCGCGGATGGCTTTCATCGCGCGTATATGCTCAGAACTGACACGGAAATTTCCTGATTCATAAAATAATATCGACGGATTGTTGCGATTATATATTATGGCGTCGCGCATCAACTCTTCTCGTTGTTCCCATTGGCGCCCTTCTCGATCTTTTTCCGAATCTCCTGCAGGCATGGCTTGGATAAGACCCACGCGGTCACACGATTCAACATCCTGTTTCCACGGGGTGACGTGCATCCAACGCACTATGTTGCCTCCCGATTCAACCATAAGGCCATTGGAATAATCGCTCAACCATGCCGGTACCGACATTCCCACGCCGGGCCACTCATTTGATGTGCGTTGCGCGTAACCGTGCATCATTATCACACGGTCGTTGAGCCATATTTTGCCCTCGCCGAATTTCGTTTTACGGAATCCTGTGCGTGTGGTGACCTTGTCAACGCTTTTACCGGAGGGATCAATCAACTCGGTTGCCACATCATAGAGATAACCATACCCCCAACTCCAAAAGTTTAGGCTGTCAACTCTTGACGATGCGGAGAGAGTCTTTTTCTCGCCGGGAAATATCGTGGTTTCATCTCCCGCAAAGCTCTTTACATTTTTGCCGTCAACGTCAGTCACCGTCACTCGATAAGACAGTGTCACAGGCGATTGCCCGCTGTTCATCACTTCTGATTCGGCATTGACTGTCGCCTTTCTGCCGGGGATGTCAAAATCGGAGGCATACACATATACGCCTGTGGTTCCGAGATTGCTGTACAAGGGCAATGTCTGATATACGGCAGGGGTTACGTGGAGCCATACATTCTTGGGTATGCCCCCATAATTGGCGTTGAAATTTTTATCATTCCATTGAAACTTGGCGCCGGTGGCGCGCTCGCGGTAATCCCAGTCATTGTCTATACGGATAGCGATAACATTATCCCCGTTTTTGATGTAGGGTGTCAGATCAAAACCGACTGCCATCACGCCGTTCTCATGAATTCCGAGTTTTTGGCCGTTAAGATAAAAATCAGCGCCTTGACGCACCCCCTCAAATTCAACAAACACTCTATTCCCACTTAATTTCGGAACTTGGAAATGCTTGCGATACCAACAGATAGTGTCGGTAAGCTTCTCGATCGAGAGTTTAAACGCCTCATCTTCATTGAAGGCGCGCGGTAGTGTAACCCGTTTCCAATTTTTATCATTGAGAGAGATATCTTCTCCTCCGGCCACATCGCCTATGGCAAGAAGCCAGTCGCTGTTGAAATTATAAGTTTCTCTTTCGGCGGAATTGGCTCGTATGGAGCATATTATTAGTAGAAATGTGATGAAAAATAGAGAGTTGTATTTCATGATTATAGAATTTTTAGAATAAGAGTTGGATTTTTTTGTCAATCAAATGCTCTGTGAAATACAAAGATACACAAAAATGCCGTATATAACTATGTTTTGGCGTTGCCATGATGCCGAGATGACAACATTAAACCCTTATCGGGCGTTATTCATTTTATGGAGATATAGAATAAAAAACTAATGATATGTCAGAACGGAGAAAAATAGTTATTATGGGGGCGACCTCAGGATTGGGCTTGCGCCTGGCCGAAGCGTATGCCTCGTTAGGATGGAGAGTGGGTGTGGCCGGACGGAAAGATGGCACAATGAAGGTGTTGAAAGATATGTTCCCCGAACAAATAGAATGGGCTCATATTGACGTGACAAAGCAAAACGCTCCCGATGAGTTGCTAAAATTGATTTCTAAATTGGGAGGGATGGACGTATATCTCCACTCTGCCGGCATCGGATACGAGAATCCGGGCTTGGATATAGCGAAAGATGTCGCCACGGTGGAAACAAACGGAACCGGGTTTGTAAGAATGGTGGATGCCGCCTATCGTTTCTTCAGTAAAATGAGCGAAAAGGGCGTCAAAGGGCAGATTGCTGTAATATCATCGGTTGCCGGCACGAAAGGCATTGGACGATTGGCAAGTTACTCGGCTACGAAAAAGTTGCAGCAAACTTATATACAAGCTCTTGAACAACTGTCCAATGATACGAAATTAAAGATATGTTTCACCGACATACGGCCGGGGTGGGTGCGTACCCCTCTGCTTGAAGCCGATCGCTTATATCCCATGACAATGGAGATGGATGAAGCCGTGCCTTTGGTGATGAAAGCGATAAAGAAGCGTTCAAGAATAGCTGTGATTGATTGCCGGTGGGCGGTAGCGGTATTTTTCTGGCGATTGATTCCGGGAAAATGGTGGGTGAAACTGCCAATAACAATTTCTCGCCCCGCCTCTCCCGAACAAACTGAGGAGGATAAAATCCTTGCAGAGGCCCCTGCAACCAACCTCTAAAGCAGAGCTTCTATCTGTTGTTTGAGCTTTGGGTCGGAAGGACGTTTGGCGTATGCGTCAATAATCTTTCCCTCTTTATCGAGGAGCATTATCCTCGGTACGCTCTTTATCAACAATTTGGGAAGAAGGTCTGAGTTGAAACCTCCCGGAAGGTTTAGACCCAGCACTCGGGAATCGGCCGGTTTCGCTTTCATCACCTTTTCCCACTCTGCCATAAGCTCATCGCCGGTATCAAGCGACACTGAGAGGAATTGTACGTCTTTCCCTTCCATTTCTTTCGCAAGCTTTTCAAAATATGGAACTTCCGCTTTGCAAGGAATACAACCGGTGGACAAAAAGTCAATTATGGTGAGCTTGCCTTTGAAATCCGATATCGACTCCTTACCGTCGAGTTTACGCTTTTCATATTGAAATTTCACTTCAAAATTCAGATCTTTCGTTATGTCAAATCCTGTTTGAATGAAGTATTTCATATAGAGGTTCTCGGTTTTGTACATATTGTTCTGTGCCTCCTCGATTGCGTTGTAGCCCATAGATTGCAATCCCTGAGTTTCTCCCCCGGTTTCGGCGAGGAGCTGATTGTAGGGGTAGCGGTAGGCCAAGCTTCCGTCGGGATTGAAAAGGGTGTCGTAGGCCATAGCGTCTGTTTCGCCGAGGTATGAAGCTTGTGAGTAGGATGCGCGATTCACCGATATATCGGCGCCTATAGTCCTGAGTGAGGCTGTTGCGAAGCAAGTGGTTGCGGTATTCCCGGCGGTAATCGTTGCGGCGCAGCGCGTCGAGGCCGGCGGCAACA
>CAZELD010000042.1:0-19743 GCA_964512855.1 uncultured Muribaculum sp.
ATATCGAAACCTCAAAGGGAATAAAAAGAGGCTGCGCCTTTTTTGTCACAACCTCATAAATATTCTCTGAATATTTCGTACAATTGCCTATTCACGTGTTTCAACCTCAGAAAATAGGGAAATTGCGCGTAGTATATACATATTTATTTTCAAATTCAGGCTGAGTAAGGGTGAACATAAGAATTCCCTGAATAAGCCAGATGATTTCAAAAACGCCACAAGTCACCAAGCTCAAAATAATAGCTATTATGCCACCGGTAGTTTTTCCAAGATAGAAATATTGCACGCCAAGACCGCCTAATAATATTGCGAGCAAAGCGGCAACACCGCGGCTTTTACCGGACGGCCCTGGAGTGAACACGTTGTCAGGTTGAGGAGGATAATTGTTACCTTGATAATTTTCGTTCATAGCAAAAAATGGTTATATGATTAATTACATTCACAAACATACGAAAAAAAACGAAAATACATTGCAAATTAAGAGATTGTTTGCGAAAAATAAATCAGTTACCGTTTATCATGATTACCTTCATAAAAGTTTATGTATGCCTTATTTACCAAAACATTCCCCCCCGGAGTGGGATAGTCGCCGGAGAAATACCAATCTCCGGGACAATCGGGCACAGCTCTATGCAATCCGTCAATTGTCTGATAAATTATCTTAACCTCCGTACTACAATCCTCTGGAGTAAGCATCTCCGCTATTTTGTCAGAAATCTCATCATCACTGAACGACTCATATATCCTCTTAACACAATTAATTCGCTTGTCGTGAGGAAGGGACTCCTGTTTAAGCGCCTCTTCATATACTTCATCCAAAATATATCGGCGCCCCGATTCCTCTAACAACGCCACTGCCGCGCGGAAAGCGCAAAACTCGGCCATACGCGACATATCAATTCCGTAATAATCAGGATAACGGACTTGAGGCGAAGAACTGACTATCACAATTTTCCTCGGATGCAATCGGTCGAGCATTTTAATTATAGACTGCTTCAGAGTAGTGCCGCGCACTATTGAGTCATCTATTACCACCACCGCATCCTTGCAATCTTGAACTATCCCATAAGTGACATCGTAGACATGAGCGGCGAGATCATTACGCGACTCTCCTTCTGCGATAAAAGTGCGCAGTTTTATATCTTTAATTGCGAGCTTTTCAATGCGCAGTTTCTGAGCCATTATATCGTTTATTATCTCAGATGTCAGCGCCCCGTCAGAACTTGCCCGATATATTTTATCAGCCTTATATGCATCAAGATATTTTTCCAATCCTTCTATCATTCCGATAAACGCCACTTCCGCCGTATTGGGTATGAACGAGAAAACCGAATGTTTCAAATCGTAGTCCACCCCTTGTAGAATTTTATCAGCGAGATTCCGCCCCAAAGCCTTTCGCTCAAGATATATGTCAGCGTCACTGCCGCGAGAGAAATATATGCGTTCAAATGAACATCGTTCATTTTTACCGTGCGGCAAAATCTCTTCAATATTCACTGCGCCGTCTTTGCTCACCATTATGGCATTACCTGGCATAAGCTCGTGAACCTCCGTGCGCGCCACATTCATGACTGTCTGAATAACGGGTCTTTCTGATGCCACAACTACTATTTCGTCATCATAATAGAAAAATGCCGGACGTATACCGTGAGGATCACGTAAAGCCCACATATCGCCGGAACCGACAGAACCGCATATCACATAGCCTCCATCCCAACCGGGAGCCGCAGAAGCAAGCACATTAGGCAAGTAGAGATTGTCTTCTATGGCCTTCGCGCGTTCAATTCCGTCAAGACCTTGCTCTGTAAATTCATGGTACAAGCGATTATTCTCCTTATCCAGAGCGTAACCAAGCTGCTCAAGTATTATAACTGTGTCTGAATATATTCGCGGATGCTGCCCTTTCTCTACAACTGCGTTAAAGATTTCATCCACATTAGTCATATTAAAATTCCCACACAACATCAAAGTGCGTGAACACCAATTATTCCTCCTTAAAAAAGGATGGACGTAGCTTATGCCGCTACGTCCGGTTGTGGAATATCTAAGATGCCCCATATAGACCTCTCCGATAAACGGAGCATAAGCATCAATCCAATCCGCGCTTTTGTCGCCGATATGCGTGTTGTCGATCTGCTTATTAATGTTTGAGAAAATTTCCTGGATTGCATTTGGGCCTAACGCACGCTCGCGAAACACATATTCATGTCCGGCCGGGGCATTCATTTTTATAACTCCCGCACCGGCGCCCTCCTGGCCTCGATTATGCTGCTTCTCCATGAGAAGATACAATTTATTTAGGCCATACAAGTAAGTACCGTATTTTTCCTTGTAATACTCAATTGGTTTAAGCAGGCGTATCATGGCAACGCCGCACTCATGTTTCAGTTGTTCCATTATTTGGTTCTTAGATAATCATCAATACCTTTTGCGGCATTCTGACCCGAAGCAATGCATCTTACCACCAAAGAGGCTCCTGTCGATGCGTCGCCGGCGGCAAATACCTTATTGACGCTAGTCTGCTGATTTGAGTCGACTTTCACGTTTCCATGCGCATCCTTCTCTACGCCAAGCTGCTCCAGCAGGCCTTCTGCTTTCGGATTAGTGAATCCCATCGCCAATAGCACAAGTTGAGCCGGAATAGTTTCGACCTTTCCGGTATGCTTCAATGTCATTCTCCCGGTTGTTTCATCCTTCTCCCATTCGACGGCTTCCACCTCAACGGCATCAACTTTACCATCTTTTCCTATAAATTTTCTCGTATCGAGAAGCCAACGTCTTTCACAGCCTTCCAAATGCGAACTGGAAGTTTTCAAAACGACCGGCCAATAAGGCCACGGAGTATCCGGATTATCGCCCTCAGGAGGCTTCGGCATAATCTCAATCTGCGTAACTGAACGCGCGCCTTGACGATTGGACGTACCCACACAATCACTGCCGGTATCTCCGCCGCCAATTACAAGCACGTGTTTCCCCTTGGCTGAAATTCTATTTTTGGGAGCAATTTCAGCGCCGGCGTTAACCCGGTTCTGCTGTTGCAAAAGTTCCAATGCAAAATGCACGCCTCCAAGCTCACGCCCCTCCACTTTAAGATCGCGCGGAACTTCGGCTCCTATAGCCACACATATCGCATCATATTCGGCAAGAAGATCCTCGGCCGTTATATCGACACCGACATTAACTCCAGTTCTGAATTCGATTCCTTCGGCTTCCAATATCGCTATACGGCGGTCGATAACACTCTTGTTCAGTTTAAAATCAGGGATTCCAAACCGTAACAATCCGCCCACTGACTCATTCTTTTCAAACACCACCACCGAATGTCCTTTGTGGTTCAACCGGTTAGCTGCAGCAAGTCCTGCCGGGCCTGACCCGATAACAGCAACTTTTTTACCGGTTCGGGAAGTGGGAATATGCGGCGTCACATATCCTTCATTAAATGCGCGTTCAACGATGGCGGCCTCATTTTCACGTATCGTCACAGGTTCATGCTCCTTGTTAAGTACGCATCCTTTTTCACAAAGAGCCGGACACACACGTCCGGTGAACTCCGGAAAATCATCTGTTTGAGTCAACAGCACATAGGCGCCTTTTATGTCATTCTTATATAATCGATCCTGCCATTCTGGTTGACGGTTTCCAAGCGGACAGCTCCAATGACAAAATGGCACTCCACATTCCATGCATCGTGATGCCTGAAGCCTGCGATCCTCCTGATTGAGTGTCTGCTCAACCTCTCCATAATCCTTTATACGGTCATTTACGGGACGGTATCCCGCTTCCTTACGACCTATATTTAAAAACGCTTTAGGGTTTCCCATTAATATGTTTTATTTAGCGATTTTATCCATATATCAATCTCTCTCTACGCTTGCGATTTTTTGCTGCAACTTAGCCATTTTTTCATCGTGGAGCACTTTCTTATACTCAAAAGGAATAACTTTAATAAACTGCTCCACATACTCATGCCAATTGTCAAGCATTCTTCCGGCAAGCGGACTATGGGTGTATTTATAATGATTGCCTATCAATCGGTACAACTCACGATTATCAGCCATATCCTCAATCAATGACAGTTCAACCATCTCCATATTGCAAAAATAGTCAAAGTCACGATTAGGATTCCACACATAAGCAATGCCGCCACTCATACCTGCGGCGAAATTTCGCCCGGTAGTGCCGAGAACCACAGTACGTCCACCGGTCATATATTCACAGCAATGGTCACCCACGCCTTCAACAACTGCCGTTGCCCCGGAATTACGCACGCAGAAACGCTCTCCAACACGACCGTTGATATAAATCTCTCCGGAAGTAGCACCATAAAGGAGTGTGTTGCCGGCGATAATATTGTCTTGAGGATTGTAGGTGGTGCCCATAGGTGGCACAATAACGATTTTTCCACCCGAAAGCCCCTTGCCGACATAATCGTTAGCGTCACCGTCAAGTCGGAACAAAATCCCGTGAGCGAGAAATGCGCCGAAGCTTTGTCCGGCCGATCCTTTGAAAGTACATAGAATAGTATCGTCAGGAAGCCCGTCATTTCCATATTTACTTGCGACAAGCCCAGAAAGCATGGCTCCTGTCGATCTATCTGTATTAGTGATGGGAAATTCAAGTTCCACCGGCATCTTATTTTCTATGGCCGGATATGCTCGGCTTATGATTTGTCGGTCGAGCACATTCTCTATATCATGCTTCTGCTCAGTCACATTGATAATAGCGTTTGTAGCGGCATCAGCCGGCATATAGAGAATTTTTGAAAAGTCGAGATGAGCTGTTTTGTGTGTTGTATGATTATCTTTAACCTTCAACATATCAGCTCTTCCGATTACTTCATCAAGACTTCTTACTCCAATCTCAGCCAATGTCTCACGTATTTCACGTGCTAAGAACTTAAAGAAATTCACCACATATTCCGAACGCCCCACAAAACGCTTTCTCAACTCCTCATTTTGAGTAGCAACACCCACGGGACAAGTATTCAGATGGCATTTTCTCATCATGACGCAACCAAGCACAATCAATGCGCTGGTGGCGAATCCGAACTCTTCAGCGCCAAGCATTGCCATAATAATTACATCACGAGCCGTTTTAAGCTGACCGTCAGCTTGAAGTTTCACTTGACCGCGCAGATTGTTGAGTACAAGCGTCTGCTGCGTTTCAGCCAACCCTATTTCAACCGGCAAACCGGCATATCGTATTGAGCTTGCAGGAGACGCGCCTGTACCGCCGTCGCTTCCGCTTATTGTTATCAAATCGCTCTTTGCCTTCGCAACACCGGCGGCGATAGTGCCTACACCGCTCTCCGAAACAAGCTTAACGCTCACTTTTGCGCGCGGGTTGACATTTTTCAAGTCAAATATCAATTGAGCGAGATCCTCAATCGAATAAATATCATGATGCGGAGGTGGTGAAATCAAAGAAATGCCGGGTATAGAATGGCGGGTCTTGGCTATTATCTTATCCACTTTAAAGCCGGGAAGCTGTCCACCCTCGCCCGGTTTAGCGCCCTGTGCCACCTTTATCTGAATCTCGTCAGCGTTGACAAGATATTCAGCAGTGACACCAAAACGGCCCGATGCTACCTGCTTTATAGCCGATCGTGCTGATGAACCGTCGGCGCGGGTCTTAAAGCGTTCAGGATCCTCACCACCCTCGCCGGTATTGCTTCTTGCTCCTATTGCATTCATTGCGATTCCAAGAGCCTCATGAGCCTCGCGGCTTATAGAGCCAAATGACATTGCTCCGGTCACAAAGCGCTTCATTATCGCTTCCTCAGGTTCAACTTCTTCAACCGGAATCGGGGAATTTTTCTTAAATTCAAGGAAATCACGAATGAAAATAGGCTCCGGCTTACCGTCAACGATCGCTGTGAACTCTTTAAATTTTTTATAGCTTCCAAGACGTGTGGCAAGTTGAAGAGTTGCAATTGCTTCAGGAGTCCATGCGTGTGATTCACCATCCTTACGGAAAGAATATTGCCCGAGATGTCTCAACGGCAATTCTTCATCAAACTCTTTCGAATACGCTTCTGAATGAGACTTCAAAATATCTTTGCTCAAATCCTCGATATTAATTCCGGAAATCTTGCTGACAGTGCGTCCGAAATATTTATCAATCATATCATCCGAGATTCCAATAGCCTCAAATAGCTGAGCGCCTTTATAGCTCGTGACAGTGGAAATGCCCATTTTAGACATAACCTTAAGCAACCCTTTATCAACTGCTTTCACATAGTTTTTCTGAGCTGTATGGAAATCAAGTTGAATTTCTTTTTTATCAACAAGATCCTTTATAACCGCAAATGCGAGGTATGGATTTATAGCGCTTGCTCCGTAGCCCGACAACAAGGCGAAATGCATCACTTCGCGCGCATCACCGGTCTCAATCACAAGCGCGGTCTGCAAGCGTTTCTTTTTTTCAATAAGATGATGGTGCACCGCCGAGGTTGCCAAAAGCGCCGGAATGGGAGCATTATCTTTATCGACTCCCCTATCGCTCAGCACGATATAATTGCAACCCTCATCAACAGCCATTTCCGCCTCCTTGCACAAACGCTCCACGCCATCCTCAAGACCCTTAGCCCCATCAGCCACAGTGAATATCATCGCAAGTTTCCGTGTATTGAACCCTTTATAACGAAGGTTACACAACAAATCCAATTCCTGATTGGTTATAATAGGCCGTTTCAACAACACCATCTTACACAATTCAGGATTCGGATTCATGAGATTCATGTCAATAGCGCCTATGTAGCTGTCAAGGCTCATTACCAACTCCTCACGAAGGGGGTCGATAGGCGGATTCGTCACTTGCGCGAAATGCTGTCGGAAATAATTATAAAGCAATTGCGGTTCCTTTGACAATACGGCAAGAGGAGTGTCGCATCCCATGGAATTTACAGGCTCTTTACCGTCTGAAACCATCGGAGTGATTATTTTCTCTACCTCTTCACGATGATAGTTGAACGCATGAAGTTGCCGAGCGAAATCATCAACCTTATCATCAACTTTCCTACCGGTTGTGATTTTGTCGAGGATAATGCGGTTTTTCGACAGCCAATCCCGGTATGGAAACTCCGATGCGAGTTTTTCTTTAAGCTCGGCGTCATGGTAGACTATCCCCTTCTCCATATCCACCATCAACATTTTTCCCGGGCGAAGGCGTCCTTTTTCTTTAACTTCTGAAGGATCGAATGACAGAACACCCATCTCCGATGCGACAACCATTGTATCGTTATTGGTTATCAGCCATCTTGCCGGACGCAATCCGTTACGGTCAAGCATTCCTCCGGCATAGCGTCCGTCACTGAACAATAACGTCGCCGGGCCATCCCATGCCTCCATCAGGATTGAGTGGAATTCATAAAAAGCTTTCAATTCCGGAGATATGGGATTTTTGTCATTATAAGACTCAGGGACAAGCATAGCAAGCGCGTGTGGAAGACTCATACCTCCCATAACAAAAAATTCAAGCACATTGTCGAGCGATGCCGAATCACTCATGCCCGGCTGCACTATAGGAGTCACATCCGCGCCGCCGAGAGCTTCGGGATGCAATACACACTCTCGAGCCTTCATCCACATACGGTTTCCTTGAATAGTGTTTATTTCGCCGTTATGCCCCAACATTCTAAACGGTTGCGCCAACGCCCATGTAGGAAACGTATTTGTGCTGAAACGGGAATGGACAAGAGCCATCCCGGTTGTAAAATGAGGATTCATCAAATCGGGATAATAATATCTCAATTGAAGGCTCGAAAGCATACCTTTATAAACTAATACTCGTGACGATAGCGAAACAATATAGAATTTTTCCTTCTCAAGAATTGATGAGGCCGCTATTTTTTTCTCAATACGGCGACGCAATATATACAACTTCGGATCAAGCTCATCGGTGGTACGTTCGTCTGCGATAAATATCTGCTTTATCGCTGGCTCTGCTTCACGAGCGACAACGCCAAGCGATTCATTATTAGTGGGAACATCTCTTACAGCAATAAGAGAAAGGCCCATTTCAATTGCCTCACGCTCAACAATATCAAGGATTAACTGCTGATTATCCTCATCTTTGGGAAGAAATACAAGTCCTGTACCATAACGTCCCTTTTCCGGGACAGCAATACCTTGAAGCAAAATAAATTCGTGAGGGATTTGCACCATTATCCCGGCACCGTCACTGGTTTTCGGATCAGCGCCTTCAGCTCCGCGATGCACCATGTGCTCCAGAACCTGAAGTCCCTTCTCTACTAATTGATGGGATTTAATGCATCTTATATTAACAAGCAATCCTACACCACAAGCATCATGCTCGTGACGGGGATCATATAACCCTTGGGCCTTAGGCATAATATCATTAATCATACGTAATAAAATTTAAAAATACACCCGGACGCTCCAGGGTTATCTCTATGAGAACGTGCCGGGTGTAATACATATTGTAACTTATCAACGAATAAACAATAATTCTCTGTACTTGGGAAGAGGCCACATCTCATCGTCAACCATCAATTCAAGCTTATCGATGTGATAACGGATTACGTCCATACACGGAAGAACGGAATCATGATAAGCAAGCGCCTTGTCGCGCTCATTCTCTATATGATTGGCAGCCTTACGAGCGTTTACCATCTTCTTTACCTCTTCAAGTATTGTTGCCATGTGAGCCGACATTCTTTCTATGGTGTCAAGATCCATTGCCGCAAGCTTATCTCCCTTTTCGTTGGGGAAGAGCGTTTTTAATTTGAATACGTTATCAGTGAGCACCGACTGATAGCGGATAGCTACCGGAATGACGTGGTTCATGGCAAGATCGCCGAGCACGCGTGCCTCAATCTGAATTTTCTTCGTATACATCTCCCACTTGACTTCATTTCGCGCTTCAAGTTCAAGGCGGTTGAACACGCCGGTAGACTTGAACATATCAATAGAAGATTTGCTCAGATAAGCATCAAAAATTTTAGGCACTGACGTTTCGCAATCAAGGCCTCGGCGAGCAGCCTCCTCCTTCCATGCGTCACTATAGCCGTTACCATCAAAATGAATTGGCTTGCTGTACTTTATAAGTCCTTTGATTTCTGCCAATAGAGCGTGATTAAGCTCTTCTCCCTTTTTAATACGGGCGTCAACCTTTTTCTTAAAATCAATCAACTGCTCGGCTACTGCGGCATTCAATGCTATCATGGCCGAAGCGCAGTTAGCCGAAGAGCCTACGGCTCGGAATTCAAATCGGTTTCCGGTAAATGCGAATGGCGATGTGCGGTTGCGGTCGGTGTTGTCCACCATAATTTCAGGAATCTGATCCACATCAAGCTTCAAACCCTTCTTTCCTGAAAGATTAATCAATTCGTCACTGTCACTGTTTTCAAGTTTATCGAGTATTTCAGTGAGCTGGCTTCCGGCGAAGATTGATATAATTGCAGGAGGAGCTTCATTGGCGCCAAGGCGATGCGCGTTAGTAGCCGACATAATCGAAGCCTTCAGCAATGCATTATGTCGATATACAGCCGCCATGGTATTCACAACAAAAGTTATGAACTGAAGATTTCCAAGAGGAGTTTTACCGGGCGCAAACAACAATACCCCCTTATCGGTTCCAAGACTCCAGTTGTTATGTTTTCCCGATCCGTTGATACCGGAGAAAGGTTTCTCATGAAGGAGCACTCGGAAATTGTGACGACGAGCCACCTCTGCGATCAACGACATCAGCAACAGGTTGTGGTCATTAGCAAGATTGGTTTCTTCAAAAACCGGAGCAAGCTCAAACTGATTAGGCGCAACCTCGTTGTGACGTGTTTTGGCAGGAATTCCAAGTTTGTGACATTCTATTTCAAGATCAAGCATGAAAGCCTCTACGCGTGAAGGGATAGCCCCGAAATAATGGTCTTCCAACTGTTGGTTCTTAGCGCTTTCATGCCCCATCAGTGTACGTCCGGTCATTACAAGATCAGGACGTGCTGAATAAAGAGCCTCATCTACAAGAAAATACTCCTGCTCCCAGCCAAGATATGAATTTACATGCTTTACTTCTGGATCAAAATATTGCGCAACTGCCGTGGCGGCTTTATCCACACAGTTCAATGCTCTCAATAATGGTGTTTTATAGTCGAGCGATTCGCCGGTATATGCGATAAATATAGTAGGAATACACAATGTTTTATCCAAAATAAATGCCGGCGATGAAATATCCCAGGCGGAATAACCGCGGGCTTCAAAAGTATTACGGATACCTCCGTTAGGGAAACTTGATGCATCCGGTTCCTGCTGAACAAGTAGTTTGCCGTCAAACTCCTCTACAACACCTCCCTTGCCGTCATGCTCTATGAAAGCGTCATGCTTTTCTGCCGTGCCGTCAGTCAACGGATGGAACCAGTGGGTGTAATGACGGGCACCATTATCAACAGCCCATTGTTTCATTCCTGAAGCTACACTGTCAGCGATTTCCCGTGAAAGCGGTTTCTTGTTGTCAATCGCATCAACCAATGCATCGTAGGTTTTCTTAGGCAGATATTCAAACATTTTCTGCCTATTGAACACATACTTCCCATAATACTCAGTAGGACGTTCTGTCGGAATTTCAACAGGAATGGCTTTACGGTCAAATGCTTCTTCGACCACTTTAAATCTCAACTTTGACATAAATAATAATTAAAATATATTGGTTGTTACTTTGTGATAAACGGAGTATATTAAACTACTACTTTACACCTTTAACCGCTTGAATCTTGCGACTGCTTCAATTGTCGCCTCTCGCCGGCCGAATGCGGTAAGCCTGAAATATCCTTCTCCCGACGGACCAAAACCGGAGCCGGGAGTACCTGCGACATTACATTCCGAAAGCAGTTTATCGAAAAAATCCCACGACGATATGCCTTCCGGAGTTTTCAGCCATATATAAGGCGAATTTTCTCCTCCATATACTTGCAAACCGCAATCTTCAAGACCTTGCCGCAAAATACGGGCATTTTCCATATAATAATTTATAATTTCTTTAACCTGTCGCATCCCATCCTCGCTATAGAGAGCTTCAGCCGCGCGCTGGGAAACATAGCTTGCGCCATTGAATTTCGTACACTGACGTCTGTTCCACAACGCATTAAGCGAAACAGAATTTCCATCTTTGTTTATTCCTTTCAAATCCTTTGGAACGACAGTGTATCCACAGCGTATCCCGGTAAAACCGGCTGTTTTAGAATAACTTCTAAACTCAATCGCAACCTCCTTTGCTCCGGGAATTTCATATATACTACGTGGAATCTCCGGATTTCTAACGTATGCTTCGTATGCTGAATCAAACATTATCAGTGCTCCTGAGCGATGCGCATATTCCACCCATTCGACCAGTCGAGCGCGTGTCAATACCGTCCCTGTTGGATTGTTGGGATAGCATAGATAAATCACATCCGGATTACTCTCAGGAAAAGACGGATCAAAATTATTTTCCGCTGTGCATGGCAAGTATTCAATACCCGACCACTTACCATCGGCCAACTCTCCAGCTCTACCGGCCATAACATTGGTATCGACATATACGGGATAAACAGGATCGGTCACGGCTATATTGCAGTCGACAGCCAAAATATCGCCGATATTTCCAGTGTCACTTTTTGCTCCATCGCTAATAAAAATTTCGGAAGCGTCAATGCCTATGCCTCGATTCTTATAATCAAACTCTGAAATTTTTTCTCTGAGAAAAGCATAACCTTGTTCCGGGCCATAGCCATGAAACGTGCTTATTCGCGATTGATCGTCAACAGCTTTGTGCATAGCTTCAATGACGGCGTTGCATATAGGCGAAGTGACATCGCCTATTCCCATGCGTATTATCTCCACGCCCGGATTTCCCTTTTTGAAAGTTTCAATCCGTTTAGCAACCTCTGAAAAAAGATAGCTTGCCGGAAGCTTGCAAAAATTGTCATTTACCTTTATCATACCTAACCCTCTTTTTTCACCTTATATATTTTGTACCTAATGTTTACGCCAGTAGACCCCTTCAAAAACCGTTTCTGCGGCGCCGGTCATATATACATGGCCGTCTTTTTCATCCCATAAAATGGCGAGATCGCCGCCACGTAAATGAACCGTGACATGGCGAGACGTTCGTCCGGTGACCGCGCTCGCCACTGCTGTGGCGCAGGCACCGGTTCCACAGGCCATCGTCTCTCCACTACCTCGTTCCCATACTCTCATTCTTATTTCTGTCGGAGATATTACTTCAGCGAACTCGATATTGGCTTTGTCAGGCCATATCTCATGACATTCCAACAACGGCCCATCATTAAGCACATCCGCGCCATCAAGGCTGTCTACGAAAACTACCCCATGTGGGTTGCCCATAGATATGGCCGTAATTTCAAAACTCTTTCCGTCTACTTCAACAAGCTGCTCAACCATCCTTTCCCCATCAAAAATGACCGGAATTGAAACCGGAGCCAATTGAGGAACGCCCATATCAACCGTCACAACATCAACAATACCTTCGTTCTCATGAATATGGAGGTATTTAATTCCGGAAAGCGTTTCCAATGATATATCTTTTTTAGCCGTCAGCCCTTTATCAAACACATACTTTGCTACACAACGGCTGCCATTGCCGCACATTTTGGCCTCCGAACCATCAGCATTAAATATTTTCATTTGGAAATCAGCGACAGATGAGCCGCATATAAGGATTATCCCATCCCCGCCAACACCGGTGTGTCGATCACTCATTTCGATTGCGAGGTCAGCCAGACGCTCGGGAGTATGATTAATACAATCCAAGTAAATGTAATCATTACCGATGCCGTGCATCTTAGTGAATCGAATCTCGCCCATATCAAAAATGGTTGCTTAATTATGTTTTATGGCACAAAGTTAAACATTATAAATTAATCTGCAATATTTTTTTTTGATATTTTTCTTCAAAAAACTAAATAAATCACACATAATGCCACTTCAAACCCAAAATCAACCGCAAATTGAAAACAAAAAGACCGCAAATGCGGTCTTTTTGCACGACAATTGTTCATTATTATATCATGATACCTTCGTGACAATCTTATCAGTGTCCTTGTCATATTCCACTGTTATCGTGGATCCGGAACTTATTTCCGAATTAATAATCATTTCGGCGAGTGGATCTTCAAGATATTTCTGAACCGCGCGCTTAAGCGGACGAGCGCCATATTGAGCGTCATAGCCCTTCTCAGCTATATAATTTTTAGCACCCTCAGTTATATCGAGTTTGTAGCCCAATGCGTCAACTCGCTTATAGAATCCGGCAAGTTCAATATCGATAATACGGAATATCGCATCTCGATCGAGGGAGTCAAACATTATTATATCATCAACACGATTCAAAAATTCAGGAGAAAAAGCTTTATTAAGCGCTTTTTGAATGACACCGTGAGAGTATTCTTTATCGGCCGGCTTAGTGACAAAGCCAACCCCGGAACCAAAATCTTTTAACTGACGTGATCCGATATTGGACGTCATTATAATTATGGTGTTCTTAAAATCGACTTTTCGTCCCAAAGAATCCGTAAGACGCCCCTCATCAAGCACTTGAAGTAAGAGGTTGAACACATCGGGGTGAGCCTTCTCAATTTCATCAAGAAGCACGACTGAATATGGATGCGTGCGCACACGTTCGGTCAACTGTCCGCCCTCTTCGTATCCAACGTATCCCGGAGGCGCTCCCACAAGACGGCTGACAGTGAATTTTTCCATATATTCGCTCATGTCGACTCTTATCAAGGTATCAGCCGAATCAAACAAATATTCAGCGAGTTTTTTCGCCAAGTGCGTCTTTCCAACGCCTGTCGGGCCAAGGAACATAAAAGTGCCTATCGGCTTATTCGGATCCTTTAAGCCAACACGGTTCCGCTGAATGGCCTTGACTATCTTTTCTATGGCATTGTCTTGACCGATGATCGCCGATTTGAGCTTCGGACCCATTTCACGCAACCTCATCCCTTCAGCCTGAGCAATGCGCTGAACGGGAACACCCGTCATCATTGCGACTACTTCTGCCACCTTATCCTCGTCGACCGTCTCAGGATTCTCATTGAGCGAAGCCTCCCATTTGCGTTTAGCGTCTTCAAGCTCTATCCTTAGACGATGTTCCTTGTCACGAAACGATGCGGCACTTTCAAAATTCTGCGACTGAGCAGCTTTCAATTTCGAAGCGTTAGCTTCTGCAATAAGCTCCTCCATCCGCTCAATCTCTTTCGGAACCACAATATTAGTGACATGGACGCGCGAGCCGGCTTCATCAAGAGCATCTATGGCTTTGTCCGGAAAATTACGGTCAGATACGTAACGGTCTGTCAATTTCACGCAAGCTTCAAGAGCTTCCGGTGTATAATTCACATTATGATGCTCTTCATATTTATCCTTTATATTATTTAGGATTATAAGTGTTTCCTCAGGCGATGTCGGCTCCACCATCACCTTCTGAAAACGCCGTTCAAGAGCGCCGTCCTTTTCAATATTCTTACGATATTCATCAATCGTAGTGGCGCCAATACATTGTATCTCGCCACGAGCAAGAGCCGGCTTCAACAAATTGGCGGCGTCCATAGAGCCGGCAGCGTTTCCGGCGCCGACTATAGTGTGTAGTTCGTCGATGAACAGTATTATATTTTTATTCCTCGACAACTCATTAAGAATAGCTTTTATTCGCTCTTCAAACTGACCTCTATATTTCGTTCCGGCCACTATCGAAGCCATATCTAACGATATGACGCGCTTGTCAAACAAAATTCGCGAAACTTTACGCTGAACAATCCGAAGAGCCAACCCCTCCACGATAGCAGATTTACCAACTCCGGGCTCTCCAATAAGGACAGGATTGTTTTTCTTACGGCGGCTAAGTATTTGCGCAAGTCGTTCAATTTCCACCTCACGTCCAACGACTGGATCAAGCCTACCCTCTTCAGCGGCAAGCGTCATATCATTGCCATACTTATCAAGAGCGGGAGTGTCATTACCGCGCTTTGGCGACGCTGAATGCGGAGCCTCAGTCCTGCCATGCGGAACGTCATCTTCTTCATCCTCCTCGTCTTCGCCAAACGACGCGCCCATCTTTGGCGCGTCAGCGACATTTGCGAGAAGACGATATATAGACTCGTATGTCATTCCGGCCTCCTTAAATTCCACCATAGAGTCAAGCCCTTGAACCTCGTTATTATGGAATAAGGCAAGCAAAAGATGTTTGGAATCCACAACATTGCTTTTCAACATACGAGCTTCAAGCACGCTTAACTTTATAATACGGTTGGCAAGATCACTCACTATTGTCACTTGCATCTGCCTGTCACCTTCCGGCAAAACGTGAAGCCGCTTGTCAAGACTATCCCTTATCTGATACATGGTATCGGGATCAACAAGCCTCTGTAAAGTCACATAAGCGGCATTATCAGGGCTTGACATTATGGCAAGCAATATATGCTCAACCCTGACCACGCGATCATTGTGGCGCACAGCCTCACGATGACTTTGGTCAAGCAGCGTTTTTAATTCTATTGAAAAATTAGTATCCATAATACAAATAGCGCTTTCCTTAATTTAATTCATACTCTTAATCATAATGCAATTATAACAATAATTGTGCCAAAAAACAAAGTAAGTGCCACAATTAAACTATCTCAACATTATTTAAACAATCCATAAGCCAAAATTCCGCATATTTTGTAAAAATTTCTTATCTTTGTGTGATTTTTTTCGCCATATAGCGGGAAATCAATACCAATATTTATCAAAACATTTATGATTGAAGAAGATAGAATTCTGAAAATTGACATCGAGAACGAGATGCGTACGGCCTACATTGACTATTCAATGTCTGTCATTGTGTCACGCGCCCTGCCTGACGTGCGCGACGGGTTGAAACCCGTGCAGCGCCGTGTGTTGTTCGGAATGAATGAGATGGGTAACACTTCTGACCATCCACATAAAAAGTCGGCCAACTGCGTAGGTGAAGTAATGGGTAAATACCATCCCCACGGCGACTCGTCAATTTACGGAACAGTAGTGCGTATGGCGCAAGACTGGGCTATGCGATATACTCTTGTCGATGGACACGGAAACTTCGGGTCCATCGACGGCGACGGCCCGGCAGCTATGCGTTACACCGAGGTACGTCTTGAGAAAATCGGAGAGGAGATGCTTGCCGACATCGATTCGGAAACCGTCGATTTTACTATGAACTACGACAACTCCCGCCCGGAACCGACAGTATTGCCAACCAGAATTCCCAACCTGTTGGTTAACGGAACCTCCGGTATTGCCGTTGGTATGGCGACAAATATGCCCCCTCATAACCTAACTGAATCAATCAACGCAGCGGTCGCGCTCATCGACAATCCGGAGCTTACCATTCCTGATTTGATGAAGCATATAACAGCTCCCGACTTCCCTACCGGCGGAACAATATACGGCTACAATGGAGTAAAAGACGCTTTTGAAACGGGCCGCGGCAGAATCGTAATAAGAGCGAAAGCGGAAATTGAATCTCATTCAAATCACGAAGACATCATTGTCACCGAAATACCTTATAACGTAAATAAGGCTGAACTGATTAAAGACATCGCAAACCTTGTAAATGAAAAACGCCTTGACGGTATCGCGGATTTGAACGACGAGAGCGACTACAAGGGTATGCGAATTGTCATCCGCTTAAAGAGCGACGCTAACGCCAACGTAGTGCTCAACAAGCTCTACAAGATGACACAAATGCAAGCCTCGTTCAGCGTCAACAATGTGGCTATCGTAAATGGACGTCCTAAAACGCTTAATCTTAAAGAGATTCTACAGGCGTTTATCGACCACCGCCATGACGTGGTAATACGCCGCACACGGTTTGAATTGCGTAAAGCCGAAGAAAGAGCCCACATCCTTTTAGGATTGATTATCGCATCAGAAAATATCGATGAAGTCATCAAAATAATACGTGGCGCCGACTCCGCCGAAGACGCAAGAGCGAAACTATCGGAACGGTTCCAACTATCGGAGCCGCAAACGCTCGCTATTGTGGAAATGCGCTTGCGCAACCTCGCAAAACTGGAACAAGACAAGTTGCATTTGCAATATGAGGAGTTGCAAAAACTTATCGAGCATCTGAATCTCATTTTATCAGATGAACACGAATGTCGGGAACTCATAAAATCAGAGCTAATCGAAGTGCGCGACAAGTATGGCGACACCCGTAAAACTGACATTAATTATGCGGCAGGAAACTTCAACGATGAGGATATGTATGCCGATGACGACATGATTATCACAATATCGCACATGGGCTACATCAAGCGCACCCCGCTTAGCGAATTTCGAGCCCAAAACCGTGGCGGCGTAGGTTCGCGCGGCAGCGACACCCGTGACGAGGATTTCATCGAGCACATATACACTGCGTCAATGCACAATTATATGCTCTTCTTCACCAATCGCGGAAGATGCTATTGGCTTAAGGTATATGAGTTGCCGGAAATGGCTAAGAACAGCAAGGGAAGAGCCATTCAAAACTTGCTCAACATTGAAGCCGGCGATGAGGTTAACGCGGTAATTTGCACAAAGAAACTGGAAGACAAAGAATTTGTAACTTCCCACAATCTCGTGTTCGCAACTCGCCAAGGCGTCATAAAGAAGACATCGCTCGAAGCTTACTCCCGTCCGAGAGCAAATGGTGTGAATGCTATAATTATTCGTGAAGGCGACCAGCTCATAGGCGTAGAAATGACCGATGGAAAATCTGACATAATCCTTGCTAATAAAAATGGCCGAGCAATCCGATTCCCGGGAAACAAGGTTCGCGAAATGGGCCGAGTTTCAACAGGCGTGCGCGGCATGACCCTTGACGGACCTAATGACGCCGTTATAGGAATGATATGCATGGAACCTGAAACGGAAAACAATGTGCTCGTAATCTCAGAAAAAGGCTACGGCAAACGATCATTAATCGAAGATTACCGCATAACCAACCGCGGCGGTAAGGGCGTTAAGACAATCAATGTGACCGAAAAGACCGGCACTCTCGTTGCAATCGACAGCGTTAATGACGACAATGACCTTGTAATAATAAATAAATCAGGCATAACACTACGCATAAAAGCTGCGGATATTCGTGTTCAAGGTCGTGCGACACAAGGCGTTCGTCTCATAAATCTTGAAAAGCGCAACGATGAGATAGCTTCAGTATGCTGTGTCGATTCTGATCCCGAAGAAGAGATTGACGCTGACGTATTGCTTGAAGAGAGCGAACAACCCGAGTTGACCCCTGACACGACAATCGTTGAAGACGACAACGACGTGATTGACGATGAGATTTCAGAAGATCAACCCGATGACGACGAAACTATTTAACGACAAGAAATTTACTATTAAAATTTTCAATAGATTATGAAAAAATTAGTCATCTTAGGTCTATGCCTTTTTACGGCAGCCGGCCTTTCAGCACAGAAGAGCCTCGTAAAAGAGGTGGAAGGCAAAACTAAAGGCTACAACAACAATCTTACAGAAGCACGACAGGAACTTGCTCCAGCCCTAACCAACCCTGAAACTAAAGATGATGCACAGACTTGGTTTGTTGCAGGAAACATCGAGTTCGGTGATTACGATGATATGTTCAAGAAAAAAGCTGTCGGAGAAAATCCTGACCCGAAACAAATGGGTAAAGCGCTTATCGACGGATATAAATATTTCATGATCGCATTCCCACTCGACACTATCGCTGAAATCGATAAGAAAACCGGAGAAAAGAAGCTCGATAAAGATGGAAATGCAAAGGTTAAGACTAAATACTCTAAAGATATGGCAAAGAAATTGGCTGAAAACCACAACCAATATCTAACCATAGGCCAAACTCTTTGGGATGTACAGGACTATAACGGAGCATACGAAGTATGGAACATCTACACCACTATGCCATTCAACAAATCACTCGGCGAATCAGTTCCACTGGCTCCCGACAACGCTACACTTGGACAAATTTACTATTTTGAAGCTCTTGCAGCTTGGCAAGCTGAAAAACTTGACACTGCGCTGACCTCTTTTGACAAAGCTGTGGAGTTGGGATATCAGGAACCGGCATTGTATGACTATGCGATAAGCGTGGCCGCTCAGAAGAACAACACTCCACGCGTGCTTGCTTACGCAAACACCGCCAATGACCTTTATGGTGATTCAATCTCTAAGTATCTTACAATAATCATCAACGAGAAGATCAACACAAAAGATTATGATTCAGCTCAGGCTCTTCTTGAAAAAGCAATCAACGTAAATCCGACCAACGCTGAATACTATGATGTGATGGGTATTCTTTACCAGAGCCAAAACAAACTCGATGATGCGCGCAAATATATCCAAAAAGCTGTAGAACTCGCGCCCGAATCAGCTAAAGCCAATCTTGACCTCGGCCGTGTGATTTACGCTCAGGCTATCGCAATCGATGAAGAATCAAACTCGCTCAATCAGGCTGAATACAATAAGGTTAGAGATGAAAAGGTTGACCCAATGTTGAAAGAAGCCGCACCCTATCTTGAAAAGGCGCTCAACGATGAATCAACCACCGATGACGCCCGCCGTCTTCTTCGTTCATTATATTATAGCATCAACGACGACGACAATCTCAAACGCATCGAAGCGATGTAATACCCCCAAAAAGTCAGTGTCAAAATTTTAAATAACACAACTGACACTCATCTACAATAAGAGGCTGTGTCAAAAAAAGGCGCAGCCTCCATTCTTTATAATATGCTGAAAAACA
>CAZELD010000043.1:0-19546 GCA_964512855.1 uncultured Muribaculum sp.
GCATTGAAGATATCTGGCCCGATTACCCCTCCAAAGAAGACTTCTTCTTCAACGAAGACGAATACTAAGCCAAAAAGCGATAAAAGTCGCTGAAATACAAATTGATTCACAAGTCATTGGGGACAACAAAAACCTCCAATGACTTCTTTTTTGTCCCTAAATAGTCTTGTTTTTGTCCCCAATTTTTATTAACTTTGCAAAAATCTTCCTAAGAACAGGATAGTAACTAAAATTGATATGGGTAGACCGAAGGCAAGCAAACTAACTGGGAAATTCTATCTGAGGACAGATAGGAATCCAGACAAAAATGGCAAATACGCAATCTATATTGATTACAATATAGGTGTCAAGCACGCTCGCACTGACACAGAGGTGTGGGTTGAGGAAAAATATTGGGATGCATCCAAACGAGAAGTGAATAGCAAGCACCCACAGCACAAACGTCTCAATGGGCAGTTAGAGAAGAAAAGGTGCGATATTGATGAGGCTATTTTTGATTACGCTCAACGTGGCAGATTGAATATTGACATCCTTCGCTCAATTGTACAGGGCAAGACCATAAGTGGCAAGAGCAAAGAGGATGACTTTTTCACCTATGGAAAGAAGGTAATTAACGACTTGTATCAACTGGGTAAATTTGGGGTATCAGTTAGGGATAACTCGTTTTGTAGTTTTAATCTGTTTAGAAAGTTTCTGCTGGCTACCTATGGTGAAGATACCCTATATATAGGTGAATTATCTGAAGGGGTTGTCAAGGATTATATCAAGTGGAGACTTGGGAATGGCAACACCAATGATACAATCAACAAGGCAATCACCCCATTGATAAAGGTAGCCCGTGAGGCAGTGAAAGATAAACTTCTTGACAGTAACGTACCACTCTATCTTGAAAATCTATACTTGCCCACCAATAAGCGACAAGGGGATGATGAGGAGAATGGTGAGGTAAATTATTTAACAAGGTCACAAGTGCAGGATTTCATTAAATTATACAATGAGGTCAAGTACCCTCGCACAAGGGACTACATGGATATGTTTCTATTCTCTCTTAATGCTTGGGGAATTCGTGTTAGTGATATAATCACTCTTGAATGGCGAAATATTGACTTGGAGAATAGAAGGCTTACAAAGATTTTATGCAAGGGGGATAAACGTCACACAATTAACCTCAACGATGACGCGATGTCTATACTACAAAGATGGTATAGGCGAACTGGCGAACATCGCTTTGTGTTTGGCCTGCTTCAAGATGATTTTGATGTAAGTGATGTTGAGGAAAAGAAGCGCGTCAGACTTAATAAGAATCGCGCCATATTAACTTCATTAAAAACACTTGGTGATAAACTTGGATTGAATTTCAATCTCACGATGCATATAGCTCGTCATACTTTCGCAGTGTGGGCATTAAACGCAGGGGTTGATGTCCATAAGATAAGTACAATGATGGCTCACTCGGGAGTTGGCGTAACAGAAAAAGTATATGCTAAATTCCTGCCTCTAACATTAGAGAAAGAGGTTGAGGCAAAACTCAACTTCAATCTCTTGGAATGACCATCGCATCTTACCGCATTTTATGACAACCTGTAAAATTTATGAAAAAAACAATAACGCTATAGCGTAATTAACAAATATTAACCATTTTAACTTGCAAATGTTAAATTAGTGCAGTATCTTTGTAGTACAGTTCAGCATCTAACTGTCCTCGCGTTGAGGTTTGAGGCTAAAAACCGATGGGATGACCAACCTTTACCATTTCAAGGTGGCATCTTTGAAAACGATGCGGTACCCACAAGGAGGAGGGTGCAAAAATGGAATCAAATTTCAATGGTTGTAGCACTGCCAGCGTTGCAGGCACAAATCTTATCATTATTAGTAAGGATATTCTTGATAATATCCTAATGCAATTAAAGGAGTTAAACGAGAGAGTCGCTTCAATGCTCCAAAATCCCAATCCAACTATTTACACCAACAAATCAATCAAGGAGCTACTGGGCATCCAAGATAAATTGTTGAAGAAATACCGTGATGACGGTTTATTACCCTATAGACAAATTGGAGACAAGTACTGGTATACGCGTGAGGATGTAGAAGTATTGCTATCTCACTCATTCATTGAGGCGTATGCCTACGCCAGTTAGGGCTTATCATTGCTTATAGCAGATGCTTTCAGTATCATATTACTGTATGATTTTGATATAACTATCATAAAGTCAACATCATTGTCTCAGGTATCCCTTTGTTCATCTATCTACCAAACCTTTGATTAGTAGGATTGCATCCAAGTGGCGTGAATAAAAAATTATTTTTTCAGAATTCAAAATACATTAGGGTTACTTAATTTTCTAAACTACAAGATATTTATATAAAAAAAGATATAGAATTATGAACAGTTGTAAAAGACAATATCGTCAACTTAACGATGCTACAAAACAAAAGATAAGTCAGTCATTGAGGAATAGGAGTAAAAGCATGACTCACAGAGAGAATATCAGTAATGGCATGAAAGAGTATTGGAGAGGCGTACCCAACAAGCCAACAGAGAGTAATTAAGCAAGTATTAACTAAATTAATTTATATGGTTGCAAATAAATTTTGGTTGAGTGTTTCAACACATTTCTTTACAGATAAAAACAGTATTCAGTGGGGTTGTGTGCAGTATTCAAAGATAAGAATAGATATTGAGCATTTCATTGAATTAGTGAAGAAGGGTTATTGTTTTTGTCAGTGCTTTGATGTCCCCATTAAGGACAAGTTGGCACAAAAGGATAAGCGTAATGACAAGTTCAACGAGGCGTATATTCTGTTTGTAGACATCGATGATAGCATCATACCTATGTGTGATTTTATAACAATGTTATCACATAAGCCAACAGTAGCGTATACAACCCCTAATAACTACACAGATAAGTCTGATTGGAAATATCGTTTCAGATTATGCTATTTATTGAGTCAGTCAATTAAAGAGGTAGAAGCATATAAGAAAGCATATCTAACTTTAATCAGTGGCATTGAGTCAGACATCCCTGGTTTCAAGAACAAGGACAACTGTGGGCAAAGTGCTTCACAGCAGTTCAGCGGAAATGGAACAGGTAACTGCGAAGTATGGCAGAGTGACGAGGTGTATAATCCAACTGACCTCATCGCCATCGCTCCCATATCAAAATCTGAAACAATCGCTCCAAATTCTACTCCCACTCATATAATTAGTGACGCTTCCATCTCAGATCATGAGTTTATGGCAGACTTCAACAATATGAATCCATTTGACTTGATACACAAGTATCACGAGGTCTATCCATTTTTTGAGCGCACTCCATTGGAGTATGTTGATGGGTATGCCATACTCCCAGAGAACTACACGCAGATAAACAGAAAGTGTACCTTTGATTCATTCTTCAAGGATAATGGAGAAGTAAAGACTTGGCTAAAAGTTAAAAAGATAAGGGATGGAGAGAAAAGGAAGAAAAAATTATATACGGCTGCCCTAATCAGAAAGCAGATATTTCCACAGATATCTGTAGAGCATCTTCTGTTCAACCTCGTGTGTGATAGGACGTACTTTTACGATAATTCAGATAAAGAGCTTAACAATGCAAGGCTCTTGAATATGGCACAGCGAGTGGTTGCAACGCCATTAGAGGATATACATATTCCACTATGCCGACCCAAAGAGTATGAGATTGACAAAACTTACTGTTGTGAACAAGGGATTACCCCTAATGAGATGAAAAATATTGTACGAAAAAGGCTTAAGGATGTCGAAATCGGTGAATGCTATGATTGCTCACTGTCTGTACAAGACAATTTAACAATCTTGAATGAAAAGGGTATTAAAGTGGGTAAGAGCAGGTTGTACCAATGGTGCAGGGAGAACAACATACCAACGACCCCCAAACGCAGCATCAGTACAAAGTCAAGAGGACGTGCGGAACTGGATATTAAGGTATGTTTGGCAGAATGCTACAGATTGCCATATAGACGCAGAACAAAAAAAGCAGTGGCCTAATGTTCTTTCTTCTTTCTGCCCCTTCCTCCAGACTTTTGTAGTAGCACCCCTTTTCTTATGGTGCATTTACTATTTGTATATGGTTTTTCGACTGAAAGTCCAAAATTTCTTAATGCTCCATAAGAAATACCTAACTGTTGAGGTGTATAATACTCATAGATATTTGCAATCGAGCCATAGTAATGATGCTCTCCATCTATTTCTAAATGGATTACAGTACGCTCTGCCTTCTCTGATGTTGATGTTACTGACATAATAAATTTTATTAAAGTGTAAAAATACAGAAAATATTGCAACAAATAAAGAAATGTCATCTGCTTAACATTCTTTAGCTTTTAAAAGTTGCATATATTTAATATTTGTAATAACTTTGCGGTGTCAAACAGTAATAACACCTCAAAATATTTCAAGATATGAAAACTCTTACAATCAGCACCAACAACATTGCAAATAACATTGCTAAAATTATCACCAAATCAGAGTGTGTTGACACACCCACAGCCATCAGCAAGGGGTTGATTCTTGAAACCCTCAAAAAGAGAATGATGAGGGGCGAGGTCGTTAGATTCTGCTACCAGAAGTTGAATGGAGAAATCAGAACAGCAGTGGGAACATTGCAGGCGCAAGCAGTGAAAGCCAATACAGAGGGGACTGGCATTCCAAAAAGATTTTATGGTATGTTTGCCTACCTTGACCTTGAGAAAATGGCTTGGAGAGGCTTCAAGGAAGAAAGGATAATTGGAATCATTGACTGAATAATATGGAGGTTCAAAGATCCAGTTTCCATTTGTCATGTGTGGCATAAAATAAAGATATGTCATATATTTAACATTCTTTAGCTGTCTAAAGTTGCATGTATTAAATATATGTACTATCTTTGTATTGCCAAACAAAAGTAATAATTAAACCCCAACGATATGACAACAACCAACGACATAATCAGCAAAGCCCTCTCAATCCTCAAAGGCCACGATTTCTACTGGGGGATGGATGATTACGCTTATACAAATGGCACAAAGGAAAGTGCAGAAGCAAACATGAAGTACTTTGTAGAAACTATAAAGCAACTTCCCATAGACCTCTACAATCTAATGAAAGACCTCTGGATGGCAGAGTTTAACTACTGCGCCTGCTTTCGACCTATGTGGACTTCTGACAAAGCACCACACTACAAGGAGGAAAAAGAAAAACTTTATGCAGAGGTTGAGTCCATTCTTAACCCTCTGCCTATGGTGGCTTAATCTGATTCCATTTCAGATGTATATTGCTTCTTCTCTCTTTTCTTTTATATGATTCTGAAATGGAAATATTCACTTTCTACATAGAACTGAATATGCTTTTAAAATCAGCCATTTATAAAAAAAGTCAACAATAACATCATTCACTAACTGTAAAAAAAACACGAAAATGAGCGTAAGAAACAGCCATACAACAGCAGATTATTTGGAGTGGAACACGATGCTTAACCTCATCAGAAAATTGTATCGTGATGGAGATTACAGAATGAGTCTGTTTATTGGCTGTGGGTGCTTCTTTGGCATCCGTGTGTCAGACCTCCGAAAACTCACTTGGAGTATGCTTCTGAATGATGATAAATTCATTATCAATGAGCAGAAAACTGGCAAGCGTAGGGTTATAAAAATCAATGCGGACTTTCAGAAGCATATAAGGCAATGTTTTGATGCTCTTGAAATATCGGAAATGGATGAGCCTTGCTTTCTATCAAAAAAGAATATGGTTATGACAACCCAGCGTATCAATGTCAAGCTAAAAGAGATAAAGAAAAAATATAATATCAAGATTGACAATTTCAGTTGTCATAGTCTCAGGAAAGCATTCGGACGCAAAGTATTTGAATCAAGTGGCGAAAACGCACAGATAGCACTTGTGAAGTTGGCAGAAATATTCAACCATTCATCAGTACAGATTACGAAAATCTACCTTGGATTGAGAGAAAAAGAACTACTTGAAACCTATGATTTGTTAGATTTCTAAATACAACTATCAAATAGTTGCCATATATAGAGCGTACTTTCAGAAAAATTTGCTATCTTTGCAGTCGCAAACCCATAAGGGTGAGCAGACATACTAAAGAAGCGTTTTCGCATCATCTATCGGTTAAAGCCTAGGAAACTATAACCAACGAGATATAAGATGATGGTGGAAGTACGCTCCTTTTGGCTTGCATTTCATAACAATGAGATACAGTCAAGGTGGAGTTTACTAACACTTATCAGTATCTCATACCCTTCCTAGGCGGTAAACCGATTGATAAGTGGAAAGAGGCTCCACTTCTTTTGTATGTTTACCAATCATTCACAATCAAAACGCATCGCAGAGCCATAGATGCCCATTAAACCTAAAATGAAAAAACTTTTCATTTCAATGTGTGTGGCTCTTGTAGGGCTGTGCGCATCAGCCCAGGAAAAAGGAGACATGGCAGTCGGGCTGAATCTTGGTGTTGCACCAAGCCTTGAGAGCGGAATGTCGGTAACCAACTTCGGAATTGGTGCTAAGTTCCAGTACAACGTCACCAACCCCATCCGCGTTGAGGCAGACCTCGACTACTGGTTCAAGGCAAAAGGCATGGATGTATTCGACATCACCGCCAATGTTCACTACCTTTTCAATGTGGGTAGCAAACTTAAAGTCTATCCTCTTGTAGGTATCGGTTACGCACATCTTGGAGGCGGTGTCTCTGGTTCTGATTTCGACGAGGATGACCTCCAGAACTGGCTTAGCCGCTCGTCTGACTATGATGCTGAGGGCGGTTCTTCTGCAAGCAAGTTCCTTTTCAACGTAGGTGCAGGTGTTGAATACCCAATCGCCAACAACCTCTCGATAGGTGCTGAAATCAAGTATCAGTACATTAAAGACTTCAGCCGTCTTCCTATCTCAATCGGTGTCGCATATAAATTCTAAACATCATGGCAAAGTATCTTAAACTTTTCATGGTCGCACTCTTTGCCGCCATGACATTCGCCCTCACCTCATGCGGTGATGATGACGAACCCGATAATCCGAACGGTAATGGTAAGGATTATTCCTTTGATTTCAACAACACGCCGTATTATTATGGCTGTGATTATCTATGGGCTGGTATAGATGGCATGGACATGACCGAACTCTTAAGTCATTTCAGTCAAGATTATGATAAAGAGTTTACCTCTTTATTTATCACGGCTTTTGATACCCCTTTCAGAATGTTTGATGAAAACGGGGAAATGGTAATGGAGCAGGATGCAACGATGCAATTAGAGGGTTCCTTCTTTGTAGATTACATCAACCCCAAATCTTTGAAAAAAGGAGATATTCTGCACATTCAAAACCATCTAAGAACAGATACGGAGTGGGATGTGTCCACTACATTGAAACTTGAAAACATCAAAACTTCAACTTCCGAATATTTCGGACGGAATGAGGATGTTCCTGGATGCATCAAGTTTATCTCTTTTGAGGAAAATGTGGATGACATGGGAACTGATTATTTGACTTTAGAGTTTGAAAACATGACGTTCTATCGTATTAATGTTTTTTCGGATGATGAATACTCTCCGCTTGATAAGTCTAAAAAGGGCGTTATCAATGGTAAAGTCGTTTTCAGTTCAAGCTGTTGAACATTCACAACTGTACAGAAGTGAATATCGCAATTTCAGTATAACACACTGAAATAAAACAGAATAATTCAAATATGAAGGTCGTTGAGGTCATAAAAGACTTCAGCTACTTTCATTTTTGTGACTATTGCCTCATTTTTGAATATTCCAAAGATGATTTGATTGCCCCCACCATCAATATAGAACTATTGAAGTCAAAAGGCATATACCTATTTGGAGAATTACTTACCCTTGCAGAGGATTGAGGAAATATTCATAAAAGAGGAGGAATATAGTAGCCTTTTATGGCGTTTATTAGTCCAATAGTTGTTCCCATATTAGTAATATTATAATATATTAATCTGAATATCAATATATAGCCTTTGTTTCAACGAAGACGAATACTAAGCTAAAATTTGCTCTTAAATAGAGCATAAATAATTGAATTATAAACGATTGGTAAGTTTAAAATAAACTTACCAATCGTATTTTTATGGCATTTTATCGCAAAATAAACTTGCCTATTTTCGCTAAATTTGCGCCATATTCTGAACTTAGTGAGTATTATATATACTCTTGTTATATACCCTTAGTGGTATCATTTAGATCGCAAATACAATTCTATTTTGTTTATTGTTTTCTATTGGTCTTTTTTATCTAACGTATACCTCAGTCTCCAAGATCACCGTTCTACAAGCGGCAGATATTTACCATATCCTTGCGCCTCCATCTCTTCAATCGGCACAAATCGCAACGACGCAGAATTTATGCAGTAACGCAAGCCGCCTTGATCGGACGGGCCATCAGTGAACACGTGTCCAAGGTGAGCGCCCGACGATGCAGAACGCACTTCCGTGCGCACACGACCGTATGAAGTGTCAACAAATTCATCAATCAGAGAATCATCAATCGGACGAGTGAATGCCGGCCATCCGCAACCTGAATCATATTTGCGCGACGACACAAACAACGGCGTACCGTCAGTTATATCCACATATATGCCGGGACGGAATTCATGGTCATATTCATTTGTAAATGGACGCTCTGTCGCTCCATTTTGGGTTACCTCCCATTGCAACGGAGTAAGCCGCTTGCGCAGCTCTTCCCTGTCAGTCGATCTCGCTCTAAGCGTCCGAGCTTCCTTAAACAATTCCGGATTGACATGGCAGTATCCTCCGGGGTTCTTCACAAGATAATCCTGATGATATTCTTCTGCCGGATAAAAATTCTCAAGTTTTCCCGACTCTATCGCTAACGGCTCGGAATATCTGCGTTGGAGCGTAGCCAACATTGTGTCCACCACCTGCGCATCGGCCGGATCGGTGTAATATATTCCCGTACGATACTGAGTACCGATATCTCCACCCTGACGATTCACAGAAAGTGGATCTATGCTTTTGAAGAACAGGTCGATCAACTGCGACAATCCTACCTCCGACGGATCATAATCCACCTTAACGGTTTCCGCGGCATTTGTCGTTCCGCTACACACAAGTTCATACGAAGGATTAGCCACACGACTGTTGGCATATCCCGCCACTGCCGAATGAACCCCCGGTACGAGTGACATAAGATGCGCAATACCCCAAAAGCAACCGCCGGCAAAATATATTGTATCCATAATGCATTTATTAAAATTCTATTAGTAATTCGGTTCCTATATAGATGCTAATTTCTGAATTTTGTTTCGCATATCCAATTGTAATTCAAAAGTTTTTATACCCAAGCACCTGTTTATTTGATTTTTTTACTATCTTTACGCCAATTTACATGATATACCATGACTAAAAGAACCAATCTTCTTATCGCAGCATTGTTGCTGACCTTATCGTCACTGACAGCCGCAACTAACAATCTCGGCACTTCCGACTGCTACTCGGAATGGATGACCCGTTCAGAAATGAAACGTACACCAAAGAGCTACCTGCTCGACTTCTCAAGCAAGCCCAAGTGGAGCTATGTCATGGGAATAGAACTCGAGTCGATGCTCGACACATATCTCCGATATGGCGGAGACGATATCAAGCAATATTGCAAAGACTATACCGATCAGATGATCAGCTCCAACGGCACAATATCGGGATACACACTCTCCGATTACAATCTTGACAATGTCCGCACAGGGCATTTTGTAACCCGTATGTACCAACTGTTTCCCGAAGCAAAAAATCTGACGGCCATCAAAACCATGATGACCCAACTTGAAGAACAACACCGCACTGAAGAAGGCGTTTACTGGCACAAAGCCATCTACGCATGGCAAGTGTGGCTTGACGGCATTTTTATGGGACTCCCTTTCAGGGTACTTACCGCGCCGATGATTTATGATGAAGAAAAGGCTATGGAGATTTATGACGACGCAGTCAATCAAGTAAAAAGCACATATATGCGCACTCTCGACGAAGAGACCGGCCTTAACCGCCATGCTTGGGACGAAACCCATGAGATGTTCTGGTGCGACAAGACAACCGGTCTGTCGCAACACTGTTGGGGGCGCGCGCAAGGATGGTACACTATGGCGTTGGTGGAGCTTCTCGAAGCGCTTCCCGAAGATTACTCCCGACGCGACGAAGTAAAGGAAATCCTCGTGAAGTGTTTCGACGCAATACTAAAGTGGCAAGACAAATCAACTCTAACATGGTATCAGGTGATGGACTCTCCCGACCGAAGCGGCAACTACCTTGAAGCCACCGCCTCATCTATGTTTACCTATTCACTTCTGAAAGCCTCCCGCTATGGCTGGGTAGATAAAAAATATCAAGAAGAGGGGCTGAAAGCTTACGACGGCCTTGTCAAACAATTCATCACGGAAAACTCCGACGGAACCATATCCCTGACAAAATGCTGCTCAGTGGCCGGTCTCGGCCCGGGCATCAGCGCAAAAGTGCTTGCCGCAGCCCCTACTGTAACAGAAAACCGTAAACGCGACGGATCATTTGAATACTATATCAGTGAAACGGTACGCAGCAATGACGCAAAAGGCATCGGGCCTTTCATCTGGGCGTCGCTTGAGAAAGAGCGTTTGGCCGCATCCGACGATTCTTCCATAAGCGACATTACAGTTGATTGCTCTGATTCACCAATAGAGATTTATGACCTAAACGGCGTAAAGGTGGCTGAAGGCATTGACGCGACAGCATCACTTCCAACCGGAATCTACATTCGCCGTCAAGGAAATCACGCAGAAAAATTACTCATCAGCAATCCTTGATGATTAAGCCACATAAGCACTGAAACCGTGTCAAAATCCTAAAAAGATACAGAAGCACATAACCACACAAGAAACAGAAGATAATACTATAAAAATATCTTCTGTTTCTTGTCTTTCTTTTGGCCTTTTGCGTCAAAATCACCGTATCGTATTACCTTCCCCTCTACGGTTTCGACGCGCCCTTAGGTTTGGGAGCTGCGAATACCTTGGAAAGAACATTTTCCTGAAGTCGTTGCATCAAATCCCAGAAGTTCGGGACAAACAGCGTGCCTATAATCGCATTCAACAACATACCAAACACAACGGCCGTACCAAGCGATATTCGACTCGCTGCTCCGGCTCCGGTTGCAAACAACATTGGCATAACTCCAAATATGAACGCCAATGCGGTCATCATGATCGGGCGGAAACGAATCACCCCGGCATTTAGCGCGGATTCGATTATCGGCATTCCCGATTTTCTGAAGTCTGTCGCATACTCAACGATAAGAATGGCGTTTTTCGCCGACAAGCCGAGAAGTAGAATCAATCCAATCTGTGTGTATATACTTATACTTTGGCTCATAAGAATACACCCGAGGACAGTTCCAAGAATAGCCACAGGCATTGACAATATTACAGCCAACGGATCAGTCCAGCTTTCATATTGAGCGGACAAAACAAGCAGCGTCATTATGATGGCGAATATGAACACAACCGTTATAGTGGTTCCGGATTGAATCTCTTGATAAGCCTCGCCCGTCCATGCGTATGAATAATTATTGCCGAGCGTGCTGGTGAAAAGATCCTCCATCGCTTTAATACCATCGCTTGAGCTTACTCCATCGGCAAGATTAGCTGTCAGCGAAGCCGCTCCATACATATTATAACGCGCTGCCGTCTGCTCGCCCATGCTCTGCTCCACGGTAGTAAATGCCGAGAATGGCACCATATCTCCCGCAGAATTACGAACACTCAGTCTGCGCACGTCCTCGATATTGCCGCGGGCCGAATCATCACCCATCAACGTCACCTGATAAACTCGCCCGAAATCGTTGAAGTCGTTCACATAGGCGCCCCCCATATAAGCGGACAGCGTGGAGAATATGTCGCTCATTGTCAAACCTTGAAGCTTCGCGCGGTCTCGATCAATATTCAAGGTGTATTGAGGCACAGTCCCTTGATACAATGACGTTATTGATTTTATCTTCGGCTCATTCTTAACAGCCTCCTGAATACTCTCAATAGCCTTCTTCATCTCAGCGGCGCCATGATTATTTATATCAAGCAACATCATTTCAAGACCCGACGACATACCAAGCCCCGGAATTGAAGAGGGATTGACCGAAAATGTCACCGCCTCTTGAATGGATGACGCTATCACATCAACACTGTCAATAAGCGCGAACACGCTCTGACCCTTTTTCGTGCGTTCTTTCCACGGTTTCAACACGACCATGAGAGTTCCCATATTTGAGGCCGCGCCGCCACCCATCATCGAAAATCCTGAGATAGCCATCACATCCTTAATCTCCGGAAGCCGCTTGCGCATCTCGTCCGAAAGGTCATTGACCACCTTCTGTGTCCTTTCAAGCGACGCGCCCTGCGGAAGTTGCACCGATGTCACGAAGTAACCTTGATCCTCTTGTGGAACGTAGCTTGTAGGCCACTTCAAAAATATCACCACGCCTATAGCAGCAATTATGAGGAACACCGACAAGGATATTATCGGGTGTTTAAGCATACGACCCACACACCTCTGATAGAAGCTCTCAACCGCATTGTAGCCGATATTAAATACCTTATAAATAGGATTCTTAGTGCTTTTATTGCGTGGAGTTAGGAAGAGAGCGCACATGGCCGGCGTGAACGTCAATGCGTTGAATCCCGAGAATGCGGTGGAAACAGCGATTGTCAGCGCGAATTGTTTGTAAAGTTGTCCGGTAATGCCGCTCACGAATGCTGTGGGGATGAACACCGACAGCAATACGAGAACCTCACCCACAACTGGGCCGGTAAGCTCCTGCATAGCCTTTTCGGCCGCCTGGCGACGCGACAGTTTTCCCTCATCGACGAGTCGGGCACAGTCCTCAACTACTACGATGGCATCGTCGACGACTATCGCAATCGCCAGAACCAGTCCGAATAAGGTCAATGTGTTTATGGTAAATCCCATAACCTTCATAACAGCGAAAGTGGCAATAAGCGACACCGGGATTGTAAGCATCGGTATTATGACAGCTCTCCAATTCTGGAGGAAGAGAAGAATCACAATCAAAACAATGAGCGTTGTTTCGATGAATGTCGTAAGCACTTCGTCAATCGACGCTGTGACAAATTCCGATGTATCAAGAACTACACGGTATTTAACTCCCGGCGGAAAATATTGGCTTAGACGCTCCAATTCGGCCCGCGCTCCCTTTGCCACCTCAAGAGAGTTGGCGCCGGGAAGTTGTTTCACACCCAATAGAACGGCCTGTTTTCCTGACACAAGCGTGGTGGCGGTATAGCTTATACTTCCAAGATCCACTCTTCCCACATCTCGAAGTCGGAGGATACCGTTTCCGTCACTTCTGATAACGATATTGGCGAACTCTTCGGCTTTTGACAGCTCGCCTTGCGACACAACCGTGAACTCAAACGCGCCGCCATCGGGATTAGGAGCGGCGCCAACCTCGCCGGCCGAAACTTGCATATTCTGCGATTGTATGGCCGTGCTCACATCTGACGGAGTAACGCCGCGAGCGCGCATAAGTTCAGGATCAAGCCACACTCGCATACTGTAATCTCCGCCACCGAACGCCTCTACGCCTCCCACGCCCTTGACGCGCGACAGCGAGTTTACAAGATTGATATTCGCATAGTTGGTAAGATACAATGCGTCATAGCGATTGGTGCTATCCCCTTCAAGAGTACAGAACAACACATTGTTTGTCGACTCCTTGTTGACGGTTATTCCTTGCTCCTTAACAGCCGTCGGAAGCGTGGACTCCGCCGCGCTAAGGCGATTCTGCACATTTATCGCCGCTTGGTCTACATCTGTCCCTTGTTCAAATGTTATAGTTAGATTATAGCTGCCGTCCGAGCCTGAGTTGGAACTCATGTAAAGCATATTCTCCACTCCGTTCACCTGCTCTTCTATCGGCACACCTATAGTTTGCGCAACAGTTTTGGCGTCGGCGCCCGGATACGACGCGCTTACATTGATCGTGGGCGGTGTGATGTCGGGGTACTGCGCTACCGGAAGAGTATGTATGGTGATAAGACCCGCTATAATCATTATTATAGCGAGCACAGTGGCAAATATTGGCCGGTCTATGAAAAATTTTGAAAACATAGTTGGAGATTCTGAAAGTGAAACGGATGACGATTATTTTACCAGAACCGGTTTTACCTGCATTCCGTCACGCACTCGCAACAATGCCGAGGTGACATAACGAGATTCAGGTGTAATCCCTTCGGTAACCACTCGCAACGAATCATTATAAAGGTCGCCGGTCTTTATCGGCGTGTAAACAACCTTATTTGAGTCATTGACGATGTATAGATACTTGCCGAGTTGGTCAGCGCCTATTGAAGCGTCCTTTACGAGAATAGCCCGATTATTCTCGCCGAATGGCAGATGCACGTTGACATACATTCCGTTTCTAATCTCTCCGTATGGATTAGAAGTGCGCACTTTAAGCGTTATCGTACCTGTCGATTTATCAACCGATGGCGACTCGTAGCTAAGGTATCCGGAGTAGGTATGATCAAGAGGCTCTGTGAAAATCAACGGCACGCTATCATAAAGCTCATGTCCGATGGGTGACTCTATGTCGCCCATTATTTTTTCATATTGCTTCTCTTCAATAGCAAAACTTATGGATATTTCCGAATCGTCATATAGCGTGGCAAGAGTATAGGGGCTACCCTCTCCATTGATATAGTTGCCCACATCGGTAGTTCCGCTGTCTATGTGGCCTGTGAACGGCGCGGTCACTGTGCAATATCCAAGATTCGTGACAGCGGTGTTCAATGCCGCTTTGGCTGTTTTGATGGCCGATCGCGCGCTCTCCATATTGCTCTTTGCCTGAACTACTTCAATCTGCGCCACAGCATCGCTCTCAAGAGCCTTTTTCATCGCTTCATACTGATTGGAGGCATACTCGTATTCGCTCTCAGCTTTTGATAGAGCCGCTTTTGCCTGGTTCACGGCATCCTCATAGCTTGACGATTCTATCGTATAGAGGACTTGACCCTTTTTCACAAGGTCGCCGCCGGAATACCGTTTGGAAAGCAGTGTCCCGTCGACACGTCCCACCACTTTGGCGACACTGCGCGCCGCAGCATATCCCGGATATGTGTTATACAGCACTATTGAATCAACAATCGGCGTTGTAACTTCTATCTCAGATACCGACGACGCATTATCGGCTGTTCCGCTCTTTTTACTTGTGCATCCCACTAACGACATTGTGATAGCGACCGCGATAGCATAATGATATGTTTTGACTGTAGCCATATTCATAATATTTTTGAGGTGTTAATTATATATTTGGCTCGGATCCCATCCACCGCCAAGCGCTTCATAAAGAGTGACCAGCGACGAAAGAGCCTTCCCTTTCGATTCAATTATTGAATTTTCGTATGTTAGACAGTTCATCTGCGCGTTGACAACGTCGGTGAATGAGTTAAGACCGCGTTTATAAAGATCGAGTGACAGTTCAAGCGATTTATTGCTGTTCTCAATCACGTCTTCCAACACGGCGATATTTTTCAACGATGCCGCGTAGGATGCGATCGCATTATCGACCTCTTCAAATGCGGTCATCACCGTGAGGTTGTAATTGTCGATACCCACTTCCATCTGCTCACGGGCGGAAATCACGTTTGACCTACGGGCGAATCCGTCAAAAATCGTCCAACTAAGAGTTGGCGCTATCGTGTAGGTGAATATCTGATTTTTGAACAAATCGCCCGCCTTATGCGCCGAAGTGCCTATTGCGCCGTCAAGCGACAATGTCGGCAAGAAATCCTTTTTTGCGATGCCAAGTTCAGCGGCATACTGAGCGAGTTGAAATTCCGCTTCAACTATGTCAGGGCGACGCCGAAGTAATTGAGCCGGAACCCCGATAGAGATTATCTGACGGTAATCAGGTAACGAGCGCGCAGCCTCAAGTTGCGAGTATATTGAATCAGGGTAAACACCGGTCAGGATGGCGATAGAATTAATCGTGGAATGAATCGCCGATTCAAGTCCCGGTACCGACGCTTGCGTGGAATAATACACTGTTTTCGCCTGTGTCACGTCGAGCATCGACGCAAGGCCGGCTTCATGACGAGCCTCGGTGATCTTGAGAATTTTAGTTTGTGAATTGATATGCTCCATAGCCACTGCGTATTCAGCCTGATACATACGCAGCGTGATATACGACTTGGCAATATTGGCGCATAAGGCCGTCATCACTGCGGCATATTCCGCGCGGGTGGCGTCATAAGCCCGTTTGCTCGATTTCACTTTTTCGGTTATTTTCCCGAAAACATCAATCTCCCAACTCATATTGATACCTAACGAAAAATAGTCGGCCACAGAAGCATCAGTAAGCTCGTGCCCCAAGCCACCGGATGAGCGCGATTTCTGCCATCCCGCGCTCAGACTAAGCGTGGGAAAATATGCGGCGCGCGCGCTGTTTATCGCTTGGGAGGCAATTCTGATTCTGTGAGCGGCCATTATGACATTATAGTTATTCTCAACCCCGGCGGCGATTAAGGAATCAAGACATGGATCTTCAAATGTTTTCCACCAATAATCGTCAGTCGGCACACTCTGCGTAAAATATTCATTATATGACCAACCGCCGGGCATATCCCTATCAAGATATTTTTCCGGTGAATTATCAGCGGCGTTGACTTGAACCGCCCATAATGATATAATAGCCGGTAACAGGCGAATAGAACTGGATAATCTCATAAATAAAGAGCTTTTAATACATCTATGAGCATGAAGCCTTCTTGGCTACACGTTCCCTGTTATAACTATTACGATAAAACTTAGGTTTTGAAGATTAAATTTCTTTTAACATAATTTAACCCGTTCGGCGGCGCGCACTTTATCCCTCCTTGACAAGCTCTTGCTATCTTTGCACAATGGCATTATCGGTTGACCGACATATCAGATCGCTTGAATCTCTGAGATTTATTTTCATTTTCCTGATTTTCATATCACACTTTTCTTGGAACGAATCAGGATTTTGGGATTGCGGCGGAGATTGCGGCGTGAGCTTCTTTTTTATTTTGAGCGGTTTTGCTTTATCGCTTTCCGGCAATACATTGTCTAAAGGGTATGCCGCTTTTATCTATCGGCGGTTAAATCGAATCTATCCTTCTCATTTATTGGCGCTATTATTGGCGTTTATATGTATGCCCTGGTGCTTCAATATGCTTAACACGGGCTTATCGCTGACACTCTTACAGAGTTGGATTCCGGTAAAAGAGAGCTATTTCGGAACAAATCCGGTGGCTTGGTTCTTGAGCGATTTGCTGTTGTTTTATCTGATTTTCCCCCGGCTAAAGAAATGGATTTTCAATTCATCCACCGGTATGCTCATTTTTACAGCGGCCACAACCGTCGTTATATATCTGGCGGTAATAGCTCCTATTATTCCGGCTGACATGGTGAATTGGACGCTTTATGTCTTCCCGCCCTTGCGGCTAATTGATTTTTGCCTTGGTATAATGCTCTCAAGAGTATTTCTTTCAAGACCGACTAATCATTCTTTAATTACAGCGACATTGATGGAAATGGCGGCGGTCGCGCTATTGGTTGCGGTTATTGCCGCCTATCCGTATTTACCCGAGCGTTATGCCACTGCGGCTATATTCTGGGCACCGTGCGGATTGCTGATTTTTGTTTTCGCCAATACGGATTCATCGCCGGGATTTATAAGTCAAATTCTACGATGGAAACCCCTTTTATGGCTTGGCGCCGTCTCATTCGAGTTCTATCTCGTTCATGTGTCAATTATCGTGTTGGCGCATCGAATCTGCCAACACGATGCATGGAATCTGTCCTATATTGCTGCGTTTAGCGTAACATTCGCATCAAGCATAGCGGCGGCTATAATCATGAAATGGACGATACGCAAGATTCGACACTCCCGTTTTAAGGAATATTAACCCGTCTTTTCAAAAAATTAGACTACTTTTGTTTTTATGCGGAACTACAAGACTCGGATATTATTGTCATGGGGGGTAATAATCCTGTTCGTGGGATTCATTTATTATCTCACCGCAATATCATTTTGGACATCCGACGCCCCGTTCTTCGCACTCAAATTTGAGCTTGACGGAAGCGATCCTCATGAAAAAATCGATGGACTTAAAACGCTTTTGGAATCTCAATACGCCCATTACATGACATGGAGCGGACGTTTCGTATGCCAATCCACTGTCCAGTTTTTTTGCGGCCTTACAGTGCGTCCGGCATTTGAAATATGCAACGCCATCGTGTGTCTCGTGTTTCTATTAGCGTCGTTCCGCCTCGGACATATACGGCTTGACGAACCGTTCAGAATATTCATGGCTGTTTCAGTATTCTTCCTGATACTTGCCACGCTGCCTTTCGACCCGCCATTTTTGATAAACTACCTTTGGATGGGGACAGTAGTCATCCTTTGGCTCAATCTGTTTTCCGCAAGAATCACACCCTATCTTCTTCCGATAACATTCCTGTTCAGCATTATTGCAGGCAACTCACAGGAGGCTTTTTCTGTGCCGTTGTCGGGGGCGTTGTGCCTGTGGATTTTGCATCGCCGGTTTAAGCTGAGCGCCCAAGAATGGGTTTTATCCGCCGGATTTTTCTTGGGAGCGTTGGCCGTAATTGCTGCGCCGGGAAATTATGTGAGGTTTGCGGTGTGTGCCGATAGCGAATCCGACATACTCCACAAGCTATGGGAAGCGGCTCCTCTCATCTGCTTAGGGGCAGTGCTTTTATTGGTTTTCCGCAACAGCGGAAGGCGGCTATTCCATGGCAACACAATGATAGAATCAATCTTACTCGCATCCCTGCCGTTCACTCTTCTATTTGCCGCAATGCTGAAATTTTTCTGCCTGGAGCGTATGCTGATCCCCGCAAATATGTTCCTTACCATTATCACATTCGGTTTTTGCTCAAAAATTTCTCACCGTATTCTGCTCACATCCGCAGCATTGATCGCGTGCGTGCTGACAGCGGTTAAAGAGTACGGCATGGCTATTTCAAACACGGAAAAGTACTCCTTGATAACCCGATTATACCATGAATCTACTGATGGAAAGATCGTCTTGCCCGATGAAATGCTATATCGTGCCGAAGGTAAGAATTTTTGCTATGACAGCGGATGGGTTGTAGCGGAAAGGGCAATAAATTCCGATAAGCCGTATCTGAAAAAATACCCGGCATCATTGTGCGGACTAAAAATTAATCAAGACACAACATTTTTGAAGCAAATAGGGCGGCAAGCATGGATTATAGTCAATTCTGTCGAACACCCTAAAAAAGTCGTAGTCAAAAAACGATTGCTTCCGGATATACTCAATATTGAATTGCCCGACAGGACTATAGACTTCTCTCTATATCCGAAACTGGTGATCGACACGATCAGCGGTAACGTGGTCGGATTATATTTCAACAACAGAGCTTATTTGAAATCGGATGTCATCGTGGAATAAACATCTTTTTTTCTTATAGTAGACCGTATGTGTTTACATAAAAGCTTTTTTAGGGCAAATTTT
>CAZELD010000044.1:0-19004 GCA_964512855.1 uncultured Muribaculum sp.
GGGGGGGGTAGGCGTGAGACGATTACGGATGATATTGTCCGTGATTATTTCAAGCGGTACGATAACGATATTGTTATAGAAAGGCAAACATCGCAATCCCCAACGATAGATAAACTGCTCAAAAATGCGTCAAAGAAAGGGGAACACAAGGGCTATCCCGACTTCATTATTCAGTACAAGAAAGACGCAAATTTCATCATTGTAATAGAGGATAAGGCAGATAAATGCTACCACGAGAGCGAAGACCGCAAACAATACGATAAATATGCCGGACGAGTTGTTTTACAATTCAGGCAAGAGTGTTGTTACTTGCGTTATGGTATTCACCGCCCATAAACCGCACACTGCTAACAGCAAGACGTTTTTCGGGTATTTCAAGGATGACGGATTTGAAAAAAGGAAGAACTTGGGTAGAATTGACGCGCGAGGAAAGTGGAAAGAGATTAAAGACAAGTGGTTGGATTTATATAGAAGCGGGGACGAGGTTGCAGGGTTAAGTGTGAAACGCCACGTTTCTGCAAAAGATGAGTGGTGCGCCGAAGCGTATATGGTAACACAATATTCGCTGCTATCAAGAAAGATGTTTGAAAAGACGGTAAGGGACTATATAAATTACAAAATTTTCTATGATAGGGTTAATACCGATATTGTGTATAATCCGATATTGAACAAGTCGTTCACCCTCGAAACGAATAATTGGCAATGGTTCAATTTGGGCGACAAAAGACTTTTTACGATAAAAGGGTCAAAGACCACTAAATTAAGCGATTTGGAATTGAACGGAATCGGAGACTACCCTTATGTTACGACACAAGCAAAAAACAACGGAGTGTGCGGATTTTATAATATCTATACGGAGAATGGCGGATGTTTCACGATAGATAGTGCCGTCAAAGGCTTTTGCGCTTGGCACGAGGAAAACTTTTCGGCTTCAGACCACGTGGAAAAATTAGCACCTAATTTCAAGTGTAACAACTTTATAGCGATGTTCATAGCAACCGTTATAAATTTAGACCAATATAGGTACAATTACGGAATAAAATGCAATCAGACACGCATAAAAAATATGAAAATCAAACTCCCCGTGGATGACAAGGGGAATCCCGATTGGCTGTTTATGGAGGACTATATAAAGAGCCTGCCTTATTCGGAGAATCTGCAAGAAAAGTAGGGCGAAATCGTCTTGCCACTTCTTTCAGTGGTATAGGTGCTATTGAGCATGCATTCCAACGTTTAGGACTTAATTGTGAGATCGTTTTTGCCGGAGATATTGATGATAAATGCAAAAAATCATATTTTGCTAATTATGAGATAACAGAAGAACAATGGCACTCTGATATTCATGAATTAGATGCAACACCTTATCTCGGCAAGGTTGATTTGTTCGTAGGTGGAGCACCCTGTCAAGCATTCTCAATGGTAGGTAAACGTAAAGGATTTGAGGATACAAGAGGTACTCTATTCCGTGAATTTGCTCGAGTAGTAAAAGAATGTCAGCCTAAAGTATTTATTTTTGAGAATGTTAAGGGTCTGCTTAACCATGATGGCGGCAATACTTGGGAGGTGATAAGGCATACATTTGAAGATTATTGCGGATACCACATTCATTTTCAAGTGCTTAACAGTAAAGACTATGGAATACCGCAACATAGGGAACGCATCTTTTGTGTAGGATTTAAGGAGGAAACCGATTTTTGTTTCCCCATGTACAATTCCATTAGAATACCGTATGTACGATTTTTTAGAGGATTATATACAAACTAAATATTTCCTTCGTGAAAAGGGTATAAAGTTTGTAACGTCCACAAAGAACCGTACTAAGTGCTATACTCAAATTAATGGGGATGTTGCTCTTTGTCAGAAACGAAATCAGCAATTTAATTGGCATGGTGATTTTGTATATCATCCGGCATTGGAAAATGAACCTTATGAGGAAGGTTGGGATGAGTTTATTTTCGATGTCAAAGATGTTGAAGAGAAATACTATCTTTCCGAGAAAGTAAAGAACTATGTATTGACCCCTGGCACAAAAAACTTTCGTACTTCTACAGAAACTGATTTAGATGTCGCGCGCCCTTTACTTCAATCAATGCATAAAATGCACCGAGCTGGAGTCGATAATTATGTAACCCATAAAGGTCGTATTCGCAAACTTACGCCTCGTGAATGTTTGCGTCTAATGGGCTTTAAAGATTCATTTAACATTGTTGTATCAGACACCTCAATGTACCAGCAAGCCGGTAACAGCATTGTTGTGGACGTTCTTATTGCTTTGCTGAAACAACTTGACATCACTAATTACGGAGAACCTGTATCATGAAAATTGATGGAGTAAATTTTAATTTATTGACACGTTCAACACCCCGATATTTGTACCCGATTGCTTTGTTATGGGTGCCTCAAAATTAGGCACTGGACATGGCGAGGCTAAATTATACATCGGATCTAAAGAAGTCATGTATCCTTTCTTTGGGAACGAGGGATTTGTTGCTCATTGTTTCTTGCTTAAATCTGATCTCATTTCGTATATGAATGCATTACATGCAGAATATTTGCATCCTTCGCAAACATACAGAGGTGCAGATGAAATGCCTAAGTTGTGGCATGAACGAATGAAGTCTATTGAAGCCTTACCTGAGGTGATTGAATTTAATGTATACGCTCAGGATCAGATTGAAGGTCCACGAGGATATGTCAACTCAAAAGATTTCGGATATCAACTTATTCGTGAAATATCACTTCCCCTTGTTTCTTATATTTCGGTAATGCAGCTTACTGATCCCAAAGGCTCAACAGTATATTACTGGAAATTATTTGCTGACTTCGAAGCGATATCGGATAAAAGAGCAGCTCTCGTTTTTACCTATGGCAAAAAAGGTAAAAAAGTGGACCAAATACCGCAACCCAAAGAATCCTCTCGTGATAAAGCAATTAGATACGCCCGTCAGGGTCAGGGAGAATATCGTGAGAAATTATTGACTGAATGTCCGTTCTGTCCTATTACTTTGATTAATGATGAACGGCTTCTCATTGCAAGCCATATTAAGCCTTGGGCAGTTGCCACTGATGCTGAAAAGTTAGATCCTAAAAATGGATTTATGTTATCTCCGCTGTATGACAAACTTTTCGATCGTGGTTTTATGACTTTTTCTGATGACCGACGTATTATGTTATCCAATTGGATTTCACCAATGAACAAGAAGCGACTCGGAGTTGAGGAAGGACAGTTTATCCAACTATTGCCTTTAGATGATGCTCGACAAGAGTTCATGAAGTTCCATCGTTCCTCTGTGTTCAACGGTTAGTATTCCTAATTTTCGAACATACTACCATTATAAAGCCAACTATCTAATAATATACAATATACGATAAATGTATTAAAATTATTGAACAGCAACGATTTTTATTTGACGGCTACAAAGTGACAACAAAGGGCTGATTCCATTTATGGGGTCAGCCATAATTTTGGGTCAGTCTAAAATTTTTATCGGACAACAATAATTAAAAATGGATTAAAAAGGACAGATGTTTTTCTGCTTAAAAGAAAAAAAGTCAAGCAAACCGAAGCTTGCTTGACTATAATGCCACACCAAAGGATGCGATGAAACTCCGAATGACAGGATTTGAGCGCTCGCCGTCCTTTGTAATCCGCCTTGTACCGTAGAGATAGCCTCTCCGAAGAGAGGTGGGGCCCGCCATTGGGCGGCTAAGCTTGTCTCGGTATTTCATGAAAATTTGATGAGTTTCCCAATCAACTTTGATGTGGTTATTTCTTCAAATCGGCTCTTTTGCCTTTATCTTATAACACAAAGTTAAATCAATTTGTTGACTTTTCCAAATATTCAGATGACAAAATATCGGATGAAAAATCAGCAAGTCTGCGCGTCAAGATTAGGATTCAACTTGCTCCATTCGTTGATAGGAGGCATCACTCCCATGGCGATTACTTCATCGCGAAGGGTGCAAAGATGTTTGTAACTTTCTTCAAGTTCCTTCTCTTCTTCAGGGGTTCCCTTTATTGGCTTACATGACACTCCGTCTTTTGTGATGCAGGTTTCCATAGCCATCATAATATGGCTGAATCGGTCATTGTTCACATATACTCCGGCCGGCCAACGGAAAGGAGCGCCACCCATTGCTGCGGCAATCATTTCGATTGAAAGATATGATGGGCTTTGGAATGATGAACGTCCTCGCAGCTCGATAATCCGTTTACCGCCTTGAATAACTCTTGTCTTCAAACTATCCCATTCAGATCTCGGGAGTTTTTCCGTGCCTATTATTTCTGTGAGGGGTGTTCCGTTGACCGTAGTCGTCGAGGCGAATACCGCCATCTGTTCGCCATGTCCACCGTAAGTGCGGCAATTTACAATTTCGTCGGCCGGCATTTTAAATTGCTTTGCCAATTCATTGCGCAGGCGGGTGCTGTCGAGCGCGGCGAGAGTGGTGACTTGTGTCGGTTTAAGTCCGGAGTATAAAAGGGTGATCAACCCAGTTATATCGGCAGGATTGAATATAATAGTTATATGCTTAACGTCGGGGCAATATGTTTTGACATCTTTACCGAATTGCTCGGCAATAGCGGCATTGCCTTTTAGCAGGTCTTCACGCGTCATCCCGGCTTTACGTGCGGCTCCACCTGAATTGACGATATATTTAGCTCCAGTTAAAGCCTCTTTGACATCAGTTGTATATGTGATGCTTACGCCCTCAAATCCGCATTGAAGCAGTTCTTCCGCTACTCCTTCCAGCGCCGGCCCATAAGGGTCATACAAACATATATTAGGTGTCAGTTTCATCATAATGGCTGTTTGCGCCATATTTGATCCAATCATTCCGGCGGCGCCGACAATGACCAACTTGTCATTTGTTAAAAAGTCCATATCAATGAATTTTAAAGAATTTCGTCATATAATTTAACAGATAAATGCCGTGAGAGGTTTTGTAAGATGGAAAATAATGATTGTACTAATGTCGGAATTTAACAAAAATAAGTGGTTATGGGATTATTTTATAGAACCTACCTAAAATAAGATACTGATAAGAATATAATTTACAGCGATATATAATGCGACGTTTGAGTATACGGACTCTAATTAGTGAAGGAAAGTGCAACGTGCGGAATTATTATGTATTCCAGCGCAATTCCCTATTATGTGAAACTATTTCTACTTTTTTACGATACAAAAACTCTAAGTGATATTGCTAAGTGAAATTGTCGCTTAGGGATAAAGATACTTGCTTCGAGAGAAGCGTCATATTATAAAATGTGTTATTTAAATGGGATAGTTAGATTATAAAATCTACAATTCTTTGGTTCGGCTTCTGAGTGATCAGCGGCCGAATTTTTTATGTCAACCTGTGATGCTATCGTGAATCGGCGCTATAAGTCACGATATGCATTTACTTAATTTTTGAAAAAATTTTGAGTTGTAAGGAAATTGAAGTAAATTTGCCCTGCGATTGACCTAAATCGCTATTTGGATTGTTAATTAAGAAAAACTATTTATACGATGGCTGAAACCAACCAAAAAGATCCTATTGCGCTCGAAGAAGTGAATAAGGATAATCAAGAGTTAAAAAACAATGTGACCAAAGGTCAAAAGTATCTTATGTGGGGCATGATTGCCATATTTGTTATCGCAGTGTTGGTGATTATTTACCTGTTCTTTATCCGTAAGCCGGGTATCGCAAAAGCTAATGAAGCAGTGTCAAAAGCCGACATTGAGCTTGCTCAGGGCAATGATTCTATAGCTCTTGCGCAATATCGTTTGGTGGCTGACAAGTATGGTTATGATGCCGGCAACCGCGCCGCATTGATGGCTGCGACTATCAGTTATAAAGACGGCAAATATGAAGAGGCTCTTGCCGATCTTAAGGGCTTTAGTCCGAAAGAGGCTCTTGTGGGAGCTGCCGCCATGTCGCTTGAGGGTGACTGCTACGTGAATCTTCAGAACTATTCGGCAGCATTGAAGTCTTATGACAAAGCTATAAGCCAGAGTGACAATAATGCCCTTTATACACCATTGTTCATGATGAAAAAGGCTACTGTACTTCGCACTCAGGGTGATTATGCGGCTGAGTTGAAGGTGCTTAAGGATATTAAGGCAAAGTATCCGGAATATGCAGGGCAATATCGTCTTGACATTGACAAATATATAGCTCGCGCAGAATATCAGGCTAACAACAAATAAATCTAAGACTTTTTCATCGTATAAAATATACGATACGGGAAAGTAGAAAATAGTAAAAAACACAAACGATCTGAGGGAAAGCTTCATAGCAATTATTAGACCGGAGAATTTAATAGGAGAAGGAGATTTTAGATGCCCGTTTGTGATTTATGCCGCCTTTGCGGCAGTTCAATAGTTGGAGATATGCAAAATGGGATTACCGGGTGAATGGCGGCTCCACAAGCGTTTCGTTCCTACAGAACTCATTAATTAAACCCGTCCACTTTCACCCGGTATTGCGCTGACGCTCCATTCCGGGATAATCTTTGACGTTCCTCCGGAACTTCCCCCACGGCTAATATTTCAAAAAAAATTATCATGCCGCTTTGCGGCAGTTCATAGTTGGGGCTTTTATTAAACAGAAAATGCTTCCGGAAGGGAAGCATTTTCTGTACCTGAAGAGGGACTCGAACCCTCACAGCCGTAATGGCCAAGGGATTTTAAGTCCCTCGTGTCTACCATTCCACCATTCAGGCAGCTTTTCGGCACTGCAAATTTAGCAACATATTTCTTAATGTGCAAATTTTGTCGACTTTAATCAACGAACTAATCTGCGGCCAATAGCTTTTATATGACGGGGTATTTAACCACCAAAATTGTCATACATGAGATTTTCCGACGGAACACCAAGATCCCATAACATATTCTCCACGGCCTTACTCATCGGGCCAGGGCCGCACATATAATATTCAATGTCCTCTGGCGCCGGATGATCTTTCAGGTAAGTCTCGTATATTACCTGATGCACGAATCCGGGGGTGTATTCCACGCCGGCGGCATCTGCGGCAGGATCGGGATGGTCAAGAGCAAGATGGAATTTGAAATTGGGGAAATCTTTCTCCAATTGCAGGAAGTCCTGTAAGTAGAACACTTCATTGAGCGCGCGTGCTCCATAGAAGTAGTTCATAACTCGATCCGTGCAATTTAGCGAGCGTGTCATATACATTATTTGAGCACGTAAAGGCGCCATACCCGCGCCTCCGCCGATCCACATCATCTCGGCTTTGGAGTCGATAATGGGGTGGAAATCTCCGTAAGGGCCGCTCATCACAACCTTGTCACCGGGCTTCAATGTGAAGATGTAAGATGATGCGATACCCGGCATTACATCTTGGAATCCAACTTGTGGTTTCGGCTTGAATGGGGGAGTCGCAATACGCACGGTAAGCATAATGCGGTCTCCTTCATCGGGATAATTGGCCATTGAATAGGCACGAACCGTAGGTGAGGTGTTCTTGCACTTTAATGAGAATAGACCGAATTTTTCCCATGACGGAAGATATTCATCGCCGATGAGCGACTTGTCAATATCCTTGTCATAATCCATTTCAAATGTCGGTATTTTAATCTGGGCGTATGATCCCGGCATAAAGTTCATGTGTTCTCCCGGAGGAAGCGCTACGATAAATTCTTTTATGAATGTTGCCACATTCTTATTCGAGATCACTTCACATTCCCATTCTTTCACATCGAGCACCGATGCCGGAACTCCGATAGACATATCACCTTTTACTTTTACCTGACAACCAAGGCGCCAATGGTCTTTAATTTGTTTGCGGGTAAAATGCACTGTTTCGGTGGGCAGGATGTCGCCTCCTCCATCAAAAACTTGCACTTTGCACTGTCCGCAACTCCCTTTACCTCCACAAGCCGATGACAAGAACACATTGTTCTCCGAGAGTGTGGAAAGTAGGTTTTTTCCAGAAGTGGCGAATAGATCTTTATCGTTATTTATTTTTATGTGAACCTCGCCGGTATGAACCAAGAACTTTTTGGCAACAAGGAGCACTATTACCAGTAGCAGTGTTATCGCCAAAAATATTGTAACTCCTGACACGAGGGTGCGTGTCATCGTGTCGGCGAGAAGTATCATTGCAATTCTATCCATAATCGATACTATAGTTTTATTCCGAGGAAGCTCATGAAAGCTATTCCCATCAGGCCGGTGATTATAAATGTTATCCCAACTCCGCGTAATGGTTTAGGAATGTTGCTGTACTCCTGAAGACGCTCGCGGATGGCCGCTACCGCTACGATTGCGATAAGCCAGCCGATGCCCCAACCGGCTCCGGCGCAACACGCCGTCCACACATCGGGGAAATCGCGCTGCTGCATGAACAAAGAACCACCGAGAATGGCGCAGTTCACAGCGATTAGAGGAAGGAATATGCCTAAAGAAGAGTAGAGCGCCGGGCTGAATTTTTCCACAGCCATCTCCACGAGTTGTGTCAATGACGCAATCACGGCGATGAACATGATCAGCGACAGGAAGCTTAAATCCACATCGGCATATTCCGGGCCGAGCCACGTGAGCGCTCCGGCTCTTAGAACGTATGTTTCAAGCAGGTAGTTTATAGGGAGAGATATTACGAGCATGAATGTAACTGCGGCTCCAAGCCCCAATGCGGTTTTCACATTCTTGGATACGGCGAGGAATGAGCACATTCCCAAGAAATATGCGAAAATCATGTTGTCGATGAATATCGACCGTATGAATATATTGAAATTTTCCATAACAGGTGATTATTCTTGAAGATCTTTATTATACGAACGATGTACCCAGATGATGCAAGCAACAACGATAAGAGCCATTGGAGGTAGAATCATAAGCCCGTTATTGGCGTATCCATGGTCATACCAGCTCTGAGGGATAACTTGGTAGCCCCATAATGTGCCGCTGCCAAGAAGTTCGCGGAAAAATGCCACAATAATCAATATGATTGCGTAACCGATCCCATTGCCGATTCCGTCGAGAAACGAAGGCCAGGGCTTGTTGCTCATAGCGAACGCTTCAAGGCGCCCCATGAGAATACAGTTACTAACAATCAGACCAATAAATACCGACAATTGCTTGCTTACGTCATATTGATATGCCATAAGAAGCTGGTTTACGACAACAACAAGTCCTGCCACGACAACAAGTTGCACGATGATGCGGATATTGGATGGAATTGTGTTGCGCAACAATGATATTATTACGTTGGCGAATGCTAATACGGCTATCACCGATATCCCCATCACGAATGCCGGTTCCAGCTTGGCGGTCACGGCGAGGCAGGAACAGATTCCGAGAATCTGCACAATTACCGGATTATCTTTAGAGAGCGGATTTAACAGCGCGCTCAAATTTTTACTTTCTGTAGCCATAGGTCATCATTGTTTTTGAGAGTTAAGGCTTTCAAGGAAATTTTTATATCCTTCAAGCCCGTTTTCAATCATTTTAGACACTCCGTTGGATGTTATTGTGCCACCTGATATCGCATGGACATAATCTTCTCCGTCAACGGGATTTAGGCCGGCTTTAAGTACTGCTATCGGTAGAAACTTATCATCCTTAATCACGTGAAGCCCATTGAACTGATTGGAAAATGCAGGTTTTTCTATCTCGGCTCCAAGTCCCGGAGTTTCTCCTTGATGTGCGAAATATGCGCCATATATTGTTGATCCATCGTTTTCAAAAGCGAGATATCCCCATATCGGACCCCATAATCCGGCTCCGTATACCGGCACGATGTATTTAACATCACCCGGAGCGACAGTGCATTCATATACCGGCATTTTGCGATCGGCGATCGGCTCTTTGCTTTCATTTGCGGTATTCACAGCGAAAGCGTCACCGTCGATGCGCTTGCCGTCGGCATTTACGAGAAATTGGTCGGTTATATATTTATTGAAGTCGGCCTTTATTTCAGATTTTTCAGGCACGATATGCACCGATGCAAGAATCTGTTTCATCTTGTCGGCGTCGGCATTGTCGGTTTGCAGCGGTTTTAATGACATTGCGGTAAACGCAAGGGCCGCTCCGACCACAACCACAAGTATTATTATATAAATGATTGTGTAAGTGTTGCTTTGCTTGTTCATCTTTATTCGGCTTTAGCGTTTAAACGACGCAGACGGCGGCGTATGTTGTTTTGAACTACGGTATAGTCTATCAGCGGAGCGAATGAGTTCATTAGCAATACCGCAAGCATGGCTCCTTCGGGGTAGCCGGTGTTATATGTGCGAATAAGTATTGCGATAACTCCGATGAGAAAACCGTATATATATTTCCCGGGATTGGTTCGTGATGCTGTTACCGGATCGGTCGCCATATAGACAGCCGCAAATGCGAATCCACCAAGACAGAGCTGTTCAAGTGGATTGAGCATAGACACCGGATAGGCTGGGGTCGCCAACGCATGGGCTATTGCTGCCATTACCAATCCGCCGGCAAAGACGGATAACATTATGCGCCAGCTTGCGATGCCTGTAGCAAGAAGTATAACGGCTCCGATAAGGATGCATAAGGTAGATGTTTCTCCCACACATCCCGGAATAAGTCCTAAGAACATATCCCAAAGAGAAACCGGATCGCCTACGACATTAGTGATGTTGAGAGTGTCGCCTACGTGGGTTGCCACTTGTCCCAGGGGGGTAGCTCCGGAGAATCCGTCGACTAACGTGCCTTCTCCGAGACCGCACACAGATTCTGTTGGGACGAATGCTGAGTCGCCGCTCATTTTTGAAGGATAGCCGAAGAATAATATGGCTCTGGTCACCAAGGCTACGTTGAATATGTTATAGCCGGTGCCGCCGAACACTTCTTTTACAAATATTACAGAGATAGCTGTCGCCACCGCGAGCATCCATAACGGAATGTCGATTGGGCAGATTAGCGGAATAAGGATTCCGGATACAAGAAAACCTTCTTGAATTTCCTCGTTGCGCCACTGCGCGACCATAAATTCTATTCCAAGCCCCACCACGTAGGATACGATTAGTCGGGGCAGGAGAGCCAGAAAACCGTAAGCAAGAAGTTGCCAAAATGGGAATTGTGTAGCTCCAATGGCGAGCCAATGCTGATATCCGGCATTGTATATGCCAAAAAGCAGGCAAGGGATCAATGCGAGAACCACGATTATCATGACGCGTTTTGAATCGAGGCTGTCATGAATGTTTACGCCAGAAGTCGATGTTGTGGTAGGTGTAAACAAAAAAGTCTCAAACCCATCAAAAACCGAATGGAATGCATGTAATTTTCCTCCCGGTTCAAAATTAGGCTTGATTTTGTTAAGATATTTTCTTAATGTGTTCACGTTGTAGGTGTTTTTATCAGTTAAGCTCTTTACGCATATACTCCAATCCCTCTGAAACTATTTTTTGAAGTTCAAGTTTTGAAGGATCAACATATTCGCAAAGCGCGAAATCTTCGGGAGCTACCTCATATATGCCGAGTTGCTCCATTTTGTCGATATCTTTTGCGAGAATGGCTTTAATCAGAAATTCGGGGAGAATGTCCATTGGGAGCATTTTCTCATATAATCCTGACATTATCATTGCTCTGCGGCCTCCCAAAATGCGCGCGTCGGGGCTAAACAATTTCTTGGTGAAATGTCCCGGGAATGATCGGCTCACACTCATCTTTTGCGGAGACAAAGACGCCCATCCCATAAATTCGTCATAATCGTCGCCTTCAGCAATGGCGGTGACTTGGTTGTATGGGAATCTTAGATATCCGTCGCTCCCTGTGGGATGACCGGTCAAAACATTGCCTGATATAATTCTGTGATGAATAATGTCGTCGTTTATCTCTTTCCCGGTAATGGTGGCAATGTCACATCCTACACCTGTCGATACGTAGTGAGGTTCCGTAATTTCACATCCGGTAAGAGCGACTGTGGTTGTCATGTCAAGGACATGATTAGCTACAAGTTTGCCAATCCGCAGCAATGTGAGCGCGTCAAGCGTCCACACGATGTCTCCTTTATTGACCGGTTTTACGTTGCAAATCTGAATGCTCGGATTCCCCGCAGGATGCGGACCTTCAAATGTGACGGTTTCCGCGCCTTCAATTCCGTCTATACAACTTCCTTCGCGTATTCCGATGTAAACCTTTCCGGAAGTTAGTATTTGCAGCAATTTCACCGCGGCTGTGAGTTCGGCATCATGGCCTTTTAGCAGCATTTCATAGTCGGGAGCCAATGGCGCTGAATCAAATCCAGTGACAAAAATATCTCGCGGTGACACTCCGGGTTCCGGAACGATGTTATAAGGCCTTTGACGAATCCATGCCCATAGCCCGGAATCAAGCAGCAATTGTTGAGCTCTTGTGGGATCAGAGATTTTTTCAAAATCAAACTGAGCAGAAAACTCTCCTTCCGGGTTGACTACTATTCGTTCAAGTTTACGACGCTCTCCTCGGATGACAGCAACAACAGTTCCATTGACAGGAGATACCACCTTTATATCGGTGAATTTCTTGTCATGGAACAACGGGTCGCCAAGTTTAACCTTGTCACCTTCTTTCACGTCGACTTTCGGGGTGATTCCAGTGTAGTCATCCGGCGTTAGGGCTATGGATGCGGGAGTGATGAATTTTTGGGGAAGCATTGAAGGCGCCGCTCCTCGAATCCTTATATCCAAGCCTTTTTTCAATCGGACATTTTTTACCATAAATAAATTAACTTACTATCTATATGGAGTGCAAAGTTATTATATAATTTTGATTTAACTTAACATTTTCTTTATAAATAAGCTCCGATAGCCGCTAAAACAGGCTCGGATTATAAATAAATTAACGATTCACGGTGTCGATTGGTTTAGCCGACTTTTTGAATTTGCCTATATTTGTGAGAACCATTCCGGCAACAATAACCAACATCGCGACCACTTGCATCCATCTAAGGTGGCTTAGCCCCATCATCACTGCCGAGATAGTCGCAAATACCGGGAGAAGGTATTGGTAGAGAGACACTAGTTCGGAACCGATGTTTTTAATTGCCGGTTGAACGAGGAAATATGCTATAAATGTCGGGCAGAACAATATGAATGCGATTTCGATCCAAGGAACCGCCTCAGTAGTGTGCAATATCGGCATATCGCGCATTTCCGGAATAAATACCAAGGCAGGAATCGCAGAGAAAAGAAATACCCAACGCAGCATTGTCACCGGTTTATAAGTTTTAGTGGGACCTTCGAGTATCACGAGGTAAAATGCATAGCATATTGTAGAAGCTACGGCAAGCAAATCGCCAAACAGTTTGTCGCTTCCATGTACGTTGTCACCACTATTGTCAAGAATCACGATGACGGCTCCGACAAAAGAAACAATTATGCCAAGACATTCAAGCATGGACGGACGCCGATGTTGAAACAGCACACCCATGAGTATAACAAATATAGGGGGCAGTGTCATAATTATTGATATATCAATAGGTTCGCCGTATTTCAGAGATGTGACAAATAGATATATGAATCCGAACAAGCCGATGAATCCGCTGAGAAAAAATCGGAACCAATCATGTCCTGCTATTCGACGATGTGTCATGAACAACGACACAATCCAAAATAAGATACATCCTCCCACAAGCCTTACCACAGTAATGCCGTGCGCGCTCATCCAATCGGGAATAAGCGCTTTTGTGGCCGATACGTTAATACCCCAAAAAATGGTAGCGAGAAGAATACAGGCATTACCTGCTAAAAAATTTTTCCCGCCAAATGAAGAGGAGGATTTTTTGCCATTAGTATCGTTATTCATATTTATTTTGTTTTAGATAATAAAATTAAACACTTCTTTAAACAATCATAAAACCAACAAAGTTTTGTAACCTATTCATCTGAATACAAATATTCTCGCTATATTTGCAAAAAAAATCAGAGTTTGTCGAAATTTATATTTTATATAAGCTTTGATATATTACATTCTTGATATCCAGAAAAAGGAATGATATAATAAAAAGAGATAACCGATTAGTCGCAACTATTATTAGGATAACTATCTATGGCGTTTGTTGAAAATCTTGAGTATGATGATCGGTCAAAGATGTTGATCGATGCATTGGGAAGTAAAATATTGGTTCTGGATGGCGCTATGGGCACTGAAATCCAGAAATACGGATTTGATGAATCTGATTTTAGAGGAACAGAGTTTTCGGAATGGGATTGTCGGTTGAAAGGATGTAATGATGTTCTAACAATAACAAAGCCTGACGCGATAGGGGAAATTCATACATCGTATCTCAATGCCGGCGCGATGATTATCGAAACTGATTCATTCAATAGCAATAAATTGTCGCTTGCTGACTATGGGCTTTCGGAAAAAATCAGAGAAATAAATATCGCCGCAGCCAAAGTGGCTCGTAAAGCGGTTGACGATTATATGGATTCACATCCAGGCGAGATTCGTTGGGTGGCCGGAAGTGTTGGTCCTACGAGCAAATCTCTATCAATGTCGCAGGGTGTGGATGAAGCCGGAGCCGTTGACTGGGATATTCTTGAGGATGCGTATATGCCGCAATTTGAGGCATTGATAGAGGGTGGCGTTGACTTATTTCAGATAGAGACGATTTTTGATTCTCTTAATGCTAAAGTAGCAGTGTGGTGCGCCCGTCGCGCCATGGAAAAATACGGTAAACGGATTCCGATAATTCTATCATTGACATTGACCGAATCGGGGCGCACTCTTTCAGGTCAGACCCTGGATGCCGCAATTGCGACGCTCGATCATGCCGAGCCGTTGGCGATCGGTCTCAATTGCAGTTTTGGCGCTGACGGAATGATGAAATATGTTGAGGCTCTTCAAAAATACCCATTTGCAGTTGTTGTTTATCCGAATGCCGGCTTGCCGAATGCTATGGGAGAATATGACGAGACCCCTGAAAAGATGGTCGGTAAGGTGCGTGTGATGTTTGACCGAGGTTATGTAAACATTATAGGCGGATGTTGTGGTACAACACCTGCGCATATCCGTCTTATAGCCGAAGAGGCGTTGAAACATCATCCCCGACATATACCCACTGTAGAACCGCAAATGATACTTGCCGGTCTTGAGAGCCTTGTGGTTGAAGATGGCGGTGAATTTGTTCCTGTCGGAGAACGATGTAATGTGGCAGGAAGCCGCAAATTTCTTCGATTGATAAAAGAGAAGTCGATTGATGAAGCGATAAGCGTAGCCGCTTCACAAGTCAACGCCGGCGCAAAGATAGTGGATGTGAATTTGGATGATTCCATGCTTGACGCTAAGAAAGAGATGAGTTCTTTTTTGGCGCGTATCGGTGTTGAGCCTTCAGTTGCGAGAGTGCCGGTTATGATTGACTCTTCCGATTGGTCAGTGATAGAGGAGGGGCTCAAAAGGATTCAAGGGCGTCCTGTTGTTAATTCAATCAGCTTAAAAGAGGGGGAGGAGAAATTTATCGCCAAGGCGCGGCATATAAAAGAGATGGGCGCCGCAGTGATAGTGATGGCATTTGACGAGAAAGGCCAAGCCGATACATTTGATCGTCGTATCGAGGTGTGTCAGCGCTCGTATGATATACTTGTGAATAAGGTAGGCTTTTCAGGGTGCGATATTGTTTTTGACCCCAATGTGCTTGCCGTCGCCACTGGAATCGAAGCCCATTCTGATTATGCTATAGATTTTATCCGCTCGGTAAAATGGATAAAGAGCAACTTGTCCGGAGCGAAAGTCAGTGGCGGCGTGAGCAATCTTTCGTTTTCATTCCGAGGTAATAATCCGGTGCGCGAAGCGATGCACTCATTATTTTTGCGTCATACCCGAAATGAGGGTATGGATATGGCGATTGTGAATGTCTCTACAATGATTAGCCCTGATGAAATATCTCCTGAATTGTCGGCGGCTATAGAAGATGTGCTTCTTAACCGAGATTCCGGCGCTACTGACCGTCTTGTGTCTGTCGCTGAAAAGATGAAATCGGAGGCTTCCGGAACTCCGTTGAAAGCTGTCAAAGATGATTCAGAAACTGTTGTAAGCCCGTCGCAAAGGATAATCAATATGCTCGTAAGCGGCACTGTCGACGGACTTGATGAAGCCCTTGACGCCGCCATGAAAGAGTGTGGATCCGCATTAGGAGTTGTCGATGGTCCATTGATGGGCGGGATGAATAGAGTCGGGGAATTGTTTGGCTCCGGAAAACTATTTTTGCCTCAAGTGGTTAAAAGCGCACACACCATGAAACGAGCAGTAAACTGGCTTACGCCCTACATTGAAAATGAAAAGGTCGGTATGCCGTCTTCAACTTCAGGAAAGATGGTTCTTGCAACAGTCAAGGGTGACGTTCATGATATAGGTAAGAATATCGTTAATGTCATAATGAATTGCAACGGTTTTGACATCGTTGACATGGGTGTCATGGTTCCCGGAGAAGATATTGTGAATAAAGCGATCGAGGAAAATGCCGATTTTATAGGATTGAGCGGACTGATCACTCCGTCATTGGAGGAGATGTGTAATGTGGCTCGCCTGTTGGAGGCAAAGGGTATGAGGATTCCGTTGATGATTGGCGGAGCAACCACTTCCGCGCTTCACACGGCGGTAAAAATAGCACCTTGTTATGGCGGTCCGGTCATTTACACTCGTGATGCCGCAATGTTGCCATCAGTCGTTCAACGATTGGCTAATCCATTGACTCGAGATCAGACGGTGGAGGATAATAAGCTTGAACAGAGTCGGCTGCGTAGAGAATATAATGTATCATCATTGATATCGATTGACACCGCCCGCCAAAATGCGCCTAAATTTACTTATTCTCCAATTGAGCCATCTAAACCAGGAATTCATGTGCTTGATATAAGCATTGCGGATGCAAAGAAGATGATAAATTGGCGCGCGTTTCTCGCTGCTTGGAAATTGGATGCGTCTTTTGCAGAGATAATGGATATCAAAGGGTGTGACCATTGCAAGGCTCAATGGCTCGCCGGACTGTCAAAAGATAGGATAGAAAAAGGCACGCAAGCTATGCAGCTTTTAAAGGAGGCAGTAAGAGCTATAGAATATCTTGAGAAATGCGGAGCTGTGCTGAAAGCTAAAATCGCATTATTGCCGGCTCGCAGTAGTAATGATAATATTATATTATCCTATGATGGGCAAGAGTTGGTGTTGCCGATGCTAAGACGTCAATTGGCTGAAGGAACTTCTATATCACTTTCTGATTTCATATCTCCGGATAATGATTGGATTGGGCTTTTTGCGGTGACTTCGGGTAAAGAGATTGAAGATATAATCTCAGGATTCAAATCGGAAGGGGATGATTATAAGGCGATTCTATATCAGACTATAGCCGACAGGCTTGTTGAGGCTGCGACAGAACTTGTTCATTTACGCACACGTCGGTCACTGTGGGGATATTCAGTCAATGAAGAGGAAAATCCACGCAATCTGTTGCGTCAGTATTATAAGGGAATAAGGCCGGCTGTCGGTTATCCTTCTATGCCCGATCAATCGCTTATATTTGAGTTAGACAAGGTGCTTGACTATTCATCGGTCGGAATCACGTTGACAGAGCATGGCGCGATGGTTCCTGCCGCATCGACTACCGGATTGATGATTTCGCATCCCGACAGCCGATACTTCATGCTTGGCGAGATAGGTGAAGATCAGTTGGAAGATTATGCGTGCCGTCGTGGAATGGAAGTTGAGTCGCTACGCCCTTATCTGTCAAACAGTATCATGAGTTAGGCTGTAGGGATATGCAACACGTTTTTAAAATGGGCTGGGGCAAAAAAGTGCATTTTATCTTTGGGATAGGAGGAGTCTCCAATTATTTTTTGCGGTGGAATAAAAATGCTTGGCAAGGTATAGTTCAATAAATTCTATCTCTGGATCGACTGCTACAATTTTTCCATCAGATGCTATTAGGAATATTCTTTCTCCTGAGTTGGGGCATCCATTTTTAGCCCATACACCGTCAATGTCATCAATGTCAACGTATGATTGCCATGGGTAGCCATCTTTTTCGATTGCGTTCAGCATAAGCTTTGTGTCTCCAAATTCTCGTGCTACAGCAACGTATGACAACCCAAGAGGCACGAATTTTTGATATATCGGGATAAGAGCTTTCGATTTACTCCGACATGAGCCGCACCATGATGCCCACAGGTCGATAATTGCCGGTCGCCCGGATATCAAGTCGCTCATTTTAGCCTCGCTACCATCAACAGCTTGGATTTTATAATCTGCATTATATTTGCAACCGGGACGAAAGAGTCGAGTAGCAAACCGCAGTTTGCAGTCATCATAATATGGATGATAGGTAAAATCCCCGTATTTGGCGTTGAATATCGTCTCAATGCGCTCCATTGCGTCATCAATGTCCCGGAAAGATGATTCCATGCGTAACTGATCGCGTATTTCCATCAATCCGAGGAGAGATGGCGTGCTTTTGATTAAATAATTCCAACATATGGTGTCCTGCTTCATCAAAAGTTCCAAAGATTTACTGTAGCTCTTTTTATAAGTTTCGGTTTTTATGTTATTATCATGCTTTTGAGCAATTTGTTCGGCAATGGTTTTCAATGAATCACGTTCAGATTCTTTTGCGTTCCGCATTTTCAAATAAATGGGTCTTATTTCTTCAATGTACATCTCTCTCGAACTCTCCATTTCATCCATTTGGCGATAAAGTTTCGTCAAGGATCCTCCTGATTCACGGTCTATGTAATCGGACAATTGTTTCTTCGCTGTTTGAATGGGTCCTGAACTTTTGATGCAGTCAATACCTGTGTTGTCGCCTTCAAAAAATGCTTTCACCGTGTCTCCTTCAGCATAAAAAGATTTGATTTTGAAACGCCCTGTAAGAAACTCATCATCGAAAATAATTTGCATTTCACGAGGATAATCCGATACATAGTCAAATGAGCAAGTTCCATCAACAAACTTTGCGACATCGATGGCTTTAAAACGGAGGTCTGCTCCTGATTCTTATCGGTAATGATCCTAAGAAGGATGGCAGATCGGCTATCGTTGAATCCAACACTCCGCACAACTGATTA
>CAZELD010000045.1:0-18219 GCA_964512855.1 uncultured Muribaculum sp.
ACTGCTTGAAATTGGCCCGATATCATGCGCGCAGGCCACCAACACGAAGCCGCCGTCGTTGCCGGGTGGGGATCTCATTAATTAAACAACCGCTTAAAATTCGATCTAAAATCGTAACTTTGTATGCGGTAAATTGTTACTATGTGACAGACTCTTAGTATTACAAATTAAAAAATAACGCAATGAAAAACTTTAAGCCAAGCGCGTGGATGCTTCCACAGCCTGTATTGATTATTGGGACATACGATGCCGATGGCGCTCCAAATGCGATGAACGCCGCATGGGCAGGGCAATGGGACATGAATAAAATTATGATTTCAATGGGCAGCCATGCCACTACCGAAAATCTAAACCGTTGCCCCGATTTTACTGTGGCTTTTGCTACTGCCGACACAATGGTTTCAGCCGATTATGTCGGTATAGTCAGTGGAAAAAAGCAGCATGATAAAATCAAGCAAGCAGGATGGAACTCCTATTCCGGAGAAAATGTCAACGCCCCTGTGTTTGACTGTTTCCCTATGACAATGGAATGTCGTATAACAGAGAAACTTTATGAATCGGAAACCGGCTACTACATCATCGCTGAGATTCTTAATATAATCTGTGATGAAGCTTATCTTGCTGACGATGGGAAGCCTGATGTGGAAAAAATGAAGCTGATAACTTTTGATCCTATCCACAACGGCTACATTGAGCTTGGATCCCGTGTAGGCAACGCATTTCATGATGGGATGGCGCTCAAATAGCCATTTGCCGAATATGATTCCGGGGTAATAAGATGCGTTACTCCAAAAGACGAGGCTGAGTCAAATTCAACTTGACACAGCCTCTCTTGTCTTTTGCCCTTTCTGGCCTCCTAAAATTGTGTAAGGCTACATTTCGTAGCCTGTTTCGTTGAACATACGGTAATCCTCGTCTACTTTGTTACCAATAGTGGTAAGCATATCTCCTACGAGGGCGCCGTTCATTCCTCCACGAAGAATTTTAGCCATTGCATTTTGCGAAATTTGGGCTCGGCCGCCTGCGAAATGCAGTGTGCATTTAGGAGCTACGAAGCGCATTAACGCTACGGAACGGGTGATTTCTTCCTCTGAAATACGGTCGATATTTTCGAGCGGAGTGCCTTTTATCGGTTGGAGAATGTTGATTGGAATTGAGGATGCTCCGACTTTACGTGCCATCTGCGCCAGTTCAAGACGATCCTGTATGGTTTCGCCCATACCGATAATTCCGCCGCAGCAAATCTTGAATCCGATCTCCTTGGCTATGTTTATGGTGCGGATTTTATCATCCATTGTATGCGTAGTGCATAATTTGGGAAAATATGAAGGAGAGGTCTCCAGGTTGCAATGATATTTCCTTACTCCCGCATCCCATAGCTGCTGCAATTGTTCCCGTTCAAGAAGTCCCATTGAAGCGCATAGGCGAACACCACCCTCTTGTGCCGCTTCTTTAAACATTTGGCAGAAATGTGCCATGTGTGATGGCGTAACTTTACGGCCGCTGGTCACAAGAGAAAAGCAGCTCACTCCGCGGTCGCGGTTGGCGTGGAATGCCGACATCATCTCCTCACGAGGAATGTATTCATATTCCTTGATTCCGGTTTTGTGATGTGCTGATTGGGCGCACCATTTACAATCTTCGCCGCATCGGCCGGATCGTGCGTTGACGATTGAGCAGGTGTGGATTGTGTTGCCGCACCATTTTTGACGTATTGCATCGGCCGCTTCACGAAGTTCGTCGGTCGAGTATAATTCATTTAGTTCGAGTGCCTCCTCGACGGTGGCAGGTGTTCCCGCCTCTAATGCTTGTTTTGTGAGTCGTTTTAGCATACAATAAAATGTGATTTTATATTGTTCGCTGAATGGTCTATTGAATTGATATGTTTATTGTGGGAATGGGGTTACTCATTCCATCTGCAAAGGTACAAAAAAATACAATCTGCAATGGCTTTTTTGTTGTGATTGCGTCATAAAGTTTATTAAGCGCGTCCTGATTCATCCGTTTGCATTGATATTTGTCCGGATTGATTAACTTTGTGGCATGAAACCAATGAACAACATATATACTCAGAAATACGTCTCCCCGTGTGGAGAGCTGTTACTTGGCTCATTTGACGGGGTATTGTGTATTTGCGATTGGATAAATAATAGACGCCATGAATCAATTATAAACGGAATCAGGCAATCCTTGGACGCCAAATTTTCAGAAATATCAACCTCGGTTATTGAGAGCGCGGCAAAAGCGCTTGATGAATATTTTGCGGGAAAATCGGAGCGTTTTTCAATCCCGCTGTTGTTGGTCGGCTCTGACTTCCGTAAAATTGTATGGAATGCATTGATGAACATCGGCTATGGGCAAACAGTCTCGTATGGAGAATTATCCCGGCTTATCAGAAGGCCTACGGCTGTTAGAGCTGTCGCCAACGCTGTAGGCGCTAATCCGATTTCAATCTTCGTTCCATGTCATCGCGTGATAGGCAGTGATGGGAGTGTGACCGGATATGTCGGCGGATTGGATGCGAAGCGTTATCTGTTGTCGCTTGAACGCCGTTGAAGCGGAATATGGAAAAGAAAAAGGACAAAATGCAACAAGCGGGTTAATGCTATGCTCTCTTTTGTCCTTATCACGTTAGTCTGAATTGAGGTGGCCGTAATTTATGGTTGCAATCGATATGCTTTTGGTGAAAGTCCGGTGTGTCGCTTGAAATATTTCCCGAAGAAGGATTGATTTGGGAAATTCAAGGCGTATGAGATTTCCTGAATATTCATCGACGAATATTTTATAAGATTCTTTGCCTCCAATATTACATAATCATCAATCCATTCAGTAGCGAGCTTACCGCTTACCTTTTTTATCATCAAACTCAAGTATTTCGGACTTAATCCCATTTTTTCGGAATAGAATTTGATAGAATGGTGTTTGGTGTAATTCGCATCCAACAGCCGCATGAAATTTTCAAAATGAATATTGTTTTGTGTTTGGATGGGTTGATGTGTTGATCTGATATATTTATCTTTAATTTCATACAGGGCGCGGTAAATAAATGTTTTGAATGAGGATTTAACCATTTCCGCATAATACGCATTTGATTTATCGCTATGAATGAAATTTATTGTCGCCGCCATTGATGTCTTTATTTCGCTGCAAGATTCTATTGAAAGAGGAAATGGTTGTAGATCTCTTACAATCTTGTATTGCAGAGGTACATTGTCAATCTTTATGCCCAATTCGTCAATAAATTCACGAGTGAATATCATTAAACTCAAATTGCTCGGTTTTAGTACATTAATGCGAACAATAGTCCCGGGCGTGTAGAGAAACATACTATTGGACGATAATTTCATGTTGTATAGATTGTAAGTAAGCTCTATCAATCCATCCGAACAAACAACAAAAACGTAGGCGTCGATTCTTATTGGATATTTGAATATGTCCTTATCGGTACTGGTGCTTACTTCTTTGAGGCAACAATATTTTCCAAATCTTGTCGCATCCTTTAGTATATGGCTAATTGATAGCAATTTATTAAATGGTATTGACTTTATTTTATCGGCCAGAATTTCTTCTTTTTCTTTCATAACGCAAAATTAGCAAAATTTTTCACTGTGCGTGGTATAAAACTACAAATGCGACCGATAGACCAATATTTAAATCCATTATACCTATTTTGCCGAGTGTAGCATCAACATAAATCATTCGGATGGCGTTATATTTGTGGAGAGAATTTCACAAATATATATCGATATGTTTCAACTATTAGATTTCAGCAGATTAACGCCTCTTGCAGCGCTGCTTACGATTATGTCGTCTTGTGGACACAGCAATCCCGACATTAAAGGCGGGAATTCGGAGCCGGTGAGGGTTAAAGTGATGTCAGTAGCTAACGCATCATCAGAGGCTTATTCTGACAGTTATTCCGGCACTGTTGAGGCCGGAGCTTCGACAACTCCAAGTTTTTCAGCGGCCGGAACGATAATGCAAATTTACGTTAGTGAGGGACAGCGGGTGAGCAAAGGTCAGCTTATCGCAAGCATCGATGGCGCATCGCTTAAAAATAGTTATGACATAGCGCAAGCGACACTTCGCGAGGCCCAAGACGCATACAATAGAATGAAAAAACTTCATGACGCCGATGCGCTGCCTGATATGCAATGGGTGGCGGTGCAGGAGAGACTTAAACAGGCTGAAGCGGCTGCGGCGATTGCGCGTACAGGTATGAACGACGCCAATCTTAATGCTCCTATTTCGGGAGTTATAGCAAAAAAAATCGCTGATGTGGGACAGACTGCCGCTCCGGGATTGCCGATCGTGGAAATAATGGATGTCGGAACACTCAAAGTGAAGATTTCGGTTCCGGAATCTGATCTTGCTGATTTGAAATCCGGAACAATTGCTACGATTAATGCCGGGGGGCGCGCATATTCCGGCAAACTTATCGATAAAGGTGTTGCCGCTAATTCGCTTTCGCGCAATTATGACGTGAAGTTTCAAATCACAAATCCCGATGACAATCTTCTACCCGGCATGATATGCAGCGTCTCGGTTGATGGGATGGCGGCTTCATCGGATGCCGCGCCTGAGAATGGGATTGTTCTGCCTCCTCAGGCTGTCGTGCTTGATTGGGATAACAATAGTTATGTATGGGTGAAAAAAAATGGTGTAGCGCAGCGACAAAAGGTAAATGCCGGAGGCCTTGACTCACGAGGCATAATAATTACCGGAGGAATAGCTCCGACCGACAGTGTGATAGTCGAGGGACAACAAAAGTTGAGCAGCGGTCTTAAAGTCGTACCCGTAAACTGATATTGCTATGGAGAAATTCAAGAATCCCAATATCGTATCGCTCGGCTTGCAATACAGACGCATCGTGATGCTTATTGCTGTAGTGCTGATAGCGTGGGGCATCTACTCTCTTGTGAAAATGGATAAGAACGAATTTCCTTCGTTCACCATCCGCGAGGGGGTTGTCGCCGCTGTCTATCCCGGAGCTGATGCGACCAAAGTTGAGCAGGAGGTGCTGAAGCCTCTGCAAGATTATGTGTTCAGTTTCAAAGAGGTCAACAAAAAGAAAACCACGGCTCAGGTTTCTGACGGAATGGTTATGATTTTTGTGACTCTTGATGATAATGTCGGTACGACAGAGTCCGATCAATTTTGGGACAAATTCAAGCTTGGCGTTGACAATGTGAAAGCCACACTCCCTGCCGGAGTGCTTGCAGTGCGTACAATCTCCGATTTTGGAAATACCTCCGCGCTGTTGCTTACTATGCAGGGCAAAGATAAAACTTACCGAGAGCTTCATGACTATATGGAGCGCTTGCGCGACCGGCTGAGAGCCGTACCGAGTATCGGCACAATGACAGTTTATGGCGAGCAGACTGAGCAAATAGGGGTGCATATCAATACCGAACGTCTTTCGCATTATGGAATTGATGAGAAAACTCTTGCCTTAACCTTATTCGCGCAAGGTTTCAAGACCACCGGGGGACGGCTCAAATCGGAGACATACACCATGCCGCTTTATGTGGCTGAATCATTCAACTCGGTTAATGATATTAAAGAAACCGTAGTTTTTTCCACTCCCGCAGGCGATGTAGTCAGGTTGGGCGATATCGCCGAAGTGGTACGTGAATATCCGGAACCTACAAGCTACATTACCAATAATGGTGAAAAATGCCTGCTTCTTAGTGTGGAAATGAAAGATGGCGAAAATATTGTCGCTATGGGAAATGCCGCCGGGAAGGTGATTGATAAATTTGCCGAAGAGATGCCTGTGGATATGGAACTGTTCAAAATCACCGATCAGCCCACGGTTGTCAACCTCAGCGTGCTGGATTTTTTGCGGGAATTGCTCATCGCTATTGTGGCGGTGCTTATTGTTGTTATGCTATTGCTTCCGCTGAAAGTCGCATTAATAGCCGCGCTCACCATCCCGGTCAGCATCTTCATATCATTGGGATTGTTTTATGCGTTTGGCATTGAGTTGAATACCGTGACGCTTGCGTGTCTTATAGTGTCCTTAGGTATGATTGTGGATAATTCGGTGGTGATCATTGATGAATATGTCGATTTGATTTCCGACGGGATGCCGCATATTCAGGCTACGATAAATGCCGGGACGATGTTTTTCCGCGCAATCGTTTCCGCCACTCTCGCCATCTCCATCACGTTCTTCCCATTCCTAATCACTATGACGGGAATGTTCCGTGACTTCCTCACATTTTTCCCTTGGGCTATTTTGCTGATCCTTACGATTTCGCTGATTGTTGCAGAATTGCTTGTGCCTTATCTGCAGTACAAGATGATCAAACAACCGATATATGCCATTGAAAAGCAGGAGATAGAAAGCGGGAAAAAGAAATTTTCTTTTTTTGTCAGCTTTCAGAATTGGTATAACAAATTGGTGGCGTTGGTTTTCGCATGGCCCAAGACTTGGATAGCGATAGGTATAATCTTAGTCGTGTTGGGCACGGTGGCTTTCATAACACGTCCGATACAGCTTATGCCAATTGCCGAGCGCGACCAGTTTGCTGTTGAAATATATCTGCCGGCGGGGTCATCGCTGAAAGCGACTGACGCTATCGCCGACAGTCTGGCGAATATTCTCCGTAAAGATGAGCGTGTTGTCTCGGTGGCATCCTTCCACGGAATGTCATCACCACGATTCCAAACTACATACGCGCCTCAAGTCGGCGGTCCCAATTACGCGCAATTCATAGTCAACACAAAGAGCAATGAAGCGACAATTGAACTGCTGAATGAATATAGCCCCATATATCAGAATTATTTTCCGGGGGCATACGTGAAGTTCAAGCAATTGAGCTATTCCAATGCGAAATATCCGGTGGAGGTGAGAATACAGAGCCTTGATTACAAACAGAATCTGCAAATTGCCGATACTGTGATGTCGATCATGCGCCGTATTCCGGGATTGACTCTTGTAAGGCCCGGCGCCGGGAGCCAGCTTGTTGCTGCTACGGTCGAGCCTAACAGCACGCAGATGTCTCGGCTTGGCCTTAACAACACGCTGCTTGAAATGACGCTTGCGATGCGTTACGGCTCCGGTGTGCCTATGGGCACTCTTTGGGAGGGTGACTATGGAATGAGCATTGTGGCAAAAACGCAAAATGCCGACAGCTCGACATACTCGGCTCTTATGCGCGAGCCAATTCCGGTTATGGGCGTTGGCAACACTCCGCTAAAGGCATTTGCTGAGGTTAATCCGACATGGCATCCCGGCGAGATTGATTATCGCGGCGGCCTGCCAACCGCAATAATCTCCGCTGACAATGTAAGAGGACAGAACGCTATCGCCCAAACCTCTATCCTGAAGAAAGAGATTGATAAAATTGATTTGCCGGACGGGGTGACACTTACATACGGAGGAGATCTTGAACAGGCTGATGAAATAATTCCACAGATGGGGAGCGCTCTTCTGATTGCTGTGGTAATCATCTTCTTCATTCTGCTGTTCCATTATAAAGGCGTAACCGTTCCATTCCTGATGCTTTTTTCGTTGATATTCATTATCCCCGGCGCCGCCTTCGGACTTGTCGTTATGAATGCGGTGATTTCCCTTACGGGAGTGCTCGGCCTGATCAGCTTGATGGGTATTCTTGTCAGAAACGTGATTATAATGTTTGATTACGCAGAAGAGCTTCAGGAGGGAGGAATGTCGGTCAAGGATTCAATTTATCAAGCGAGCGAACGGCGTATGCGCCCGATATTCCTTACATCGGCCGCTGCAACAATGGGTGTGCTTCCGATGGTTATTTCCGGCAGCGCGCTCTGGAAGCCGATGGGCATCATAATTTTCTTCGGAACGCCTATTACGATGATATTTATTCTTACAGTAATTCCGCTGCTTTATTGGATGTTCTGTAAAAAGGCGGCTCCCACTATCGAATTGCCGGTTTACCCGGTTGAAGAAACTGTAGCTCCAACAACTCAATTGAAACAGAATGATGAAAAGTAAATATATAATTAGTTCGATTATATTCGGCGCGCTATCGATGTTTACTGTTCCGGCGCAAAATTTGGACTCTTCGGAAGCCATTACGCTGTCGCTTGAACAGTGCCGCGAGATGGCTCTGCGGGAAAATGCGGCAACCAAGACTGCGGTCAATAATGTAAAGATGGCGAAAGAAACATCAGAGGAGGCATTTACGAAATATTTCCCGGAAATATCGGCCGCGGGTATGTCGTTTTGGGCCAACCACGACATAATACAGTATGATATTAAAAATATGTTTGAACTTGGCATGATAAAGAAGGGAGTTACTGCCGGGGTGACGGCTATGCAACCTATTTTTGCCGGAGGACAAATAGTGAATGGTAACGCTTTGGCGCAATTGGGAGAGCGAGTGTCGGAACTGCGCAAACAGCAGACTGATGAAGAGGTATATGTCTCGGTTGACAAGTATTATTGGAAACTCGTATCGCTTCATTCGCAGCGCGAAACTCTTGCGTCGCTGATAGTCGTGCTTGACACGCTTGCCTATCAGACACAGGTGGCTGTTGACGCAGGAGTAATTCTTAAGAATGATCAGTTGAAAGTGGAATTACAACGAAATGATTTCAGGGCTACGATGATTGATTTGGACAATGGAATCGCATTATGCTCTAATCTGCTCGGTCAGTATATTGGAGTCGGACTGACGCCTGTTAATGTTACTGAGCGCGTCGTGCCCGGAGACCTGCCGGCGTTTTCTTACGATTTGTGGCGTGATCCTCAGGATGCGGTAGTGAATACACCGTCCTACGGGATGCTTAATTCCGCAGTCAAAGCTGCTGAATTGGAAAAGAAGATGACGATCGGCGGCAATCTTCCTACTGTGGGTCTTGGCGCCGGATGGTTCTATCATAATCTACTTGAAGAGAATCAGAACTTCGGAGCCTTGTTTATTTCGGTCAATGTGCCTCTTAGCGGTTGGTGGGGCGGTTCGCACGCCATTAAAAAGAAAAATCTGGTGGTTCATAATGCTCGGATACAATTAGAGGACGGTCAAGAGATGCTTCAGATCTCAATGCGTGATGCGTGGGATAACCTAACCGCCGCCTATCGCAAGATGGAGACGGCGTCAGAGTCGATTGTCCAAGCTAAAGAAAATCTCCGCCTTAACAGGAATTATTATGAGGTGGGCGTCTCTACGATCACTGATTTACTTGAAGCGCAAACCTTGTATAAAAGAGCTTGTGACCAGTATATTTCGGCGTACTCTGACTATAAGGTTAAATCTACTGAATATTTGAAAGCTACCGGACAGTTAGGTAAACTTTAGGGAAGTTGGGTTGTTTCCGACAATCAGCCTCGGCACGCTCACCAATGGAGCCGTATGTCAAAAAAATAGTGGAATTATGAAATATTACCCCCAATAAGTGAAAAATATTATTAGGGGGGGGGGTAATGACTGCTCGATGGTGGATAAAATCAGTGGTGACGAATATTACACTACGCTTGATTCCCTTAGCTGTCCTACGCAACTTGAGGGTAGAGTTACTCTCGAACATTATACAGCGATAAAAGAACCATTTGTAGCCAAAGACGCCGCTCCCGTTGGAAAAACTTCTGTATTTAAAGCAGTAAGTGCAGAAGGATATATGGTGGCTGTCGATACCACCGGCAAACTCCGTTGACCCGCATCGGAGATCGACGGCAAACCCTTAATCTGCATTGTCAGCGAAAAGGTGTCTCAGGAATATCTTGACACGCTTAAAGGAGAAGGTATCTCCTATATCTGCGTCGGCAAGGATGCGATTGATCTGCCGGAAGCGATGAAGACGCTACGAGGGGAGTTTGGTGTGGAGCGTATGGCCGTTCTTGGCGGAGCTTAAATTGTCATGCCGATTCTCGGCAATTTAATATATCTTTCTAAATTTTGCCTAAATTTTGCCTGATAATTTTATCGGTTATAATATCTTGGGTGATAAATATTTTTTGTATTTTTGCAATCGTTGACTGCAACGCAGAGCCCGGTCACTGGCAAGCGGGTGGGGCAGCGGCAATTTATGAAAAGCGTTTACTCGACGCTCATTTTGCTATCCCTGGCAACCGTAATCCTGTTATTTCTCGTTATCTATCTTGACAATGACAACAGCCATTTGCACAATGAATGTACTTATATGAAATACATTGTATTTCAAATTAAAAATGAGAACAATCCATGATTGAGCAGTTAAATTTATCTGCTCCCGGTAATGAAATTAGTAAAATTTGGCAAGAATTTTTTAATGCAATAATAAATAACAAGCCCTATTAATACGGTCAAAATAACAGAAAAAACATATATTATTATGAGGGTTCCACTTGAGACATTAGAAATAATTTTTACTCCAACTTTTTCAATGAGTACTAAAGCCATAGCATGATAGGCATATATAAAGAAACTGCTTTCTGATAAAAATGTATTGACATGCCATTTACCAGTCTTTATATAATAAGCCGGTAAGGTTATGGCACAGATTATGCCAACAATTATGCTAAACTTAAGAATATATTTTAATAAGATAGATTCTTTCAACACTAAACAGAAAAAGCATAAAATGGGATATAGTATCAAGGCATATTTCATAAATGGTCTCATTTTTAATTGAAAACTTTGTTTCATAATATTATAATAAGCACCAGCAGAGAAAAAGAAAAAAGCTACAATGCTAACCCCCGTGAGGTTAAACCATATATTAAAAAACCATAATGCGCCTAACAGAATTACAAATATTTCTTTCCAATTCTTTATACCGAAATAAATTAAAGGAGAAAATATCATTACTACCATAAGATCTCTAATAAACCAAAATTGATAACATATGGGCGTACCACCATGGCTATCCCAAAAAATTTTAATCCAATCGTATAAGCTGTAATTAACGACTAATTTATTTTCTCCGCTTGTCAACCCTGGCAAAAAAGTCTGTAACAAATAAAATAAAGCCACTACGACAAGGTTCCAAAAAAGATAAGGTATAAGAAGTGAAGTACATCTTTTTTTGAGTTTTCTTTTATAAGAATCAACATTAAAAACACCTTTAAAAAAGAGAAATCCTGAAATGAAAAAGAAAAGAGGAACAGCCACCCTTGCTATTACTTCAGAAATAAGGAAGTTTACGTATGTATATGTATTAAGATCATTACTGTCAACTAAGGAAATTCCCCCTATATTTACTCCAGAGGGTTGAGAATGAATAAAGACTACTGCGACAATGAGAGGAAATCGTAAAAAGGAAATCACTTTGGATTGCAATTGTTCCTCTTTTACAATAGATTTCGAGGACGTCTTTTGTTCCCCTATGGTTTGTTCTGCTTTGGTCATACTAAGGTACTCATAAACATGGATTACGGAGCACCTCGTAATCGGGTTAATTATACAAAGAACGTGAGCTCTGTACCGTTGCCCATTCAGAAGCTGAGGTTGTGGCTACCTAAATCCAATGAATGAGTGTCACAGAACCCACGCCTATGCAGATACCCCAAGCCCATTCCATGCCTTAGTGGCATAGAATGAGTCGGATAGGTATTTCTACATACCCGTGAGCGTCTAAAACAACTTCACTCTTGTTGGATTATTGAAATTGCCACATTTCAGCTTCCAAGAAATGAAGCGTCAGTAAACGCCTTTTATGTCAATAAACCCTCGCCAGTTCTCTCTCGTGAGAACCCATCGGCGTGAGTCCATTTGCAAAATTACATATTACTAACGAGATTATGTATTTTTGATATGCTAAATTTTAGTCATAATGAAAAATTCCTTTTTTAATGACTGATACAAACTTCTTAGCCGTTTCTGTTACTGAATGAATTCGCAAATTAAATAAGGTTAAAAAACGTTAAAAATCACCCTGTTTTATCTCAAAATTGACTCTATAAACACTTTTCTACCGTATTAGTTGCAAAAATCTAATATTCAATTATATACACATTCCGTATTTGCAGTTCACTTAAATCCGTTTATTGTCAATGGAGTGAGCCGTTGAGTTGTTCTCCCAACTTTCCGAGTGATGCGTATAAGTATGCTGTACTGTATGTGCCTACAGGATGCACAAGCAAGTATGAATCAGTTACTCCTTGGAGTAAATTCTTGAATATTGAAGAGATGGCGTATTCCGGTATTGACAATATTGAGGATGAAAGCTCGGAACCTACCGTCGAGATCAATAATGGCATTATTACCATTAATGGCAATGGATCTGTTAGAATATATTCCGCATCAGGACAATGCGTTCCTTTAAATTTAGACCAAACCCCGAGAGGTTAAAATTCAGCCCAGGATTATCGCAATTTATAGACCGGAGTTCCAGAGAAAAAATTCTCTTTGGTTCTCCGGTCTGATTTTTAATTAATCGTCGCCGACAAAGGGCGTTCTGTAAGAACATAAGAAATTAGCCCGGTATGGAGCGATAGCGAAATGCGGGGAGAATAACGACGCAATAAAAATATAGCTCTGTAAGTGCACCTACGGAATTGGTTGTTTGTTGGCAGTGTGGTGGGAATTGCTTACATTTGTAAGTTAAACACGAATAATAGATGAATTTCCAACTTGAATCAAAGTATAGTCCTACCGGGGATCAGCCGCAGGCGATAGCCGAAATTGTAGACGGCCTTAATTCGGGCACGAGCGCGCAGACGCTCCTTGGCGTCACCGGGTCGGGTAAAACATTTACTATGGCTAATGTTATAGCTGAGGTGAACCGTCCGACTCTTATTTTAAGCCATAATAAAACTCTTGCGGCGCAGTTATACAGTGAGTTCAAGCAATTTTTTCCTAACAACGCAGTCGAATATTTTGTCAGTTACTATGATTATTATCAGCCGGAAGCCTATATCCCGTCCTCAGATAAGTATATAGAAAAGGATCTGATGATAAATGACGAGATAGATAAGCTGCGCCTTTCCACAATATCGGCGCTTTTATCGGGACGGCGCGACGTGATTGTGGTGTCGTCAGTGTCGTGCCTTTATGGAGTGGGGAATCCAGAAGATTTCAATTCGAGCGTAGTCAGTATAAAAGTGGGGCAGAAGATCGCGCGAAATGTTTTCCTCCGTAAATTGGTAGACGCTCTTTATAGCCGTAATGAAACAGAACTTAGCCGCGGCACATTTAGGGTAAAGGGAGACACGGTCGACATAAGGCTTGCTTACGAAGAGATTACCTTGAGGGTGATTTTCTGGGGCGATGAGATTGAGTCGATCTCCACAATTCATCCCGATGACGGCGTTTCACTTGGACGACATGATTGTTTTAACATATACCCGGCCAACGTGTTTGTGACTTCCCGTGAAAGAATAGGGACAGCGATAGCCAAGATGGAAATCGATTTGGGGGAGCAGGTCAATTATTTTAGGCGTGAGGCCAAAGAGTTGGAAGCGAACCGTCTTTACGAACGCACCACTTACGATATAGAAATGATACGTGAGATAGGGCACTGTTCGGGTATTGAAAATTATAGCCGTTATTTTGACGGAAGAGAACCCGGTATGCGTCCGTTCTGCTTGCTTGATTATTTTTCCAAAGATTTTCTCACCATTATCGATGAAAGCCACGTCACAATCCCTCAGATCAGGGCTATGTATGGCGGAGATTTGTCACGTAAAATGAATCTTGTGGAATATGGGTTCAGGCTTTCGGCGGCTCTTGACAACAGACCGTTGAAATTTAATGAATTTGAGGCTTTGACCGGACAGACGGTATATGTCAGCGCCACTCCGGCCGATTATGAGCTTGAAAAGAGCGAGGGGGTTATTGTTGAACAGTTGATACGCCCCACCGGACTGTTGGATCCGATTATCACAGTGCGTCCTTCATTGAATCAGATTGACGACCTGCTGGAGGAGATTCAGCAGCGAGTGGAGAAAGATGAGCGTGTGCTCGTGACGACTTTAACGAAGAGAATGGCTGAAGAGCTGAATGAATACCTTTTAAAATTAAGGGTGAAAGCAGCTTACATACACAGCGATGTTGAAACTCTCGACCGAATAAAAATTTTGGATGACCTTAGAGCCGGAGTATACGATGTGCTTATCGGTGTAAACCTCCTTAGGGAGGGCCTTGATCTTCCTGAGGTGTCGCTTGTGGCGATTCTGGATGCTGATAAAGAGGGATTTTTGAGAAGTCACCGGTCATTGACTCAGACAGTGGGGCGCGCCGCCCGAAACCTTAATGGCATGGTGATAATGTATGCCGACAAGATTACCGATTCAATGCGGCAGACTATCGAGGAGACCGAGCGTCGCAGAGCTATACAGCTCGCATACAATGAAGAGCATGGGATAACTCCTCAAGCTATCGTTAAAGCGCGTCAGGCTATTATCGGGATTGATGAAGAGGAACATGAATCCAAACCTCGAACCGGGCGTTCGTCATCATCAGCAAAAAAATCACATCGAGAGAGCGTTCCTTATATACAAGAGTACACAAATACGGTCGACATCGCCGCCGATCCGGTTATCCCATATATGAATAAGGATGAACTACAGAGGGCTATTACACGTTTGAGAGGAGAGATGGTAGATGCAGCCAAACGTATGGACTTCATGGAGGCGGCACGTATGCGTGACGAATTGATGAAGATGGAGGAGCATCTGTCGACATAAAATGAATAAAGAAAAATCGGCATATATAGCTTGGGATGCGTGGCTCCCCACGTCGGTGAAAGAGATTGAAAATCTCGGGTGGGACTATGTGGACGTTATCTTGTTTTCGGGTGACGCCTATGTGGATCATCCGTCATTCGCAGCCGCGGTGATAGGCAGGACATTGCAAGCTCACGGCTATAGAGTGGCGATTGTGCCTCAGCCTAACTGGAGAGATGATTTGCGTGATTTTAAGAAACTCGGAAGGCCGAGGTTGTTTTTCGGAATATCGGCCGGCGCTATGGATTCAATGGTAAATCACTATACCGCCGCACGAAGACGACGCAGCAATGACGCTTACACTCCGGATGGAAAATTTGGGATGAGACCTGATTATCCTACAATTGTATATTCAAAAATTGTAAAAGAACTGTTCCCGGAAGTCCCCGTTGTAGCAGGCGGGATAGAGGCCTCATTGCGCCGTGTGTCTCATTATGACTATTGGCAGGATCGTTTACGTCCCTCGATCATGCTTGACGCATCGGTGGACATGATAATATATGGAATGGGGGAAAAAGTCATTGTTGAGGTGGCCGACGCTCTGGCCTCCGGAGCAGACGTAAAGGCAATGACCGATGTCGCTCAAACTGTGATTTTGTTGCCAAAATCGCAGATGCCTGAAGCTGATGCGGATAATATAATATTGTCATCCTACGAAGAGTGCCTTCGAGACAAACGCAAGCAATCGGACAACTTTAAGCACGTTGAACAGCAGTCCAACCGGATGCGAGGCGCTACGATATGGCAGCCTCACGGGAATCGGGTCGTAAAGATAAATCCGATGTTGCCGCCTATGACTACCGGAGAGATTGACGCGTCATTCGATCTGCCATATACACGATTGCCGCATCCTCGCTATCGAGGGAAAGAGATTCCGGCTTGGGAGATGATAAAGCATTCGGTAAATCTTCATCGAGGATGTTTCGGCGGGTGTTCTTTCTGCACTATTTCAGCTCATCAGGGAAAGTTTATTGCGTCACGTAGCAAGGAATCGATATTGCAAGAGGTAAAAGCGGTTACGGCAATGCCTGATTTCAAGGGATACATATCTGATCTTGGAGGGCCATCGGCAAATATGTATAGAATGGGAGGTAAAGATAAGGGTATATGTGAAAAATGTATGCGTCCGTCGTGCCTGCATCCCCGTCCATGCAAGAATTTGAATAATGACCACGGCCCGTTGCTTGACGTGTATCATGCGGTAGATTCACTGCCGGGAGTGAAAAAATCATTTATCGGAAGCGGAGTAAGGTATGACTTGTCGATGGCTCCTTCCGGTGACAACCGAATTGACGCAGTCAATCGCCGGTATAATGAAGAATTGATACGTAACCATGTCTCCGGTCGATTGAAGGTGGCTCCAGAGCATACGTGTGACCGAGTGCTTGATATTATGCGAAAACCTCCGTTTGAACTGTTTTATGATTTCAAGAAGATTTTCGACCGTGTGAATCGACAATATGACTTACGGCAGCAGCTCATACCTTACTTCATATCCTCCCACCCCGGATGCCGAGAGATGGATATGGCAGAACTTGCGGCAGAGACAAAGGCCTTGAATATGCATCTTGAGCAGGTTCAAGATTTCACTCCCACCCCTATGACCGTATCGACGGAAATATATTATTCGGGAATACATCCTTATACGGGAGAAAAAGTGTATTGTGCGATACGCCCTGAGGAAAAATTGGCTCAAAGAAAATATTTTTTCTGGTACGATAAAACTTACAGAGGCGATATAATTAAATCGCTTCAAAAAATGCACCGTCCCGATATTATACGAAAGCTATATCCGGCCTATAATGATCCTAAAATACAATATAAAAAAGATAAAAGATAGCGATTTATTAAAATAATATCCGTGTATTTACAAAGCGTAAAATAATACTTTATGAAACATTTACTTTTTTACTCGACAGCTTTGCTGCTGTCAGCATCTATGGCGGGGTGCGGCGATGGAGATAAAAACGCAACCGCTAAAACGAATGATGGTGTGATTCTACACGCATGGTCATGGAGTTTTGACACTATAGCGGCTAATATGAAAAATATTGCCGATGCCGGATTTGACTATGTGCAGACATCTCCTGCTAATACCTGTTTTATTGGAGAGGAGGGTGGAATGGCGCTTTTCAGTCAGCCGGGAGATTCCGTCAAAGGAAAATGGTATTATTATTATCAACCGATTGATTGGAAGATTGGCAATTATCTTCTTGGCACCCGTGAACAGTTCAAGGCTATGTGTGACAGCGCTGATAAATATGGCGTCAAAGTTATTGTCGATGTGCTTCCCAATCATACTGCGGTGGACCACACGGCTGTGACGGCCGCTCTTGACAGCGCCGCAGGTGGACACGACAAGCTATTTCACGCCAACGGATTTAATGACATCATAGATTACAATGACCGATACCAATGTACTACCGGAAAAATGGGCGGCCTTCCTGATGTGAATACTGAAAATCCGGGATTCCAGCATTATTATATGCTGTATGTGAACGATCTTATCGCTAATGGCGCGAGAGGATTCCGCTATGATACAGCTAAACATATTGGTTTGCCCTCTGATCCGCTTGATTCGGCATCTACAAAAAATAATTTTTGGGATGTGGCCACCGGACGTGAAGAGGTTGAAGGCGTAAGACTTGCGCTTCCCGCCGACAGTCTTTTCATCTACGGAGAGGTGCTTCAGGACAAAAATGTGAAAGAACGCGAATATACGGAATACATGGATGTGACAGCGAGCGCCTACGGTCATGCGTTGCGTAACGCTTTACGTTCCGGAAATTATTACGCCGACAGCCTTAATTCATGGCATCATACTGCGGATCCTGACCGTCTTGTAACCTGGGTTGAGTCGCATGACACATACGCCAATGAGCATGAATCGGCTGATATTGAAGACGCGCAAATAAGGGAAGGATATGTGTTTCTTACCGCCCGTCAGAATGGAACTCCATTGTTCTTTAGCCGTCCGGCCGGCAGTACCCGAGAAAATTATTGGGGCAACAATAGAGTTGGCGCGAGAGGTAATGATGAATTTATGAATCCGGAGGTTGTGGCGGTTAATAAATTCCGCCATGCGATGCATGGACAGCCTGAAAAGATTTATGTCTCAGATAACGGCGCCGCTATTGAGGTGGCGCGCGGCAATAAGGGTGTGGCGTTGATAAATATAAGCGACACTCCGGAGGATATCGATCTTGCTACCACTCTCGGTGATGGTAAATATGTCGATGAGGTGCATAAAACGGAGTTTGTGGTTAAAAACGGGATTATAACCGGTAAAATGCAGCCGCTTACATCTTATATATTATACAAAAAGTGACAATTTGATATTAATAGATTGAAACTATCCTTAAAAACGGATGCATTAATTGCATAAAGTTTAAGGATAGTTCCATTTTAACTTATTTTATAATAGTTGAAAACGGTTATTTTGACTGCGAAAATATAATATTCTTACAGTTTAAAATATTTTGAGGTTAAGAAGTGTCATATTTTCGGCACGATTTTAATACAAGTTGTCAAGATATGTTGTAAAACATATCTTTTTGCTTGATAATCTTTAAGAAAAAAATGCTATCTTT
>CAZELD010000046.1:0-18200 GCA_964512855.1 uncultured Muribaculum sp.
TCCATCTATAAGAATACCCGATTTAAGTGAATACAAAAAATGTTATACCGCAGATCAATAGCGTCCTAAATATTCTGTAAATATTTGAAATTCAATGATGTTTTTCATTAATACTCTCTTTAAGATAAACAATTTGTAACATATTGAATACTAAAATATTAGATGTACCTGTGGTATTTTATTTAGGACAATATTGACCGCAGATATTCAAATCAACAACAAAAAAATCGGTTTATCGCAAAGAAGAACCGCCATATCACACACCTAAAACAACACAATACAACATCTCTGACAGTTGCTTCTATCTGACTTTAGAATTGTCGCCAAAATTCCAAAAATCCGGAGAAAAAGCCGATTTATCTCTATTCTTGTTTTGCGATTCACTACCCTCAATTGGAGACAAATTTCCAATAATTCCGGTTACTTTTGATGACGACAACCCAATCAAACAGTGGACAAAAGAGACAGGCAATGCCGCTATTCTTCAAATAGATATTTTCCAAAAACAAAAGACGTATTTCCCAAAGAGTTTTTATAGGACTCCAATAATGACAAAAGAGTGGTTCTATCTACGACTGAGCCAACCGGAGAAATCGAAATAATGTCGATCAAAAAAGGGAAATATCAGGAACAATTGGAAATGAAACTCAAATTGGATGCAGATGCCGTATTTTATTACAAAAATCTAAGGATTCCAATCAGCATTAACGATGGAGTTATAACTCTTTACCAAGTCGAACGGCAGAATCTGCAACCTTTATACTTTGAAATAGACTATGCTTGGCCCGACACCTATTTGCCTGCTGATGCGTTCCGGTAAAATATTTTCATGTTATACCATATTCAGGATGCCGATAAATACGTTAAAATCCGCGTCCATCACCTTGTGAGATGATTTTTTTTTCGAGATGTTTCAATATTTTTTTGTAATTTTGTAAATTAACCGACGAAACACCTCATAGCCGGAACAACACAAGCATGATTGACCAAAACGACATTCAACCAGATGAAAATTCAGCGTCTTCCGCTTACAACTATTCAGGAGAAGACATTAAAACCCTCGACTGGCGCGAGCATATACGCCTACGCCCTGGTATGTACATCGGCAAACTCGGCGACGGCTCACAGAATGACGACGGCATTTATGTGTTGATAAAGGAAGTGCTCGACAACGCAATTGACGAGTATATGATGGGATTCGGCAAGCAGATAGATGTCGAAGTAACCGAAACATCAGCTTCCGTGCGCGACTATGGACGAGGGATTCCGCTCGACAAAGTCGCCGATGTTTCATCAAAGATGAACACCGGAGCAAAATATGACTCAAAAGCGTTTAAAAAATCGGTAGGACTTAACGGTGTGGGCATAAAGGCCGTTAACGCTCTTTCCACTGAGTTCCGCATCACCAGCACACGTGACGGACAATCACGAACCATAGAATTTAAATGCGGCGAATTAGTTAGCGACAGCGGCATAGTTCCGAGCAGTGAACCAAATGGAACAATGGTGTTTTTCCATCCTGATGACACCATATTTCGGGATTTCCGATATAATGATGAATATGTCATTCAGCTCGTTAAAAATTACACATTCTTAAATACCGGACTGTCAATATATTTCAACGGAAAAAAATATTATTCACGCAACGGGCTGCTCGACCTTCTAAAAGAGAATCTCACCACCGAACCGCTCTACCCTATCATTCACCTCATCGGCGATGATATAGAAGCTGTAATCACCCACACAAAGCAATTTGGGGAAGAGTATTACTCATTTGTCAACGGCCAGCACACCACCCAAGGAGGCACTCACTTAACCGCATTTCGCGAATCAGTGTCACGTACCATAAAAGAACATTATGGGAAAAACTTTGAATACTCCGACATTCGCGGGGGCATGGTGGCTGCAATATCCATAAAAGTGGAAGAGCCGGTGTTTGAATCTCAAACTAAAACGAAGCTCGGCTCTCGTGATATGGGGCCTGAGGGGCCAACAGTCGGCAAATTTATCGGCGACTTTATAAAAAAAGAGCTTGACAATTATCTCCATAAGCAGCCTGAGACCGCCGAAATACTCCTGAAAAAAATTCAGGAGAACGAGAAAGAACGTAAAGCGATGGCCGGTGTCACAAAAGCCATAAGAGAAAAAAATAAAAAACTCGCCATAAACAATAAAAAACTGTTGGACTGCCGTACCCACCTCAATGACACCAAGGGGGATGAAGACAAAAAGATGGCCTCTTCGATTTTCATAACCGAGGGTGATTCCGCAGCCGGCTCAATAACCAAAATCAGAAACGTAGACACCCAAGCTGTATTCTCTTTGCGAGGGAAACCGCTTAACACCTACGGAATGCCACTTATTGATGTGTATAAAAATGATGAATTTTCATCCTTGCGTCTCGCATTGAACATTGAGGAAAGCATCGACGACTTGCGTTATAATCAGGTCATCATAGCGACTGATGCCGATGTGGACGGTATGCATATCAGGCTTTTACTTTTAACTTATTTTCTTCAGTTCTGCCCTGAACTGATAAAGAAAGGGCACGTATATGTTCTTCAAACTCCGCTCTTCCGTGTGAGGAACCGCAAAACGACACGACGCGCGGGAACAGTGAAAAAATCGGCATCTCAACCAACTGAAGATGTTTATTATTGTTATACTGATGAGGAGCGCGTCGATGCGATAAACAAACTCGGGAACAATGCGGAAATCACCCGATTCAAAGGATTAGGGGAAATATCGCCTGAAGAGTTCCGAGAATTTATTGGGCCGAACATACGCCTTGATCGGGTGTCACTCCGCAAAGAGGATGCCGTAGATGACCTCTTGGAATTCTATATGGGCAAAAACACTATTGAACGTCAAAACTTTATTATTGACAACCTTGTAATTGAAGATGACTCACAAATCTCTTGAACGAATAGCGCTATATCCGGGAACATTTGACCCGTTCACCATCGGCCACCAATCGATAGTCGAGCGAGGATTGACGCTTTTCGACAAAATAATAATAGCCGTAGGCATAAACGACGCAAAACGGTGCTACAAACCCACCGAAAACAGAGTGCGCCATATTAAAGCGATGATGAAAGCGGAACCACGCATCGATGTCATATCTTACGATGGTCTAACGGTAGATGTGGCTAAAGAATATGGCGCTAATTTCATTCTCCGCGGAGTACGCACAGTCGCTGATTACGAATATGAACGCAATCTTGCATACACAAACAGGCAGATATCCGGGATAGAGACAGTTCTATTATACACGCTTCCTGAGCTACAATACGTAAGCTCCACGATGGTCAGAGATCTTGACAGATATGGCTATGACATCAGCCAATTCGTACCTAATTCCGAACTATTAGACTGACTATGAAATCGCTCATATCCACAATCATACTAATCGCCGCTGTTTCATTCGGCATATCGTCACAAGACTTCCGCCTTACCCCCGACCGCAAATTGCAGTATGCCGAAGCCATTATCGCAAATTACTACGTCGAGCCGGTGGATCGTGACACAATCGTCGATGAAGCCATACGCGCAATGCTGCTCACCCTCGACCCGCACTCAGCATATTCAACTCCTGAAGAGACCAAAGAATTGAACGAACCACTGAATGGAAATTTCAGCGGAATAGGCATCCAGTTCAATATGGCTACCGACACACTTTATGTCATACAGACTATATCAGGCGGTCCATCGGAAAAAGTGGGAATTGTGCCGGGCGACCGCATAATAGCGGTTGACGACACCATCATAGCAGGTGTCAAAATGAAGACCAACGATGTGATGAAAAGACTACGCGGGCCTAAAGGCACAACAGTCAACGTGAAAGTAAAACGCCAAGGAGTGCCAGAACTGATTGATTTTGCCATAATACGTGACGATATACCCATTTATAGCGTAGACGCCGCTTATATGGCCGATCCGAAAACCGGATATATCCGCATAAGCAGATTCGCCGAACAAACGCCCGATGAATTCAAAGAGGCGTTGAAAAAACTGAGTTCAAAGGGCATGAAAAATCTAATCGTTGACCTACAAGATAATGGCGGCGGATATCTCAATGCGGCAAAAGACATCGCGTCAATATTTTTAAATAAAGGAGATCTTATCGTCTACACAGAAGGCCCCAAAACGCCTAATTACACTTATATCGCTGACGGGAATGGAGAATTCCGTGACGGCAAACTCGTGATTTTAGTGAACCAATACTCCGCATCAGCAAGCGAAATTCTTTCCGGCGCCATTCAAGATCATGACCGCGGATTGATTGTGGGACGGCGCACTTTCGGAAAAGGACTTGTACAACGTCCTTTCCCGTTCCCGGATGGGTCAATGATACGACTAACCGTATCAAAATATTTCACGCCGTCAGGGCGGTCAATCCAAAAGCCTTATACAAAAGGTCATATCGATAAATATCTCGAAGACATCAAGCATCGCTATGACGCAGGAGAATTGATGCACTCCGACTCAATCCATTTCCCCGATTCCTTGCAATTCAAAACGCTCCATGCTGGACGCACAGTATATGGCGGAGGCGGAATCATGCCCGATCGCTTTGTTCCCATTGACACAATGTGGTACACACCTTATTACCGTGACATCCTCGCTAAAGGCGCGCTATATCAATATGTGCTCGGCTATCTTGACCAACACCGCAATGAAATCACCGAACAATACCCTTCGGAAGACATATTCGTTGAAAAATTTGAAGTAAGCCCCGAAATGATGCAAGGGCTTATTGACCGAGCGACAAAAGCCAACATAGTTTACAACGAAGAGCAGTACAATCAAAGTGAATCATTCATGAGAAGAATGCTTAAAGCATTGCTGGCTCGAGACTTATATGACAACAGTTCTTATTTCAGAATTATTAATGATGAAAATGAGGCGTTTAAAGAAGCCCTCAAATTAATCAATGATTCCGATGCTTACTCTAAATTACTTGGAAAATGATTGACAACACTATAGTTCTCGAACAATCAGAAAAAGCGGTTTTGGTGGGACTAATAACCCCACAACAGAACGAAGCCAAAGCTAATGAATATCTTGACGAACTGGCATTTCTCGCCGATACGGCGGGAGCTGTGACAGAAAAAAGATTTCTTCAACGAGTGGATTATCCAAATTCTCGAACATTTGTTGGAAAAGGAAAGCTTGAAGAAATCAGACAATATGTCGAAAACAATGATATCGGTCTTGTGATATTTGACGACGATCTGTCGTCAAAGCAAGTTGTTAATCTTGAGCGCGAACTCAAAGTTAAAATCCTCGATCGCACAAGTTTGATTCTGGACATATTCGCTAAACGCGCTCAAACCGCTAACGCCAAAACACAAGTCGAGCTTGCACAGTACCAATACCTGCTTCCAAGACTTACCCGTATGTGGACCCACTTGGAACGCCAACGAGGCGGTATCGGCATGAGAGGTCCCGGTGAAACACAGATAGAGACTGACCGCCGTATAATTCTTGATAAAATATCAAGGCTGAAAGCCGAACTGCAAAGCATTGACAAGCAAAAATCCATTCAACGAAAAAATCGAGGCAAGTTGACAAGAGTGGCATTGGTAGGATACACTAATGTTGGAAAATCAACGCTAATGAATCTTCTGAGCAAAAGCGATGTCTTCGCCGAGAATAAACTTTTCGCCACACTCGACACCACCGTGCGCAAAGTCATTATCGACAATCTTCCTTTTTTGCTAACTGATACCGTTGGATTCATCAGAAAATTGCCGACTCATCTTGTCAATTCATTCAAATCAACGCTCGATGAAGTGCGCGACGCCGATGTGCTCGTCCACGTCGTCGATATCAGCCATCCGCAATTCGAAGAGCAAATAGAGGTCGTGAATAAAACCTTGAATGAAATATGCGGAGAAAATAACGATAAAAAGATGATTATCGTGTTCAACAAAATCGACGCATTCACATATAAACCCAAAGACGCTGACGACCTCACTCCGGCAACCAAGGAAAATATGTCGCTCGATGACCTAAAGGCCACATGGATGGCGAAATTAAACGACAACTGCCTATTCATATCAGCCAAGGAACAAATAAACATTGACGAACTCAAACAGAAGATATACGAAAAGGCCAAAGAGGTTCATACCGCGCGATTCCCCTACAACGATTTCCTATTCCAAAAATATGATGAAGGAGAATTAAGCGATGAATAACCGCTCTCGCATTAAAGAACACATTAATTATTAAACACGCTACTAAACCAATCATCATGAAGTACCGAAAACTGACAATTGACGAAATAAACGCCATACATAGCAATGGATGTACTGCTTCTGATTGGAATCTCATCGAAGTTAAAGACGGGTTCAACGCCTCGCATTATGTGAGGACTCAATTTTCAGGCAATGTGACGCTCGGCGTAACCGACGAGCAAGTTATTGGGGCAGCAGGTATCGTAGCCGAATCCGGAATCTACGATTCTGTAATAAAAGATTGCTCCATTGGCGACAATGTGCACATCTCACGAGTTAATCAAGGCATTATCAATTATGACATTGAGCAGAACGTCTATATTTCCGGAGCAGGATCCATAATCTGCACCGGTTCACGTACATTCGGCAACGGCACTCGTTTCAATTTGCTCAACGAACAGGGTAATAGAGAAATCGCCATATATGACAAGCTATCCGCACAAATCGCTTATATGCACACATTCTACCGCCACGATGACAAATTGATTGAAAAACTCGACAAGATGGTGGAATCCTACGCATTGTCGAAGAAATCATCGCGCGGCAAAATAGGGCAATATGCTCAAATCACAAATTTGGGTTCAGCAACTGATGTGAATTTTGGCGAAGAGTCACACACCAAAGGCGCCACTTTGCTGTGGAACGGCACCATAAGCGCCCACGCTTTTATCGGCCCAAATGTAATCGCAGAGCATTTCATAGTTATGTCAGGAGGCAAGGTTGACAAAGGCGCGATTATAAAAAACGTGTTTGTGGGCGAGTGCGCGGAACTAAGCAACGGTTTTGTCGCCGAATGTTCTCTTTTCTTCAGCAATTGCATCATGCACGCCGGAGAGGCTGTTTCAGTTTTCGCAGGTCCGCACTGCGTGTCAATGCACAAATCCACCTTGTTGATCGGAGGCTTTTTCTCATTCTTCAACGCCGGTTCAGGCACCAACCAAAGCAACCATTCTTACCGCACCGGACCGGTGCACCAAGGAGTCACCGGACGCGGGTGTAAAACAGCAAGCAACTCCTACATATTATGGCCCGCTCGTTTCGGACAATTCTCACTTATATCAGGCAGCCATTATCGTCATCCCGACACTGTAAAATTGCCATACTCATACATCGTTGAACATAATGGCTCAACCAAAGTGATTCCCGGAGCTAATGTTGTCACCGCCGGAACAATCCGTGATATTCTAAAATGGAAGCACAGAGATTTGCGAGGAGCCGACCAACAGAAGTATGATTTAATCAACTACTCTTCACTGAGCCCCAAGAACATGATTCGCATATATCAAGCGATAAAGTTCCTCAATGAATATGTCAACAATCCGGAAATAGCGGATAAATACAATTTTAGCATCGAACAAAATTACATAAGCCGCGGCAAGCAATATTACGCCCTATCTATCGACTTTTTCTTTGGCAAAATATTGGCAACCAAGCTACTCAACACTGATTTTGACAAATCACGACCTTTGGGTGAACAACTTATACCCGATTGCGATGACAATGTTAAGGTCTGGGCCGATATGGCCGGATTGATAATCCCCATGTCACGTGTCGAGAAACTCATCGCCAAAATAAAATCAGATGAACTTAACTCCCTCGAGTCGATACAAAAAGCGTTTGAGAAAGAAAATGACGCATATTCCAAATACACCTGGAAATTCATCGCCGACAACTTCAAGGCCTGCTATGGGCTATCTCTTGAAAATGTAACCCCCGACGATATCATTTCAATCATTAGCCGATGGGAGGAAAGTGTTTCATCACTTGAAACTTTGCGCCGTCATGACGCAAAGAAAGATTTTGCAGAAACCACCAAAATAGGATATGGAATCGACGGTGACGATGCAACAAGGGAAGCTGATTTCGATGCGGTAAGAGGACTTATTGAAAAAAATGACCAATTATTTGACTTCATAAACCACTACCATTCCATATCCCAAAAAGGTTATGAAGCCATAGCGCGCATGAAAGAATTGCGCGTAAAATGATTTTATCAACTCATATATTGCGAGAAATGATGATTTTATCGTAATTTTACAGCGACTAAACGAATTATATGAAACGCATCCTAATTTCAACAGCCATATTAGGCACTCTTATAGCCTGCAACTCCGCAAAAGAGTGGGAAGTGAAAGGCAAAATCGAGCATTCCGACGACGTAAAAATGCTTGTACAGGCATCCGAAAACGGGCGTTGGTACACTCTTGATACTGTTGGTTTAAAATCTGACGGTTCTTTTGATTATAAGCATCCGGCAACAGGATTCCCCGATATATACCGCTTAACAGTCGATGGCAAATCAATATATTTCCCCATTGACAGCACAGAAACTGTGATTATTGAATCAGACGCTAAATCATTTGATTCCGGATATAAGCTATATGGGTCATCAGCAGCCGAAATGCTCATGAATGTCGATAACCTGATTTTAGAACGGTCAAAAGCCGGCGGTGAAAATTCCGACTCACTACTCAAACGTGAACTTGGCGGAATGATTATAGGTGATCCTGCCGGTATCGTATCTTACTATATAATTAACCGTCAAGTTAACGGTAAACGCTTGTTCGACCCCCAAAACAAGCGCGACAATAGAATAATCGGAGCAGTCGCTAATGCATTCAGCGAAAAGCGGCCCAACGATCCACGCACAGGCTATCTTGCCGGAATATATCTTTCCAACAAAAAAAGCAAGGGCGCGCCGGCCGACACAATAGTAGCAGCCACGATATCATACTTCGATTTGGATTTAAGCGACAACAAAGGCATAGAGCACAAGCTTTCCGACGTGGTGAATGGCAACAAAGTAGTTATATTAAACTTTACATCATACCAGTCCGACGGCTCCACCGCTCTAAATGTATTGCTCGCCGATGCCTATAATAAATATCATAGTAAGGGATTGGAAATATACCAAGTTTCTATGGATAACGATGATTTCCAATGGAAGCAATCGGCCAAAAACTTACCATGGGTGACTGTGTACAATCCACCTACACAGGGTCTCACGCTTGCCAACAAATATAATATTCAAGGGTTGCCAACCACCTACATTTTCTCAAACGGTGAATTGGTTGATCGAGTGGATGACCCTACAAAGCTTGACAGCCAAGTGGCTCGCTATCTTTAACGGTCACTCCCGTCAGCATTAAAATTATGTCGGGCGAACATAACGCCTTGCAACAAATTAACAAACGCCTTGTCGACACGGCATCTGCCATGCTTGTGCTCGCGCAAGGCGTTAATTATTATTCTCGGCAACCATGAATGAGGGTGTTTCATATATATTGCGACACCCTTTGATTTAACCACCCCGGCCGGTTGATTTTTACGCACTCCGGTCGAAAGTCCATGATGAACCGTGATTGTTTCCGGGAAAAAACGTCCTTTAAGCCCTTTCTTCATCGCTGCAAAATAAAACATCTCCCCTTCTCCGGCCAATATTTCGCCTGAACCAAGCCCGAGCTTGGGACTAAACGCAATCTTCCCGACCACCGCCTCGCGCCTAAACGCCATTTCCACCTCAGTCACATAAAAATATCGGGGGGGGCAACTTAAATCATATTCATAATCAGCATATCGCTTTCCATCTGACGATTCAATTTTGAACATCGCCAAATCTATTTCAGGATTACGTTCAAACGCCGCAATCACGCGCCGCAACATTTGAGGCGTATATTTTAAATCATCGTCGGCTATCAAGCAGATATCGCCGGTAGACTTAGACAACGCATAATTACGATTCACGGAAAGGCCTTTGGTTTCATGCGGAAAGACCGATATGTCACCACGTTTCAACCGTTCCGGGACAGCAGCGTTTCCCGGCATTTGCCACGACACAATATATCTCACCCCGTCCACCTCCGGAAGAGCCATACGCGCCACCCGCTCTATTCCCTCCTCATAGATGGTGGATATCAAGACATCAAGTATCATAAATCATAAAGTATTGGTACAATATAAACGCCGCAGCATACGTTTTTATTACAAAGCCACAGCATGGATAGAGATGAACAATCCGAAAGTATCAATTATCGTAGCGACATATAATCAAGAAGCCACCATTGGACGCGCCCTTGACTCCATTCTGGCTCAGAATGGCGATTTCGACTATGAGATCATCATTGGCGAAGACTGCTCTTCCGACAAGACTCCAAATATATGTAGAGAATATGCGCTCCGATATCCCGACCGTATAAAACTGATCCTGAACGAAACCAACAAAGGACTTATCGACAACTATTTCGACTGTATTCTTGCCGCTTCGGGCGACTATATCGCCGATTGCGCCGGCGACGACTATTGGATTGACCCACGAAAACTCGACAAGCAATGCCGCATCCTCGACTCCGACAGTTCGATCACGCTCGTTCACACCGGATGGAACTATAACAATGTTGCTACAGGGCAAATAACCCCCGCCACGCAAAACAAGTCACCTTACCATAAGCCGATCATGGAGAAAGGCTCGTTACTCCTGCCGGTATTGAGCCGCAAGTCAGCGCCCATCGTTCATTTATGCACGGCTATGTACCGCCGAGACGCGCTTCTCAAATTATATAGCGAAGATGAGGGCATGTTTCGCGGGGAAGGGTTCACTTGCGAGGATCTGCAAATAATAACTTCGCTCGCCGCCGCAGGAAAAATAGCATATATCCCCGACATCACATTGAACTACACTGTTGGAACACCGTCGATATCCTCCGACGAAAATTTCACCAAACTGTTCAGATTCTATTTTGGCACAATAAAACAAACCCGCTATATCCAGTTGAAATATCAGATTCCTGACGCTGACTTAAAGGATTATTATCGCACCGCCATAGCCTACATCATCGCCTGCGCTTTTAATGCCGGCGACTGGGACCGGTGCCTTACCGGAGCCGCTCTGGCAAAAGAATATGGCATAAAACTGCCCGTTAAAAGCCGCTTATTGATACGCATAAGCACAATCACGCATCTCCGTGAAATAGCTCTCAAAATAAAAACCGCTCTCCGCCGATAAACACGCCCTTCCCATGCCAACCCCATCGCAACTCATCACGATCGTGATCCCGGTCCACAATCGCGCCGACCTGATAGAACGCACTCTTGATTCAATCTACAATCAGGACATCCGCCCCATTTCCCTTATACTGGTCGACAACAACTCGTCCGACAACTCCATGCCGGTAATGGAGCAATGGAAACGCGCCCACCAGTCTGCTGACTTCGACATCACCATCACATCGGAAAACGCCAAGCAATCAGCTCCCGCCGCACGCAATAAAGGATTGGAGCTCGTGAAAACGCCCTACGTTATGTTCTTTGATTCGGACGACACGATGCGACCCTCCCACGTGAGGCGGGCGGCTCAAGCATTCCGCGATGACCCGGAACTGGACATCGCCGGATGGGACATACTGTTCCACTCAGCCGACGGCAAAACAGCCGTAAGACCGTTTGCGGATCGCGACCCGCTCTTCCGCCACACTTTTAACGCAACGCTATCGACATTGCGCTATGCGGCGAGCGTGTCGCTTATACGAGCTGTCGGAGGCTGGAACGAAGCCGCCCTCGGATGGGACGACTACGAGCTCGGCATGAGATTGCTGGAACGAAATCCTAAAATGCTAAGGCTCGGGGACGAAATAACAGTTGACGTGTTCGAAACAAAAGTGTCGATCACCGGCTCGGACTACGCATCCCGTCACAATCAATGGGAAGATGTCCTCGATTTATCGGAAAAACTGTTCCGGAAAAACAATTGGAACACAAACTGGATAGATTTACGCCGCATAATTCTTGCAGCACTGTATGCCCGCGAAGGGTCTTCAGAATCCACTCGGCTTTTAAACGAAACTCTAAAATCAGCGCGACACACACATAAAAAAGCGCTATATCGGTTAGCCTACATTTACACCCGGTATGGCGGCCGAGGAGTACACCTTATATTGAAAAGATTTTTATAAAAATGTTTAAAAACAGATCTTCATATTCTTTTTATCTCCAAAAATTCACTATCTTTGTGAAATGATTAACAACTCATTTATAAAGATAAGGGTCTCGCCAACCGGTCGAGATTCTTTAATTTTTTAGTCTAACTTAAATACTATATAATCATGGCCATCACTTACATGACTCGTGAAGGGTACAAAAAGAAAATGGAAGAAATCGCTTATCTTGAAAATGTTAAGCGTCCTGAGATTTCACGCGCCATCGGAGAAGCTCGTGACAAAGGTGACTTGTCTGAAAATGCGGAATACGATGCCGCAAAAGAGGCTCAGGGTATGTTGGAAATGAAAATTTCACAACTTAAGGATCTTGTTGCCAACGCTCGCATCATTGACGACAGCAAACTCAACACCGAAGTTGTACAAATCCTGAATAAGGTTAAAATTAAGAATATCGCCAACGGCATGACCATGGAATACACCATCGTCGCCGACAGCGAAGCCAACCTCAAAGAGAAAAAGCTCGCCTCAAGCACGCCGATCGCTCAAGGGTTGCTCGGGCATAAGCTTGGTGAAGTTGTCGAAATTAAAATTCCGGCCGGAATCGCTAAATTTGAAATTGTAGAAATATCATTTTGACATCATGGCATCCATATTCAGCAAAATAGCCGCCGGAGAAATACCCAGTTACAAGGTAGCGGAAGATGATAAGCACTACGCTTTTCTTGATATAAATCCGGTTGCGCCGGGACACACTCTTGTCATTCCCAAAAAGGAGGTGGATTACATTTTCGACCTGTCTGATGATGAATACCGTGACTTACAACTTTTCGCAAAACGCGTCGCAGAGGCTATGAAAAAATCATTGCCATGCAAAAAAGTGGGAGTTGCGGTCATCGGCCTCGAGGTTCCACACGCGCACATACATCTTGTTCCTATCAACAAGGAGAGCGACATGAACTTTTTCAAGGAGAAACTGTCGCTTGACAGCAAAGACATGAAAGATATCGCCGACTCGATCGCGGCTAATTTCTAATCGCGTATTAAAGAATCATCTCACCTTAAAACAATGATTACGCATGTGATAATTTATGGGTTGAGATGATTTTTCGCATTTATGAGTGCGCATTTACAAAATTTTGACTATATTTGAAAAATTGATTACAGATGTCGTAAAAATAACAAATTGCGGCTCACTTAACAGAATAACCTTATGGAATTACATGACCTTTCCCTACCGGAAGAAAACACCGAAAGGGACATCTTGAATGGCGGCGAGGAATCTCCCACAGAAATTGCTGAAAGCGCAACAATTAAGGCTATGGATGCCGATGAAAAACAGAGCGATGAGCCAAATGACAAAAAGCATTTGACAAAAGACGAAATTATTGCCGCACTTATTGATTTGAACACTAAGGAGGGCAGCGAAATATCACGGGATGAGATAACACACCTCAAGCAAGCGTTTTTCTCAATACGCAAAAATGAACTTGCGATAGAAAAACAAGCATTTCTTGACAAAGGAAATGAAGAAGCGGCTTTCGCTCCACGGCCGGATGAAGCGGAGGAGAAATTTCAAGCCCTAATGAAAGAGTTGAAAGAGAAAAAAGCTGCGTATATTGCCGAGGTGGAAGCTCAAAAACAGGCCAATTTAGCAAAAAAACGTGAAATCATCGATGAGCTTGGAAAATTGGCTGAAGACACCGACAATGTGAACCGCACATTCCCGCGATTCCGAGAATTGACACAAGAATTCAAAAACGCCGGAGAAGTCCCTCCCACCGAAACAACGGAAATATATCGCAACTATTCCGCGGCGGTAGAACGGTTCTACGACAGGCTTAAAATCAACAAAGATCTTCGAGACTACGACTTTAAAAAGAATCTTGAGCAGAAACAGCTATTGATTGATGAGGCTGAAAAACTCGCTGCGGAGAATGATGTCATATTAGCATTCCGTCGGTTGCAAGAACTCCATGACAAATGGCGCGAAACCGGCCCCGTAGCGAAAGAAATCAGAGAAAGCATTTGGGAAAAATTCAAAGACGCTTCAGCGATTATAAACAAAAAGTATCAGGATTTCTTTGAGCAGCGCAAAGCTCGCGAACGTGAAAATGAAGAGAAAAAGACCGAAATATGCGAGCGTGTTGAAGCTTTGGATTTTTCAACATTGAAAAGCTATGCAGCTTGGGAAGAGATGACAAAAACAATACTTGCGGCACAGCAGGATTGGAAAAAGCTCGGATTTGCGTCAAAGAAGGTCAACAACGCGCTGTTTGCCCGTTTCCGTGAGACTTGCGACAAATTCTTTGCCGCAAAAGCTGAATTCTTCAAAAATATAAGAGAAAGCCACTCTGCGAATCTTGACAAAAAGATAGCGCTTTGTGAAAAAGCCGAAGCGCTTAAAGAGAGCACCGACTGGAAAAATACTGCCGACAAACTTGTTGAGTTACAAAAGGAATGGAAAACCGTAGGTTCTGTCGACAAAAAGCACAGCGACGCCGTGTGGGAAAGATTCCAACAAGCTTGCGATTATTTCTTCGATCGCCGTAAAAAAGCCACCTCAAGCACCCGCAAAGCTGAACAACAGAATCTTAAAGAGAAAAATTCCATCATTGAAAGCTTGAAAAATATACCGCTCGACACTCCCCGTGAAGATGCAGTCAAGCTCATAAAGGACGCCATGGCGAAATGGCAGCAAATTGGCCATGTACCATTTAAAGAGAAGGACAAGGTATATAACGCCTACAAAGAGATTCTTGACAAACTTTATGACCATTTCGATGTCAAAGAGGCTCGTGCCAATATGGCTAACTTCGCCAATGACATAAGCGAAATAGCCAATGACGAAAATAAGCTCTACAGAGAGCGTGAACGTCTTGCACGTACTTGCGAACAAAAACGCAGCGAATTGAAAACCTACGAGAACAACCTCGGATTCTTCAACATCACGTCAAAGAGCGGCAACTCGCTTCTTAAAGACACCGAACGCCGTATGCAACGCATAAAAGACGACATCGCATCATTAGAAGCCAAGATTAAGCTCATTGACAGCAAGCTGTAATATAAGGCGACGCATATAACAAGGAATCACAACACATTTCACATTGCCCTCAGGTGTCAATTTCTGACACCTGAGGGCAAATAAAATGGGTCTAAAAAGTACATAAATACATTGCAAGGTAAAGGCAGATACGGGAAATATCTTCACACGGCAGAGACTCTTGTCGGCTTTTTCATGGTCAATCTGGCGTTTTTGATTGCAAGTTTATCCGATGAATTTGTGATTGGATTCAGGTGGAAAGTGACTTGGCTGATTGTCAACATATCTTATCTGCCGATAGTATATTTACGTTCAAATAGAGTTCAAACAAGAGCCACCCATCTCGATATAATCGTGAAACACGCTTTTGAAGCGGCGTGCATACACGCGCTGTTCTTCTTCTCCATTCTCACATTTCTCGATTCATGGGTGCATAATATGCCGTTCTACCTATGGTTTTACGGACTGCTCTTCACTCTTTTGCCCATTGGATGGATTGCGACGCGATTATCCACAAAGCATTTTCGCAAAAAGGGATTCAACTACACGCGCGCGATAATAATAGGCAATGGCGAAACGGCGGTCAGGCTGCAAGAGGAGATGTTGTCCGACCCGGGGTATGGCTACAGAGTGCTTGGTTTTTTCGCCCCATCCCAAGGCAACATTCCTGCCGGCAATTACATCGGATCAATCGACCAAATCAAGCAGTTTGTAACCGGCAACAATGTCGATGAGATCTATTACGCCATTTCAGGAGAAGATGCCGAAACATTCCGTAAAGTCATAAAAATTGCAGACGATGCGGTCGTTCAATTTTACTATGTCCCCCAAGTAAGTCCATACGTGATACGAGTGGGGGATCTTTCCAACATAGGACGCGTGCCTATTCTGTCAGTACGTAAAAATCCTCTGAAAAATCCGCTTAATAGAGTATTGAAACGGGGATTTGATCTATTATTTTCCACTACATTCCTCATTGTCTCTCCAATTATTTTCATCCCAATAATAATCGCGGTAAAAATTTCATCACCTGGCCCAATATTTTTTAAGCAAAAACGCACCGGATACCTCGGACGGGAATTCAATTGTTATAAATTCCGTACGATGAAAGTGAACGCCTCCAGCGACAGCAAGCAGGCCACTCGCAACGACTCACGCATCACCAAAGTCGGCAAATTCCTACGCCACACCAGCATGGATGAGTTGCCGCAATTTATCAACGTGTGGCTCGGAGATATGTCGGTTGTCGGCCCGCGCCCTCACATGGTGAAACAGACCACTGACTATACAAAACTCATTGACAAGTATATGGTTAGGCACATGATAAAGCCGGGCATCACCGGGTGGGCTCAAATCACAGGCTACCGAGGGCAAACCGATGAGTTGTGGCAGATGGAAAAGCGCGTGGAGTGTGATGTATGGTATATTGAGCATTGGAACTTTTTCCTGGATCTTAAAATCATAGTCCTTACCGTCATCAACGCCATACGAGGCGAAGAAAACGCATATTGACATGGCGCACCCCATAGAACACCTGAAAAAAATATTCAAATTGTCGCCGGCTCAAATAAAGCAGGTCAACACCCTTATTGTGGATAAAAATATGCCCAAAGGCAGTTTTATTGAACGCAGCAATCAGGTGATCGAAACATATTATATAAAAAAAGGAGCTGCACGTGCCTTCTACACCAAAGATGGGAAAGAACATACCATATCATTCGCTTTCGATGATGAATACCTCGTGACAAGACTGCTTGCCGCAATTGAACCAATGCAAATCACAATCACTTTCCTCGAAGATACTGAAATAATATATATTCCAAACGCCACGCTTCGTGAAGCGCTCAACAACATCACTACAGAAAAATCGCCGGAAGCGCTTCTATTTTTCCACACCGGACTCCAACAATATCAGACTTATCTTGAAGAACGGCTATATGTTTTTCAAAGCATGAACGCCAAAGAGCGATATGAATGGGTCATTAACCGATATCCGAGATTGCTCGAATACGCCACAATAACACAGATTGCGTCATTTTTAGGCCTCACAAAAGAAACATTGTATCGAATCCGATCAGGAAAATATCAATAACGCGCTCAAGCGCGCATTGATACAAAAAATCAAAAGAAAACAAGAAACAAAAGATAATTTTTAACTTGATGCTTCATCAACTAATTATCTCCTGTTTTCTGTTAGCCTATACCCTTAGATTATACATATGATCGCTCAATCCTGCTGAGCCAGTGGAGCCGGCACATTATATACCCGTGCGGCGAGTTCACGATCTAGAGTATAAAGAGCAAGACCGTCATCGCCAATCAGCTTCAATCGGTCAATCATATTTCGCGCTGTCTCCTCTTCCTCCACCTGTTCTGAAACAAACCAATCAAGCTTACCACGGGTTGCATAGTCATGTTCAGCCTCGGCAAGAGCGTATAGGTTGTTTATCATTGCCGTAACCTTCTCTTCATGAGCTAAAGTAGCCTCAAAAGCCGCCAACGGCGATGCCCAATTGGTATCAACAGCCGCGATTGGTTCAAGAACCACACGACCGCCGCGTGAATTCAGATAGTTGATAAAAATCTCGGCATGAGCCTGTTCCTCCTTAAACTGAATACGGAACCAATTGGCGATTCCTGAATTTCCATCAGCCTCAAAATGCATGGCCATTGAAAGATAAAGATAGCCCGACCAAAACTCGGCATTAATCTGCGCGTTTATCGCATCTTGAATTTTACCGTTAATCATAATATAATTGTTAAATCAGTTAATAATTTTTATAAAGCAAAAATAATTGTTTATTCTGAAAGAACAAAAAAACCGTCAAAATTTTCTTTGATTAACAGACAAAATTATTTATAATTGTGAAATTAACCTTAATTTATTAACCACTTAATTTTTAACCAATCATTTTATGACAAAGAAAATGTTGAAATTTTTGCTTCTCCTGATGCTAATGTGCTGGGGGGAGCAGTTACGCATCTGCA
>CAZELD010000047.1:0-17824 GCA_964512855.1 uncultured Muribaculum sp.
GTGGATTACTGTGTCCAATTGAAAAGCCGCAAGTAGTATAGTGCTAATTTACAAATAGTTACCCCACCCTCCTAAAAAAAAGAACACAAAAAGATGTAAAATAACGGATTGAAAGGTTGTATTAGTCACATACAATTGCTGCCTTTGCATTCGTGATGCTCTCACGAATCAGCGCAATGATGCCGTTGGGTTCTGCACATGCACTGACAAACCATTTTATAGAACCTACCTTCAGTAAACGGGATCTCAATTTGTGTCACAGATCCGTCGGAATGACGAAAAGTGAAAAACAGCGAATCTTCAGCCGCCAATAATGTCGAGCTGAAAGCCAACGCTACGGCCAACGCCATTGTCTTAATGCGATACATAAATTGGTATATAAAAAAAGGTTTAAAATTAAATTTTGCTAAGGTACGTATAAATAGCCCCGTTAAATTATGTTAATAGCCTTAGCGTTTGGATTATCGATAAAATATTGGTATATTCGAACTCTGAAAAATATGAGTGTGTTTTATAAATGATGATGAATTGGGATAAGTTGATCAACGACAAACGTCTTGGGTTGGAGGATTATCATCTTTCGCAAAAGGGGTCACGCAGCGATTTTCAACGCGACTTCGACCGCCTTGTATTCTCGTCTCCATTCAGGCGGCTTCAGAACAAGACCCAGGTATTTCCTCTTCCCGGGAGTATATTTGTCCATAACCGCTTGACTCATTCGATGGAGGTAGCATCGGTGGGCCGCTCGCTTGCCAATGAAGTAAGCGCCGTGCTGAAGTCGAAATACTCTGATGCGCCTTGGGAGCACAAACTTGATGCGCTCGACGAAATTGTCGGGGCAGCCTGCCTCGCCCATGATCTCGGCAACCCTCCATTCGGGCACTCGGGGGAAAAAGCTATATCGACTTTTTTTAGCGAAGGTCCTGGAAGTGTTCTGAAACCGGAAATGACGGAACGGCAATGGACTGATCTGACCAACTTTGAAGGTAATGCCAATTCTTTTCGGCTGCTTACTCACCAGTTTAAAGGACGCCGACCCGGAGGATTCGCTATGACCTATTCCATGCTCGCATCTATAGTGAAATATCCATATGAATCGCGCATGGCCGGAGGTAAATCAAAGTTCGGTTTTTTTGAATCGGAAGCGCCTACATTTCAACGCATCGCCGACGAACTCGGATTAATCCCCAAATTCGGCGATAACGGCGAAATATGCTATGCGCGCCACCCACTCGTTTATATCGTGGAGGCATCCGACGACATCTGTTATCAAGTGATGGATATTGAAGACGCCCACAAGCTAAGGGTGCTGTCAACCTCTGAAGTCATCGAGACTTTCAAATCATTCTTCCCTGCGGAGCGCCAAGAATATATGCACGGCATCATGAACCACATAGAGGATCCTAATGAAAAGATAGCCTATCTGCGCAGTTGCGTCATCGGCTCACTTGTAAAAGAGTGCGCGGCGACATTTGTCAACAACGAGGAAGAAATTCTTGCAGGGACATTCAAAGGCACTCTGCTCGACCACATCTCACCGCTCGAAAAGGAAGGATATCAACGATGCTCAGCGCTTGCATGGGCGAAAATATATCGCGCAAGTGATGTGGTCGACATAGAACTCGCCGGTAACCGAATCATATCATTTCTCATGGAAAAATTGATTCATGCCGCAAGATTCCCTGAACTTAACTATTCTTCTTTGTTATTAAGTAAAGTACCCAAGCAATATGACATTGGAGCGCCAACTCTTTATGGCAAAGTGCAGGCGGCGCTTGACCACATATCCGGGATGACCGACGTTTACGCCCTCGATCTTTACCGGAAATTGTGCGGCATGAGCCTGCCCGCCGTGTGATGCCGGCTCGATTATACTACGGACTTAACCCATTTCAAAATGAAATATCGCCTCGTAATAACACTGTTTTTCTCCATTTTAATAGCAGCCGGATTATCGGCAAAAGAGTATGGAATCAACGACATTCCCAATGTCCATGTTGCCAACAGAACACAATACGTAAGTAATCCCGACAATCTGCTATCGGCGGAAACTGTCGCAAAACTTAACGACACTTTGGCGGAATTATGGGAAAAAACGTCATCAGAAGTCGTTGTAGCTGTAGTGGGAAATATCGACGGCGGCGACATCGACACATTTGCCACCGAACTGTTCTCGAAATGGGGCATCGGGAAAAGCGACAAGGACAACGGGTTACTGTTCCTTGTATCGGTAAATGATCGGCGGATGACTATACGCACAGGCTATGGCATGGAAGGCGTTGTACCTGATATTATCGCAGGCCGCATAATACGCGACATCGTGACTCCGCATTTCAAAAATGGCGATTACGATGGTGGAGTCATCGCCGGAGTAAACGAAATATACCGGATCGCCACCACCCCGGGAGCCACTGAAGAGTTGATGTCAAAATATGCCAACGACGCAAATGCGTCTTCCGGAAATGATAGCGACGAACTCTTTTCCGCATGGGTCGGTTTGGGATTCGGACTTGCCGCCATGCTAATGTTGTGGCTGCTGTGGATCCTATTCAAAACTCGCCATGATGACCGTTATGACCGTTATATGGCATTGAAGGGCATGATGGTGCCCGCTTTGATTATCGGATTTATCGGATTGTGGATACCGTTTGTTGTGACGCTGCTTGTATGGCTGGCAATGCGCTATCAACGGACTCGCCGCAGGATATGCCCGAATTGCCATCACAAGATGCGCCGTCTTGACGAACAGACCGACAATCAGTATCTCACACCCGCTCAAGACCTGGAAGAAAAACTTGATTCAGTGGATTATGACGTGTGGTTGTGCGACACTTGCGGCGAGACCGACATTCTGCCATTTGTGAATCAACATTCCATTTATCAAGTGTGTCCTGAATGCGGAACACGCGCGGCATCTTTGCGCAGCGACCGTGTGCTCAGGAAACCCACTGAATTCAATGAAGGCGTAGGAATAAAAGAATATGTGTGCCGCAACTGCGGAAACCGCAGTCAAGTATCCTATAATATCCCAAAGGTCATTGTTCCACCGGTTGTGATTATCCCGGGCGGTGGAGGGAAAGGAGGCTTTGGAGGAGGAGGATTCTCTGGAGGGTCGTTTGGCGGCGGCATGACCGGCGGGGGCGGAGCCTCCGGTGGCTGGTGACGCGCAGCGATAATTGCAAAGTATATTTGACGCTACCTCATGGAATCATCGTTTGCCGCCGATGAGTTTAAAAAATGATCCCGGAATAGGAGTTGAGAAATTCATGTCACGGCGTGTCACAGGATGAGCGAACCGCAATGTCTGAGCATGAAGGGCAAGACGATGTATGATCGACGCGCGCGCGCCATATTTACGATCGCCGGCTATCGGATGACCAAGATCTTTCATGTGCACACGGATTTGATTCTTTCGTCCGGTATCAAGCTCCACTTCAAGCATGGTATGCCCATTGCCGCGCTTCAAAACTTTGTAACGCGTAACAGCCCATACGCCACCTTCCACCGGCTCTTGAGATGAATAAACTTCCATTTGTGAATTTTCCACAAGGAAACTTTTCACTACACCGCTATCTTGCTCCACATAGCCTTCAACAACAGCTATATACTTACGGCTAAGCACCATATTATTCCAATTATGCTGCATTGCGTCTTTAGCTTGTGGATTTTTAGCAAACATCATCAATCCCGATGTGTCTCGGTCAAGGCGATGTACTATAAACAGCTTATTACGCGGATCCTTCCACTTCTCATAATCACGCAAAATTGAATACGCAGTGCCTTCCTTCACCTTGTCAGTACCCATTGAAAGAAGTCCATATCCCTTCTCAATCACAATAATATCGTCATCCTCATAGTCAATTTTGACACGACGATTAGAAAACACACGAAATTCACGAGTGAGATTTGCCTGCACATTGTCGCCAGGATTTAATTCAGCGTCAAACTGCGTCACAGGGATACCGTTAACCGCTATCTGATTGTGCTTGAGAAGTTCTTTTATTGATGTGCGTTTACGTTGCGGCATGGACTTAATCAAAAAGTCAAGCAACCCGCACGGCTCTTGCGGAGAATATGATTCAATCACATCAGGGCGAAATGGCGCCTTTTCAGCTCCGGGCTTTGTGGAACGCGACTTATATTGTGGCATAATTATTACTTTTTATGTGTTGCGGCGCGACGGGCCGGCTTCTTGGGCCGCGCATCCTGCTCCTTTATAATTTCACGGCAGTCATCCAACGAAAGACTTGACGGGTCAGTGATTGTACGCGGAATTTTATAATTATTCTTATTATAGGCGATATATGGACCATAACGTCCGTTAAGAATCTGCAAATCAGGTTCCTCATCAAATCCTTTTATAAGACGCTTAGTCTCCCCTTCTCTTTTTTGCAATATCATCTCAACAGCTTCTTCCAATGTCACCTCTGCAGCATTTTTATCCTCAGGGATCGAAACGAATTTACCGTTATGCTTCACATAAGGGCCATACTTTCCAATAGCCACCTGCACGTCTGACCCTTCAAATTCACCTAACACTCTCGGAAACTCAAATAGCTTCAACGCCTCTTCCAAGGTGATGGTAGCCACTGATTGTCCCTTTAGCAGAGAGGCGAATTTCGGCTTTTCTTCACTCTCGGAATCGCCAATTTGCACCAATGGGCCGAAACGGCCAATCTTCACGCTCACCGGACGGCCTTGCGAATCAAAGCCAAGCTGCCGCTCGCCCACCTTGTGTTCGAGACGCATATTAAGAGCATGATCCACATCAGGATGAAACATTGAGTAGAAATCTTCTATTTCATTACTCCAGCCGAGCGTGCCTTCGGCGATATCGTCAAATTTTTCCTCCATCCGCGCGGTGAAATCATAATCAAGAATCGAAGGGAAATATTCAGTCAAGAAATCATTGACAATTTCGCCAATGTCAGTGGGAATAAGTTTACCTTTTTCCGATCCGAAAGTTTCAGTGCGTTGCGATACAGACACCTCTCCGTTCTTAAGAGTCATCACCTCATATTGGCGCTCTTCACCGGGATTCTCGCTTTTTTCCACATATTCACGGGCTTGAATAGTAGAGATGGTGGGCGCATAGGTTGATGGACGGCCTATTCCAAGTTCTTCCATTTTTTTTACGAGGGAAGCCTCAGTATAGCGCGGGGGTTGCTGCGTGAAACGCTGTGTAGCCACGATTTCATTTAGCGCAAGCCCTTCGCCACGTGTAATCTCCGGCAATCGGCCGGCATCGGCTTCCACATTATCATCATCTCTACCTTCGATATAAACTTTCAGGAATCCGTCAAACTTAACGACCTCTCCGGTCGCAGTAAAATGTTCCGAACCTGTCGATGGAGTAATCTCCACATTGGTTTTCTCTATTTGAGCATCGGCCATCTGAGATGCGATGGTACGTTTCCAAATAAGAGAATATAGCTTCTTTTCCTGTGCTGTTCCATCAATGTTTCTCGCAGAAATTTCAGTGGGACGTATAGCTTCGTGAGCCTCTTGCGCACCCTTGCTATGGGTGTGATATTTCCTCGTTTTGAGATAATTTTCACCCAACTTATCCTTGATTTCCGAAGCAATCGCCGCAACAGCCTGAACAGAGAGATTAAGTGAATCGGTACGCATATATGTAATATGCCCGGCTTCGTAAAGACGCTGGGCGATCATCATCGTTTGTGACACCGTGAAACCAAGCTTGCGCGCAGCCTCTTGCTGAAGAGTAGAGGTTGTAAACGGGGCGGCAGGCGATTTGGATAAAGGCTTTTCGGTCACTGCGGTAACCTTAAATGACGCATTGGAACACGATTTCAAAAAATCGCTGACATAACTTCTATCTGTTATGCGGCGAGCCAATTCTGCTTTTATAATTGAGCCTGAAGGGGTGGAAAATTCGGCATTTATGCGATAAAAAGGTTCCGATTTAAATTCGGAGATCTCCTTCTCTCGTTCAACAATAAGGCGCACGGCAACCGACTGCACGCGTCCCGCCGATAGAGCAGGCTTGATTTTTTTCCAAAGCACAGGCGACAATTCAAATCCGACAATACGGTCAAGCACCCTGCGCGCTTGCTGCGCGTCAACACGGTTCAGATCAATGGCGCGCGGATGTTTTATAGCCTCTTCAATCGCTTTCTTCGTTATCTCATGGAATACAATACGCTTAGTGGTATGCGGATCAAGCCCGAGCACTTCACAGAGATGCCATGCGATAGCCTCCCCTTCTCGGTCTTCATCAGAAGCCAACCACACAGTATCGGCCTTTTTGACCGCGCTCTTCAAGTCGGCCACAAGGGCTTTCTTTTCAGCGGGAATCTCATATACCGGCTTGAATCCATGCTCAACATCTATGCCAAATTTTTTCTTATTAAGGTCTCGAATATGCCCGTAGCTCGACATCACTTTATAGTCGGAACCTAAAAATTTTTCTATTGTCTTTGCCTTTGCAGGCGACTCTACTATAACTAAATTCTTTGGCATGATGATAATTTACATTCAAAATTTTGGCAAAATTAGGAAAAAGTTACATATAAAAAATTATAATTTCACATTTTATATCTTTTTTCCTTTTTGATTAACCATACTCATAACAAAAATGATCTGCGCCAAAATTGCGAAAAGATAAAAAACTTCACACATATATTTGGCTCGCCCTATCTTAAAAACTATAGCGCATCATATAATCGTGAGATGGAAATCCTCTATAAACTTATCGAAATAAGGATGATTTTTCCGCATTATCTGAAAAGTTTCATTATCGGTCAATGAAGTGACAGTCGCCTTCTCTTTGTCCAGAACCACGTCAAGCGTTATATAATCGTTTTGCAAGCGACTTCTTAGATCGCCCACAATAAGCTGCATTGACGACATCAGGACATCCCGTATGGCCTCACTCTCAACCACTGCCCTGAACACCGCGTCACCAGCGCGTTTAGGATTGGAGATGCGCATGGCATTAATCATAAGATGCTCTGTGGGATATTTCTCCATAATACTTTTCCATGCATCGATAAATTGCTCATCGGAAAATAGTTGCTTTTTACGCTCGTATGGGCGCTCCTCTTCCGAGACTTTTACCTCTTCAATTTTTTTCTTGCCGTTTATCGACAAGTTGGGAACGTGCAAACCGCCAAAGGCGCCTTTCGGTTTTGGAGATGCGGGTGTAGGCGCCTGTACCTGCCGAAATTGCACAGGTGGATTTTGAGGCTGAGTCTTCGTTTTTGGCTGCTGAACCGCAGTCACAGGTGATGCTTTGCCCGATGAAGATATCGGACGCAACTGCCCCTCTCTCGCATCACTTTCACTTTGAGAGGGGCTGACCGCTTGGCACAGTTTTATCAGCGTAAGCTCGACAAGAAATTGCTTATTCGAGGCTGTGCGATAGTTAAGGTCAGCATCATTAAGTATCTCCATCGCCTTATATAAGAATGGCGGAGCACATTTCGCCGCCACTGCGGCCATCTGTTTCTTCGCTTCATCGCTCGCTTCAAGAAGAGTGATTGTTGACGGATTGCAAGCTACCATCAAATCGCGAAAATGGGAGGCAAGACCGTTTATGAAAAACAACGAATCGAATCCCTTGTCACGAATCTCCTTATAAATCAATAGCGAATCAGGAACATTACCCGCAAGAAACGCTTCAACAAGGCGATCATAATACTCGTAGTCGAGAATATTAAGGCTGTCGATAGCCGCGCGATATGTGACATTTCCCATCGACGAAGCTGCCACTTGATCGAAAATGGAAAGAGCGTCACGCATAGCTCCGTCAGCCTTACGGGCTATTACATTAAGAGCCGCATCCTCAACAGAGATATCCTCTTGCGACGCTATGTATTTAAGATGGTCAACCATATCCTGAATGGTGATACGGTTAAAGTCATATATTTGGCATCTTGAAAGGATTGTAGGGATTATTTTATGCTTTTCGGTGGTGGCAAGTATAAACACCACGTAGGACGGCGGTTCTTCAAGCGTTTTCAAAAACGCATTGAACGCTGCAGTGGAAAGCATGTGAACCTCATCGACTATAAACACTCGATAGCGAGCATTCACAGGCGGAACCTGCACCTGATCGGTAAGCTCCCTCATGTAATCGACGCCATTGTTTGACGCAGCGTCAAGCTCTACAATATTTAAAGAGTTGCCTTTATTGAATTCCCGGCACGATGGACACTCATTACACGCCTCGCCATCGGGCGTACGGTTTTCGCAATTAATGGTTTTTGCGAATATGCGGGCGCATGACGTTTTTCCGACACCGCGCGAGCCGCAGAAGAGGTAAGCGTGGGCAAGCCGGTCTTTGCTTATCGAATTTCTCAACGTGGCAGTCAATGCCGCCTGTCCGACAACGCTTTTAAATGTCGACGGGCGGTATTTTCTGGCCGATACTATATAATTTTCCATATATCGTTCTTTCTTGCACAAATATACAATTTAAAATTGACATTTCACAAAAAAAGACAAGCAGGGGATAACACCGTTAAAATACTAAAATGACAAGAGACGGCATCACAAATATCTTAGAAAAAAAATTCAACGTATTTTTGACCTTGTCCCCGCCCGATCCAAGCTTTTCAAGAAGTTCGGAAGTGAGCACAGTGCGCTTTTCTGAAAAATGAATCTTATTCAAATCAAAAGCTGAGATTTTTACAGCATCCTTGATATCCGGTTTCTGAATCTTCTTCATACACTCAGTTTTAATAATTCCTAATTATTTTCTTCCGACTTGTCAAAAAAACGGGAGCAGTCTATTCAGAGCAAGAAGCACAAAAAGATAGGTCATCCCAAGCACAAAAAATTCTATTCTAAGCGGGGACACGCCTCTGAACCATCCACCGCCAAGATAGCAGAAAAAGAGCAACCATAGCGAACACTGTACGCTCACACAAAGCGTACACCATTTTTTTTGCACGGAACTTCTGATACCATATACTCCAAAATGTGAATGGCAGGCAACAGGCATTACATAAAGCCAGATAGCACATCCACTGCGGAAAAATAAGCAACGCAAGGAGGCTCACTGAAAAATAAGTGATTCCGACTTCACTCCAGCTAAATATTCCGAAAAATAGTCGTTTCAGCCATAGCGGTTAAGCCTTCCTTAATTAAACATTATAGCCTCTATCCGGCAAAGGATTCCACTTTGCTCAATAGAAGTTCTCCGTCTATTTCTCCGCTATGTTTCCACACAGCTTCCCCGTCACGGCAAAGAATAAACGTAGGCACCGATTCAACTCCGGCATCGTCGGCGGCAGCCTGATTCTCATCAATATCAAATTGGTAAACCGGAACGCGGGAATCAAGCAACTCTTTTACCTGCTCCACAACGGGCATCATTTTACGGCAATGAGGACACCATGTCGCATAAAACTCCACAAGCACCACTGTACTTGAACTTGTTACTTCTCTATAGTCCATAATCGCAGTATTTAAGTTAGTTTGTCTTGTAAACAAACCCCTGAAATATTGGTTCGGGAATTAACCTTAAACAACATTAACAACACTTAAACACAGCCAACCAAGAATCACACTATCTATATAAAAACTACCGTTTTAGAAGCTTTTTCCGTATTTTCACACAAGCGATACGTAAAAAATATGCAGGATATTTCACCAATGCGGCCATCACATTGTGAGCGAAAGAAAACGATATATCTAACCCAAATCCGGATAAAGTCGACTTGCGGAAGCATAACCTATATTTTATCCTGCTGGTGATTCTAAGTTCATTGCTCACATTTGTCCCATGCACAATTTCAAGCCAACCCGGACCGCCGTCGACATCAATTACCGGCATCTGTTTGCGCACTTTCGTATGGATAAAATAGTGAATCGTCTTTATATCGCTGTCTGTTTTTTCAACCAGCGACATGAAATGATTATGAGGATAAAACATCTTTAAAATCATACCTATCGCAGAAATGTATTGCATCCCCCATGGAAATATGATAGCGCCACAGGTTGGCGAGAGATTTAACGCACGTTGAATACGCCCTACCGCATCCACCGACAATGCGTCGTCATTATCAAGATTGGTGGTGATTACATATTCGTCTCCACCTTCAAGGCAATTTTTCACTAATTCTCGTATCGGTCTGCACCGCATATCGGCATCTGCCGCTCGAAACAGACTTGCTTCATTCGCATCCATATAACATGGCCGGAACTGTGGACACAACGTTTCATATTCCATAATACGCGTTTTATACTTTTGCGGCGTATCGGAATCAAAAAATACTACCCATATAAAGTCTTTACACTCCTGAGCCATCATGGAAGGCAAGCAATATTTTTCAAAAATATCAAATCGGTCACTTAACCATTCATCAGTGTGAGTCGGTGTATTCGTTTTATCCTTGTTCCAAATTTTAAGGTTAAACAACGTGAGAACAAAATGCCGAAACTTGGGAGCAGTTTTCATAAAATCAATGACCGGCCAACGGGCTCTTCTCATCAACCGACTAATTAAAAAAGAAATAGCATTAGAGCCTGTATCCGTCATCTAATTCTTGAACTCCGATTTATATCAGCCATATTTATCGAAGCATGAATAATCGTCAGATAAACGCTATTTTTTTCATCATCTCGCTCGCATCTCAAATACCGAGACTTCAAGCTGTCTGCCCGCAAAGATAGTGATTATTCTCAACATCGCCACATTCAAGCCCATATATCCTCAATCAAATGCGACAATATATAACAAAAACGACGCTTTTCTATCAAATTATATTGAGAAAAGCGTCGCTGTATAAAAATTGCAAATAAGCTTAAAGACTTTTATGGTTCTGGATTTTCAACAAGTTCACCATCAGCAACAGGCACCTGATGTTTCTCCGCATAAGTTTCCTTAATGGCGAATACGCAGAAGGCGCCGATTATGAGCAATACACCTGCGAGCACAATCATGTTGAGCTGGCTATGACCTCCAAGAGCTTTAAATATCACACCGCCAAGCACTGCCGCAACAATCTGCGGGATGGTGATGGCGCCGTTAAACAATCCAAGATATGCGCCCATGTGTTTACCCGAAATAGAGTTGGTGAGAATAGTAAACGGCATCGCAAGCATTGCCGCCCATGCTGTACCAACAAGGAAATAGCTAATAAACAACGCCCATTTGTCGAAGAAGAACATCGTGGATATGAATCCTATGCCACCAATCAGCAAACTTAACGAATAAGCGACGCGGCGATTTTTGAAATTAGGCAGAACAGCGGCCCATATCACAGAGCCTATAGCTTGCACGGCAAACAGTATTCCATTCCAGTTAGCCGCTTCTTGATAATTGTCAGTCTGAGTGCCTTGAGAAGCGTCCCATCCGAAAGCTTGTTCCGCTACTCCACCGGCATTATATGTCCACATATACATAAACGCGCCCCAACAGAAGAACTGCACAAGGCCCACCGTCCAAAACACTTTAGGAGCTTTTACAAGCAAAGATATGAAATTGGATTTTTCATTATCCTGTTCCTCTGTAATTCCGTGATATTCAGCATATTCTTTAGGGGGCATCTCCTTAACTTTGCAGAAAGTGTAGATAACGCACACAATCAATATCGCCGCGCCTCCATAGAAAGAATATGTCACTGAATCAGGAACTTGATTACCTTGAGCTACATTGCTGACACCTATCCATGCCAACACAAACGGGAAAATGAAACCTACGACAGAACCGGCATTGCAAAGAAAACTTTGTATCGAATAAGCAAGCCCTTTTTGCTTTTCATTTACCATATCACCCACAAGCATTTTAAATGGTTGCATGGAGATATTGATTGAAAGGTCGAGCATCATCAAGGCTATGGCTCCAAACACTAATGCGGCGCCTACGGCGAGATGGAAACTGCCGGCGTTTGGCAAAAGCGCCATTACAATCACGGCAAGAATAGAGCCGAAAAGCAGATAGGGCAACCTGCGTCCGAAACGGTTCCAGGTGCAATCACTAAGCGTCCCTACAATGGGTTGGATCACAAGTCCGGCCAGTGGCGGCAATATCCAAAAATAACTTAATTCATGAGGATCGGCGCCAAGTGTGGCGAAAATACGAGAGATATTGGCGCTCTGAAGAGCATAGGCTATCTGGACACCGAAAAATCCAAAGCTGAGATTCCATAAGTTCCAAAAGCCTAAGTCGGGTTTAACCTTTGCTTTCATTAGTAATAGTGGTTGTTAATAAGACAATTTTTCTTTAGAAATAAATTGCAAATATAGCATAATTCCTCCATTGTATAACAACTCAAAAGGAGTATTTCTTTTTAAATCCTAATGAAATTTAAAAATTTATCATTAAGAGAATGCCTAAAATGTATATTTTTTATCTTCTTTTATGCAATCCCTTAATGTTGGGGCCGTTGGATTTATCCACAAAATTGCATCAAGATTTTTATCTGATTTTTTGTCATTTTTAAAATAAAAAATATAACTTTGCAACGCAAACAATAAGCAATTCGTATAATAAACTAAATTTTCAAAATCATGGCTTACGTAATTACCGATAAATGTGTAGCTTGCGGTACTTGTCTCCCGGTTTGCCCGGTTGAGGCTATTTCTGAAGGTGACATCTATCACATCGATCCCGATACTTGCATCGAATGTGGAAGCTGCGCTGAAGTATGTCCCAGTGAAGCAATTATTCCGGGCTAATCAACCGGCATGAAAAAACAAAGCGGGCTTTTCCTGACAGGAAAAGCCCGCTTCTTTATTAATATGAGCGGAACTATAAGCCGGGTTATGTCATGATCCGAAAATCACGGTCGGTCATTTATCTGCGCAGTCTACCCCCCGGCAGTGGGCGAGCAACCCTTAAATGCCGGTATACTTGACCTTGCAACCCATAAGACGTGCGGCACACCGCATTGCTGCGGCATCCGGTGAGCTCTTACCTCGCCTTTTCACCCTTACCCCCTATGGCAGGAGGCGGTAATTTTCTGTCACGCTACTCGACCATCGCTGACCGGTCACCGTTAGTGACTATGGCGCTCTACGTTGCCCGGACTTTCCTCTTACCGCGCCCGAAGTCGGCAAGCGACCAACCGTCCCACTCATTGCTGCGCAAAGTTAACAAATACTCGACATCTATCCAAAACGAAACCGTATTTATAGGCCTGAAATTATGTAAGGATAGGTCAAAAACTAAATTGGGCCATGAAACAAACTCGGTTCACCCAACGATGCTGCAAATCAATATCCTGACGCTTGCCGATATTATACTCCAATCCCACTTCACAACGCGGAGTAATATCCCATATCACATTAGCTGTGCCATAGAGGCCATATTTATAGATTAGATTCTCATAAACAGGCTCATGCTTCGGCAAAAAGCGCCATAAACCGTCAATGGATCCACAAGATTGAATACAGTGCTTGCATGAGCGCCCCATCCGGCAACTCTATAATTACGCTGTGCCACCAAATCGCGATACTTCAAGCCTCGCACAATTCCGGATAGACGCACATGAGAACCACCATCCCACTGATATTGCACAAATCAGGCAAAATCAAGCACGTAATCGGTGCATCCGGTATAATCTCCGTCTTTTGACGCGATGTCGCCGCTTGGAGTCTCAGCCGAAAGCCCCACAACCCAATGAGATTTCATAGTATGCATCCACCTCAACAACATATTTGTCGCTCCACATTCAGAGTTAGGGCCTTGAGCGTCAAGTGTAGGCGGCTGAGCTGCCGGATCTTCAAATGAGGATGTGGTGTAGCCCAACGTCCAGTCATTCACAGTTGCGTATGCCTTCTTCGGTTTAAATCCTCAGCTGTCATATCCCGTAAAATTTCCCTCTATGTAAAGTTGATATTGCCCATAATTGTTGCTGAGTCCAAACACAGAGAAGAATAGAGCAGTTCCCGACGGAGTAGTTCCATACCAGTTATCTTGTGTAGGATCATTCGGAATCTTGATATTGTAAGGAATGAATCCTGAGTTAGGCATTGCTCCATTCCAATCATACCATCCTGACAACACCGCCTATGCCCATAGCAGATTTCTTTGTTTTGCTCATAAGCAAAAAATATGGAGCCCTCGGATCTTGGAAATGGCGGAATTGATCATAATAGAAAATTTCGATAAGTTCCTGTTCCGAGATTGTGTCAGACGAATTGTCGTTCGCCCCATCAATATTAACAATATGGTGATCATTCTTAAGAAGCTCCATCTGTTTTTCAGCCGGAGTAATGGCCGATGCGCTAAAAGACACGCATCCCAACAGGAATAACGCTACTGAAAGTCTGAATTTCATATCTTTTCAAATTTGATTGTGTTAACACTTATTATAACAACTTCAATTAATTTTGGTTTAAAATACGATCCATTATCTTAACACATCGGCGAAGCTATGTTTTAAAGCATATTTTAGTAAATTTTAACTCTATTGTGAAATCCATCTCATCATGCGGTCTCCACGCCGCATTGAACCCCAAATAGCCCACATGAAGTATAAAAAACTTTAATATTTTAGTGGAAATCAGCTAACTTTGTGGCTTCAGAATTGTTTACACAAAGGTTGGAAGAGGCTAACCTCGCCGAAAGCCGGCAACGGGACATCCGCGTGAGCGTCTTTCCCGTGAGTATTAACTTAAAGTTTATGCAATGAAGAAAACAATTATGATTATTGTGCTCTTCGCTGTTCTGATAGGGCTGGGCACTGCCGCCACGATCAACGCCGTAGACGGAAGAAAAGGCAGCAACGCCCCGGTGTTTAAAGTCGAAGCCAACGACACTATTGTTTCTCTTGACGACATGAAAGGACATTGGGTACTTCTTCAATTTTGGGCCACCAGTGATGCCAAATCAAGAATCTCGACAAAACAATACTCCGACTTAATCAGGACGAATCCGGCCAACCGCCCATCTGACAGATTCCGGTTTTTGGCAATCAACATGGATCGAAGTGAAAAACTTTTCAAAGAGATTGCCAAAAAGGACGGAATGGACGAAACAGCACAATTCCATGTAACCGGCAAAAAGGCCGGTCAATTGGTAAAAGACTACCATCTTGAAAATGGAATGCATTCCTACTTGATAAATCCACAAGGCAAGATAGTAGCAAAAGATCCCACCAAACAGCAATTAATTGATTTTGCCGTAGAATAAAATCTCACACAGTAAAAGGGCGGCGCCTAAAAAATAGTGCCGCCCTTTTACTGTAATGTATAACGTCATGAATCCAACAGTTCGAGGATTCCCTCCTGCCTTATGATCAACATTCCGTGACGGTCAGTCGTAACGCCTTCGCATATACGATAGGTATAAACCGGATGCCCGCCAGCCATCTCCGTCGGAAGATATATGAATCGTATGTTTTTATGCACATCATTCAGCGCTCCGGCAGCCTCAGTTATATGAGTGGAAAGAAGAAAAGTACAGGTCGTATAAGAGGAAAATCCTCCGGCTATGGCGAGCGTACCGTTGAAAGCATCTTTTACATTCGTGCCCTTGAACAGCTCATCGAACACAACATTCTCGCTAGAAGATATATGAATGTCATTTGGCACGGCATTAAGCAAAAGTGGATGGTACACACCCTTTATGTCTATAAGATTTTCCTCTGAATCAATAGCCGACGCCGCTACAAAACCGTATTCATTAGCTACTGCAGCTACAGCAAGGAAACAATCAAGTTCATAGACGGCATTGAGCATCATATCGATCTCTTTCTTGCTGTCACGACGCAACCGTTCGTCATATCGATTCACACAGTCAAGCCCAATTCGTCCAGACGGTATTTCATCAAGACAGAATTGGAAAAACGGCTTATCTCGGAATGTGGCAAGTCCCCGTAGGAACGGGCTCCCTTCGCCTAGCGAGCTAATCAATGCGTCAAACGCTAACACTATTTGACGCAACCCATCGATTCCAACAGCAATAGCATCCATCGCTGAATTACCTCCGATATAGCTCTTCAACTTATTATGAAACGCTTCCCGCTTATCGACTTGGAAAACTCGCTCGTCAGCCTGATTCAAATAAAATTCAGCCGCATCAAACCATTCGCCTTTAAACGGGAATGACACGAGATGATGCTGCAGATATGTTATCGTTTCGCTACGGGCATTTATCTGTGAAGCATCAGACAGCGGAAAGCTGAAAATCCGTTTCAGGACTTCAGCTCCACCGCGAGTATGCGTTCTATTAAACAATCCGAATATCGATTGTTTTTGATTGCTGCCAAAGAGACCCAAATCATCTTGCGTCTGCCGGTCAACTATAAAACTCATTTTGAAACTATTTAGCGGCTCCTACGACGTAACCATATCCCAACCGCAACAAACAGCATCAGTCCCGGCACGCCGTATAAAAGAATATTAAACCACACTTTCATTGCAGTCAGCCCGAGATTGATGTGATTATCCGGCGGTGTAAGACGACGGATATCCAACGGAGCCGCGCCATCAGACAACCAGTTAAACACACCGACGATTATATAGAAATTAGCCGATTTAAGGCCTTTTCTATATATCCCAACCTCACCATTACCTAAACAATCGGCGTCAGCAAGCACAATGATTTTCTGCTCTTTGTCACCCACTGCGCGCGATAACGCCAACATTGTCGGAAAACTACGTACCTCTTCTCCTATAGCAGGATTCACCTTAACAGAGTCATTGATAAAATCAGTTGTCTCAAGTTCATTCCAAGTGGGGACCGTATCAGAGACAAGCACTGGAGTAACTTTGAATCCATGGTTTTCGTCATAATCAATTACACCCGTTCCAGGCATTGTGATTATACCTTTACCCTTTTTAAGTTGTTCAAATACATACATAAGGTCGCACCCCTCATCGGAAGCGATTGAGCGGAGGAAGTCAGGAGTATAAGTTTCAGAAGGTTGCACAAGAACACCTGGTTTTACCGTGACACCAAGCGATGATAGAATAGGATTCATCACTTCCCCGCTGTTGGCATCAGCGGCGATAAGCAGATTGCCTCCCTTATCAATATACTGTTGCAGATTCTGAAACTCATTTTCGCTTAGTGGAGATTTTGGATCGCCAATTATCAATATCGATATTTCATCTGAAACAGGAGCCGACAAATTAACCTCCTCAAAATCAAATCCCTGATTTATCATTGAGTAACGGAATACTTTATCTTGCGCAAATCTTTTATAATTGCGATCGCCCTCCATAGTAGTGCTACGTTCCCCATGTCCGGTCAGAAATCCCACTTTAGGCATAGGCATTATCAGCTTCTTCATGGCGATAGTTATCTCCGATTCGCTCGGAAGCCGCCTCGCATCGTCAAATACCCGAAGAGCGACCTTCTTCCCTTCACCGTTTTCAAGAATACGCACAAACCGGTTTTTCTCACCCGACAGGTCTTCAACCTTTTTTATCTCCTCAGGAGATAAAAACATATCGAAGTTAAGATCAAGCACCTTACATATCTCCTTGGCGCGCTCCTCATCGGACATACCCGGATAACGCTTGTCGAGATCCTCATTTTCCGCTTTATCGTAATAATACACATATTTCATCTTTGTGTCAGGCTTGAAGCGCAGGTATTTCTCCATACGATGAAGGTCGGTGTTTCTCGACACCGGGAGCGCCACCCACAAATTTTCATCCAAAAGATTGACATAGTTCTTATGTTTGCACTCGCAAAGCAGAACGGCGGTGCTGACACTCTGAAATTGGCATAAAACAGTCAAAAAATAGGGCATATGTCCCGTTAGTTTTAAATTTGCAGTTGGAAAAACATAAACTAACACATATGCCCATGCAAAATAAGCAAATAAATTTCGAAGGACAAAATATTTAATGATAGTCCGTATTAGCACCTAAGGGTCGCTATGTTGCTGTTATACACCCT
>CAZELD010000048.1:0-17513 GCA_964512855.1 uncultured Muribaculum sp.
ATTTGTAGCACCGCCTAATACCCAATAGAGTTTTTCAATACGTATTTTTAACACGTAATTAACGATTCCAAATCAATATCTGATCCAATGTAACACCGAAGGTAGTAGGCAAGAACACTATTGTGTGAGAAAAGCCGTCGTTTAATATTTTCACTTTGCGTATCGCTTGATTGCAGAGAACATTCAATTTCCATTCTTCGCTACGTCCATGAGTGGCATAATTAAGATTCTCTGCTATCGGGATTCCATCAATAAAGAGCGAGAAACACAAGCTGTCACCTTCAATCGGATGTGATGGGAGAAGCCGCACGTCAATAGTCAGCGAATCGCAACCAGCCACTGATGGCAGGTCAAATGCCACCGGCTCATTTTTAGCGATATCTATAGCTCCGCAGCCATACCCAAGATTGCTACAGATTGAATAGTTACCTACCCCGTCAGTTCCATTAAATTTTAAAATAGGAGAAATAACGACCGAAGCGCTATCTCCATTTTCTCTTTGCGGCACTCTTCCAAATACAGGCAACCTCCGCGGAGCCATATCCATGATACCATTCCATTTTCCATTATTTTTGAGTCCTTTATTATATATGGCAGTGAGAGAAACTATGCTGTCGTATGCCTCATCGCTTTTTCCTGAGGACATTAATCCATATCGGCTAAATTGAGCGTCAATAAATTTTAGATTCATCTGGGCTGCGGCCTGAACCGGATATTTTACGAGTTGAAAATAGCAATCTTCACGATCCTGAGTAATTGCACCGGCAATTTCCTCAACTTTATCTGACAGCTTTAAATACTCAGCGCGACGGCGCATCAATGAATCAACGCCCCATTCATTATCTTTTATCGCGCTGTAATATTCCTTCTGTTTTTCTTCAACTCGCGTATTCGCCATGAATTCAGGCTTCTTCATGTATGCGAGCCTATAATGCTCGTTCATTACAGGGAGCAATTCACCGGAAGCATCCGAGCCAAATTCCCGATTAAGGAAAGCGCAAAGATGCCGCTCTATTCCCGACTCAACAACCCGATTCATATTCCAAGCCATATCCATAAATAGCTCTATCTGATATTCTGCCGGTTTTATATCGCCTACATTCAAAATCCACATTTTATCAATGCCGTGCCGATAAGCAGCGCTCATTTGATGGAAAAGCAGATACGGACTGAATGTGCCAAGCCATAGATAGTCATGCGGACGCCCCCAATATGAAATATGATAATATATTCCGTTGCCGCCTTGACGAGAACGCTCGGTTTCGGGTGGAAAATGGCGCACATAACCGTAATTATCATCACACCACATCAAAGTAACATCTTCGGGCACCTCCAATCCCGCATTATAGATATCAAGCACCTCTTTATATGGAATGAAAACTTGCGGCACTTTTGTCACATCCTCATTTACATACCGGCTCAAAAGATTGCGCTGATCCACAAAAACTCGGTCAATCACCCTCTTCCTGTCTTTCGCGCTTTTTGCCCCGGCCATGGCGCCGTCATGCACTCCGCGCATTCCCAAAGTGTAAATAACCTCCTGATCGGCTACCTCTTTTACTCGATCTTCCCAAAATCGGAATACTGCCGTATCGTTATTAACATAATCATATTCACCGCGGCCTCTACGCGACCATTCCCCGGCGGCATTGCACGCCATCGGCTCACAATGCGAGCCTCCGATATAAATGCCATATTTGCGGGCTACATCTTTATTGCCGTCAGTCAAGAAAAACGGCATTACACATTCATGCATTGGCGGCCAATAGGTATTGGCGCGAAGTCTCAGCAATAATTCAAATATCCGAGAGGTTGTCTTAGGGCCTATTTTGCCATAACCACATTCAGGTTCGTATGTGTTGCCGCTCCACGGCATAATTCCCCAATCCTCGTCATTAATAAAAATCCCTCGATAAGCGACATCAGGTGATTGATAATCAAAGTATTCTTCGGGCAATACAAATTCATCAATCACAGCGGGTTCGGAATCCGCCCACCATTCCCAAGGCGAAATTCCAAGACGGCGGCTAATCTCCAGCACTCCGTATGCGGCGCCATGGCTGTCGCTTCCGGCGACAATAAGAGTCCCGTCATCCATAACTTTGATGGCGAACGCCTCCCACTTCCCGTTAAGGGAATCGAGCATATCATCTATCCCGGAGATTCTGCCGCGCAAATAATCGGCCACACCAATCACCATATCACCATTCGACGCTACAGTTTCGGAATGAACTCCGAGCGTTTTTTCAAGATCTCCGCGCAACATCTCTACCGCAGAAATCACCACCGGCTCTGAATCAGCATCATATTCGATGTTAAAACCGTCACCTCTCGCAATTCTGAATTCCTTTCCGTGCAAAACCACAGAGGAAAGAAATACCCAAACAACCAAAACCCCAATCTTGGCCATCCCGAACACTTGACACCTATCAACAATCATGACAAAAGCGCTTTTACACCCCCATCATATCACGGAATATATCCATAGCCGCCATTATATCATCATCAGTAGGGCATTGATTTATTTCTATCTCCCCGGGAGCGGAAAGAAGTGTAAAATTAATTTTTCCATCTGAATTTTTTTTATCATGCCGCATATATTCCAACAACCGCTCATAATCCTGACATTCGATATTTGGATCTCCGTAATTATCCCTTACAAATTGAGCCACTCGGTGCAGTGTGATTGATGGAAAACCAAGTTTTATGTGGCTTAAGACAAGCTCCACCACACAGCCCCATGCTACCGCATAACCATGCGGTATGGGAGTTTTACGTTCTAATGAAAGACTTTCAAATGCATGACCCACAGTATGCCCTAAATTCAACGCTTTTCTTATTCCTTTCTCAAAGGGATCTTCAGCGACAATACGACGTTTGACATTGACCGATTCTTCAAGCAACGAAAGCAAATGAACCGTGTCAAGTTTTTCCAAATCATAATCCAGCAACTTATTCAGCGAATCCTCGCCTTCGAGCAAACCGTGTTTTAGCATTTCCGCATAACCGGATTTTATCTCTTCAAGTGGCAATGTTTCAAAAAAACGAGTGGAGATCACAACTGCGTCAGCCTCTTTGAACGCTCCCACCTCATTTTTAAATCCATTGAAATTTATTCCGGTTTTTCCGCCGACAGCAGCGTCTACCGCCGACAGCAATGTAGTGGGAAGATTGATAAACCGCACTCCACGCTTAAATGTAGCAGCGGCAAAACCTCCCATATCAGTTATGACACCGCCGCCAATATTAATGACGACCGAATGACGGTCAGCTCCTCCATTTTGAAGTTCTTCCCATATTTTCATGAGAGATTTCACATTCTTATTCTCATCACCTGGAGATGTTGAAATAATCCCGGCGGAAGCTATAAGAGAAGATTCAGCAGCCACAAGAGGAACAACCTTCTCTTTAGTATTATCGTCACATATCACATATATTTTTCCATTAAAACCCGACAGAATACGCTCAACTTCCAAGCCAACACCATTGGTGAATATTACATCCTGATGTTCCATCATTTTATTGTTAAATTAAATGTTGAAATTAATGAAAATAAATTAATTCGCATATCCTCCATTGAAGAATACACTATATCAGCGCCGGCGTCACTCAACACACTTTCTGGTATTGGGCCGGTCACAACCCCGATGGTGAAAGCGCCCGACGCCTCGCCGGCAGCAACGCCTATCGGGGCATTGTCGATGGCGATAGACGCCTCCGGCGACACTCCAACCCGCTCCATCGCCAATAAAAATGGTTCCGGATGCGGCTTACCATGAATGACATCGCGCGATGTCACACGACGCTCAACTGGAAAGGCTCCGGGGAAATCATCATTAAGCCGATTCAGCAAAGTATTCTGACCGGAACCTGTCACAAGCGCCGTTTCAAGCCCCGCGGCGCGCAACCCTTTTATAACCTCGGCAGCTCCCGGCATGGGGTTTACAGCGGGCAAATTGCTGAACAGCTCAGTTTTACGTTTATAAAGCCGAGCCGCTTCCTCCGGAGATGCATCGTGCCCATACGCTCTGTTAAAAAGCAAATTTATTGTAGACACACCGGTGCGCCCCTCACATAAAAAAAACTCGTCACGCGTACACTCAATCCCTATGCCCGTCATTAAATTATACCACGCTTCAGCGTGATTGGGCATTGAATCATAGAGCGTGCCGTCCATATCGACAAGGGCCGCTTTCGGGCTAATGCGTTTCAATCCACGCTTCGCAATATAGTTCAAAACTGCCTTTTCTTCTTTTGTCATTCCGTTATTCCTTGTTTTATAGAGTCGGGAACCTCAATTAATCCTTCCTTTATGAACAGAAGCGAATCAGCTTGCGAAATAGTGTCATTAGGCGAATCAAAATCAATCTTCTGCGGTTGGTTTTTCACTTTTATATCACCAAGGCGAGCATTACGAACCCCCTTGCGGAACACATTGTCAATCTCTTTTAACAAGTTAACTCTCGCTGTGTCTACAATGGCGATAGTCTCTCCTGATTGACCGGGTTTATATTTTGCGCCTCCGAGTCTTACTTTCATCTTGTCAGTATTGCCTGATAAGTTTATTCCGAACTTAAATGGAATAGGCGATTTCAACACCGATATATGATATTTGAAATTAAGCGCAAGGTCATTAGATCCCATTACAGCAAGACGATAACGGTCGAAGTCAAAAACAAATGGGAAAAGTTCCACTTTGGAGTCGTCGATAAGCATCTCCACTTCCATGTGAGGAATAACATTCACATCCTTATTCTTGAACAGGAGCCATTTAGAAACCGTCCGGAATGTTTCAGCATCAAGCAGCACAAGGCTGTCGCCCGACAATTTTACTGCGGCATCAAGCGATGGGATGACAATATTCATCGTGGAATCAACATCGGTAGTCGCCGCAATATCAGCATTAATTTTACCCTCAAACGAACTCAACAGCGGCATTAATGAATCTACGGCGGGCATCATCCCTATAAATTGCTTGACATCAATATTATTCAATAACAACCCGAAACCGAAACGAATATTCCGTTTATCGGGAGCCGAATAAAGCGCGGTAAGCTTCGCGCCGCCAATTTTAGAATCAGCCGACAGATTTCGTAGATTGACAGAACCATTGCCCACCAGCAATTCTCCGTTAAAGTCATGCATAAGTATATCTGCATATATGATATTCCGCGCATCGGCGGTTATTTCAGCATTCAAATTCACCGGGATGAGCAGCGCCGCCGTTTGTCCGGTAGACGCAGCTTGATCTACAAGACTATCTAATTCTTCTGAGTTCTCAACGTTGGCAATCGTAACAGATCCATCGTTTATCTGCTCGGCAAAAGCAGCTCCTTTGTAAGAAGCGCCTATAAGTTCATTGACATTCAATGAATCACTCACAAGATGAAATTCCGCCTCAAGAGGGAATTTCATCGCAAGCGCTCGTCTAAGATTTTTTATCGAGCCGCTTACACGAAAATCCGAATGTCCGACTTTATACAACACGTCATTGAACGCCACGCTGTCTGACGAGAAAGTCACATTAAAATTAGACAGCCGATTGCGTAATGGGAAATACGGCGTAAACAATCCTCCATGTTCCGCCTTTATATTGCCCGATACATCCCATTTCATCAACATTCGCTTCGTGGAATTGTCAAGCCCGAAATCCATAATTTCAGCCGAGGATACCGTTTGCGACCTCTTTAGACCTTTACGATATAAAGCGATTAATGAATCCTGAGGCAATCCAAGATTAGCATTTGCGATAGAGTCATAGCGTTGTTTCAGTCGAGTCTCCATCTTCCCTATAGGACGTATGTGAGCAGCGACATCAACACTACCATTATTCAGCAATAGGCGATTCAATTTATCAGCATAGAAAGCCCTTTTCATTCCGGCCTTAAATCTGAATAACGGCACATGAGCGTCATTATTAAATCGGCTTAATGTGGCGAAAGCATATATGTCGCGCAAACGCATGAGAGTTGTGTCATCAGCATTATATGCCAATTCTTGCGCTTTTATTGTAGCGCCAATCGGAATAATCGACGTCGTATCCGTAGGCAACCCCTTATTAGAACATCCGACACCGGCACGCAGTTCCTTTCCCGACACCGACATCCCTAAAGCCTCAAAAGAAATAGTGTCAATCTTCACTGAAGCGGTGAGCAATGAATCTATACGGTTCGCATCTGACACAAACCGATTGTTAGTTCCGAGATCAATCAACGTATTGCGGGTAAACAACTCGATATTAAAATCAGGAATAGAGACATACACATTAGTCAATTCAAGAGACCCGTCAAGGAAAATCTTATGGAATCCTTTTAAAGACAAATCAGATTGGTGGAATTTCGCCGAAGCGTCCAAATCGATGGCGCCTTTTACCGTACCGGGAATATCACTCTTCACACTCTTCGGAAGACCGGCAAGATCAACAGCCGCCTTAATCCGACCCGAAATATAAGGATCAGCGATAATCGTGGAGGCTGATCCTTGAAAATCAATTTCAGCGCCGTCAATCTCTCCTCGGAATTTATTAACCGTCAATCGGGAATCATTCAAGTTCCGCCCGTCAACAACCGCCTCAGCGTTCATTTCAAGATTGTTCATGCGGTAGGAATCCACACTTAGATAAGATGATGGTATCTCAATCAACAAATTAACTACCGGCAACAACGTATCTGTTAATATGTATGGTTCTAATAATTTTCCATGAGCTGACAATTTCATATCCGTCTCAATTGACGGAAGCGATTCACGCATATTCTCCGGAATCAATCCCAACGCGTCTACCGGAGAGAATGGATTGACCGAAATATCGAGATCTTTAACACAAGGTGGATCATTAAAATCAAAGTCTGCGGCGATAAGGGATCTTATCGGTCCCACCGTCACGGCAAAATCCGATAGAGAAAGTTCCAACGGAGCGTCATTGCGCCAATCCAAAGTTCCTCCAAGATCCACGTTTATTGAATCTAAAGCTATATCAGTCGGGAATAGAGCGTCAAGCGAACTATTCAATGCGACCTTATAGTCACTGTTTTCTTCCGTTATAACGTACGACGGCATCAACACCAATTCAACATTAACAGAATCGCTCACTGAAGCATAACGTATCGGGAAATTACCCTCGATACGAAATCGGTTTAGGGTAATATCGGGAATTGACAATTCTGTTGTTTCGCTATCATCAGCGCTCTCTTTAAATATGGTGTAATTGTTTATGTCATTATTATAAGAAACGATGTTAACAAACGCGCGCTCGAGTGTGATTTCGTACAATTTTATTTTACCTATCACTAACGCCGGAATATTCACTGACCCGGAAAACCTCCCCACGCTTAATAATGTATCACTTCCGGTCGGCAATTTAGCCAATTCTTCAGGAGGCAATGTAGAAAATGCGTCGCTCACAACCAAAAACGAGTCCAATTCTAGCTTTAAATGAGGAAACGAGCGCCACACTGTCAATTCAGCCTTCCCTAATGAAAAGCGCCCCTGAATGTTGTCGTTAACTATATTTTCCACAAGCGGAGTGATACGCTGCGGCGTCAGAATCCAGGAGATCGCACAGAACAACAATATGACTATCGCCAAAAATATTCCGGCAATCCACAAAAATACACGTCCCACACGCTTCAGAGCGCCCGGTTTACTTTGCTTTTTTGCGCTGTTGATCGATGGATCCTTACTATCAGTATTTCTATTCCCTTCTTCCATGCATCAAAATCATTTCCGAGCTGTAATATGAAAGCAGCCTTGCTGCCGCTCGAACTTTACATAGCAACGATTCTCATCACGCAATGACTTCAAAATCTCACCAAGAAGATTCTTCAGATCTTCCTGAGAGCGATCAACCGTAACAGAATCGCTGAAAAATTTTATATAACTAATGTCAAACGTAGTTCCATAACGATGCGCTGAATTGGCAGTGGCGTTAATATTTCTACGGCGCAGTTTACTAACTGAACCTTCTGTACGCAAAACGCTCGTAACTCTCAGTTTATATTCCACGCCGCCCCTCGCTTCAAGAGAATCATTAAACCTGCGCCCTATTTCAGTCAGCAAGTCAGAGGCTTCAGGGACAAGATATGGCACTGAATGGGTAAGCTCCTCAACATAGTATTCATCGCAATTTTCAATCTTCACAAGCGGACGCGTCACGTTCCAAGCGTCTTTCAGGCTACTAATAGGCTTAATACCCAATGCTTCAGCCGCAGGAAGCTGCACATTATTAATATCATTAAAAACCGCCGCAAGACTTCCTCCTATCGGATTAACTTTGAGTTTTACATACTCCGGTTCAGGGACTGAATCTTCTTCCATGTAAACTGAATCAAGAATCTCGACTTCATCCACACTCTTGTCGCCGGAAGAAAAACAAGCCGACACAACAGATAACATTAAACCAACGGCAGCCAAACTTATTACTGGGATATAACGCTTCATTCCAAATCTACTATAATAAAAACCTCGTAAATTTAGTCATTAATTTAATTCTACACAAGAAACAGGCGGCAATACTTTCACAAGCACTTCCGCCTTTCCATTCATGAGAAATCTATCTACTAATTTAAATGATGGATCTTAAATATGGCTTCAAAATTTAACTTGAAGCCAAGCAAAATAATCAGTATTTACTTTTCACAGCGCAATTACAATCAAAATTGATAACATTTAAACAATAAATTTAGCCGAAAATTCACAAAAATGTTTAATAACATATTTTTCGTCATATTGCAACGTATAAGCAATTAAAGTGGAGGATGAAGCTAAAATTATTTTGGTTAAATTAATATTATCGCAAGCATATTCCAAAATATGCGCTTGAAATGCGCCTGAAATAAAAATATTACAGAAATTTTTCCTTAATACTTGTAACCATACATTATTTTGGCTAAATTTGCACGGCAATAGCTGAAAGGACAACAAAAATTTTATTAATATTAATTTCAAATTTCAACACAACTATGAGGTTAACAAGCTCATCTATAGGGCGTAAATTGGTAATGGCGATAACCGGCATTTGCCTCGTCCTATTTGTTACTTTTCACTGCTTGATGAACGCAATAGCTATCGTGTATCCGTCGGCATACAACGTGGTATGCGAGTTTTTGGGAGCCAATTGGTACGCCTTGATTGCGTCGGCTGGATTGGCTGTTCTGTTCATCGTGCACATCTTCTACGCTGTGTGGCTAACTTTGCAGAACCGCAAGGCCCGCGGAAATGATCGTTACGACATCTCCAAAAAGCCGGCTACGGTAGAATGGTCTTCACAGAATATGCTCGTCCTCGGCATTGTAATCCTGGCGTTCCTTGTGGTTCACATGATTCAATTCTGGGCTAAAATGCAGCTTCAGGAAATCCGCGGCGTGGAAGGAGCTATTCCCCCGTCAATGGGAACACTGTTCATTCAGGAAGCATTCTCTGTAGCTTGGACTCCTATTGTATATATCATTGGTTTCATCGCCCTATGGTTTCACATGAACCACGGATTCTGGTCTATGTTCCAATCAATCGGATGGAATAACAACACATGGTTGCCTCGCTTGAAGACTGTAGCTTGCTGGTGGACATCAATAGTGGTAATATTGTTCGTCGCTCAGGCTATCGTGTTTACAGTCAACTCTCACAATAATTTTTATAAGAATGACGCAAACCTTCGCGAACAATACAAGAACGTGATGGGCGACATGGTTGGAATACCTGCTGACCATTACAAATATGATCAATTCTCATCAGGCCTACGCTCTCAGGAACAGCAGTTGAAAGCAGTCCTCGAAAATCCGGCACAGATGATGCAGATGGGATTCACCCCCGAAATGATTCAAGCCGAGCTTGACAATATGCATCCGGCGCTTGAGTTCCTTAACTATCTTGAAGGAGGAAACGCCCCTGAAGTTGCTCCAATGGTACAACCTGAAAATTAATTAGCGATATGGAAACTACTAAAGAAAACGTAAAAGTGATGAATCCGGCTGATTCAAAAATCCCGGAAGGTCCTATCGCTGAGAAATGGACCAATTATAAGGCTCATCAAAAACTCGTAAACCCTGCCAACAAACGCCGTCTCGACATAATCGTTGTCGGAACAGGCCTCGCCGGAGCTTCAGCAGCCTCCTCACTTGCCGAAATGGGGTTCAACGTGTTGAATTTCTGTATTCAAGATTCACCTCGCCGCGCTCACTCAATCGCCGCTCAGGGTGGTATAAACGCCGCAAAAAACTATCAAAACGACGGAGACTCTGTTTATCGCCTGTTTTATGACACAGTGAAAGGGGGCGACTACCGCGCCCGCGAAGCTAACGTGTACCGTCTTGCCGAAGTGTCAAACAACATCATAGACCAATGCGTGGCTCAAGGCGTACCTTTCGCACGCGAATACGGCGGTCTTCTTGCCAACCGTTCATTCGGAGGAGCTCAGGTGTCACGCACATTCTACGCAAAAGGCCAAACAGGACAGCAACTTCTACTCGGCGCGTACTCTTCACTAAACCGCCAGATAAACCTCGGCAAAGTGAAAAGCTACAACCGTTATGAAATGCACGACGTGGTTATGATAGACGGACGCGCTCGAGGGATCATCGCAAAGAATCTTGTAACCGGAAAATTCGAGCGCTTCGCAGCTCATGCCGTTGTTATCGCAACCGGAGGATACGGTAACACATACTTTCTTTCCACCAATGCGATGGGTTGCAACTGTAGCGCCGCTATGGCTTGCTATAGAAAAGGAGCTTATTTCGCAAATCCGGCATACGTGCAGATCCATCCCACCTGCATCCCGGTTCATGGCGACCAACAATCGAAGTTGACCCTAATGTCAGAATCACTCCGTAACGACGGACGAATTTGGGTTCCAAAAAATATCGAAGATGCAAAGAAACTTCAGTCAGGAGAAATAAAAGGGTCGCAAATACCAGAAGAGGATCGCGATTACTATCTCGAACGCCGCTATCCAGCATTCGGCAACCTCGTTCCTCGCGACGTAGCTTCTCGCGCAGCCAAAGAGCGTTGCGACAAAGGCTTCGGCGTAAACAACACAGGCCTTGCGGTATTCCTCGATTTCAGCGACGCCATCAACCGTCTCGGCATAGACGTAGTGCGTCAGCGCTATGGCAACCTCTTCGATATGTATGAAGAGATCACCGATGTAAATCCCGGAGAAGTCGGCACAGAAATCAATGGCGAAGTTTACTACAACCCGATGATGATTTTCCCGGCAATCCACTACACCATGGGTGGAATTTGGGTGGACTATGAACTGCAAACGTCCATCAAGGGATTGTTTGCTATCGGTGAGTGCAACTTCTCTGACCACGGAGCAAACCGACTTGGCGCATCAGCGTTGATGCAAGGGTTGGCCGACGGATACTTCGTTCTCCCCTACACCATTCAAAATTACCTTTCTGACCAGATTACCGTTCCACGCTTTTCAACTGACGCTAAAGAATTTGAGGAAGCTGAAGCAAAATGCGCCGCAGCTCAAGAAGCTCTTCTGAAGATTCAAGGAAAACGCTCCGTTGATTCAATCCACAAAGAACTTGGTCATATAATGTGGGAATATGTGGGTATGGCGCGCACGAAAGAGGGTCTCACCACCGCACTTGAGAAGCTGAAAGATATCCGCAAGGAATTCCAAACCAACCTCTATGTGCCCGGCACAGCCGACGGCATGAACGTAGAGCTTGACAAAGCATTCCGCCTCAACGACTTTATCACAATGGGCGAACTAATCGCATACGACGCGCTTAACCGCAACGAAAGTTGCGGCGGTCACTTCCGCGAAGAATACCAGACCGAAGAGGGCGAAGCTAAGCGTGATGACCAGAACTACTTCTATGTGTCATGCTGGGATTATCAAGGAAGCGACGAAAAAGCTCCCGAGCTAATCAAGGAACCGCTCCACTACGAAGCTATCAAGGTTCAAACCCGTAACTATAAGTCATAATTCTCAAATTTTTAGAAAGTAAACTCAAATGGCAAATATAACTGTTCAACTTAAAGTTTGGCGTCAAGCCGGACCGAAGGAAAAAGGCGAGTTCAAGACTTATACCGTTGAGACCGATACCGACACCTCTTTCCTTGAAACACTTGATATACTCAACGAGCAACTTGTGGGCAACCACGAAGAGCCGATCGCATTTGACCATGACTGCCGCGAAGGTATATGCGGTATGTGCTCCCTGTACATCAACGGACACCCCCACGGGCCCGCTACAGGAGCCACAACCTGTCAATTATATATGCGCCGCTTCAAGGATGGCGAAACAATCACTGTCGAGCCATGGCGTTCGGCCGCATTCCCGGTCATCAAGGATCTCATGGTGGATCGTAACGCTTTTGACAAAATCCAGCAAGCAGGCGGCTATGTTTCATTCAACTGCGGAGGAGCGCAAGACGCCAACAGTCTGCCGATCTCTAAAGTCAACGCCGACCTTGCTATGGACGCAGCCACCTGTATAGGTTGCGGAGCTTGCGTAGCCGCTTGTAAAAACGGCTCAGCCATGCTGTTTGTGTCAGCCAAGGTCAGCCAGTTCGCCCTTCTTCCACAAGGCCAGGTGGAACGCGCCCGCAGAGCGCGCGCCATGGTCAAGAAAATGGACGAACTCGGATTTGGCAACTGCACCAACACCGGAGCTTGCGCGGCAGAATGTCCGAAATGCATATCCATCAGCAATATCGCTCGCTTGAACCGAGAGTTCATAAAAGCGAAATGCAAGGATTAATGGACAAGTAGATTGTATCAAAACCAAATCGGATTGATACAACAGGCCGACAGGGCACAAGAGGCAGGAGATTATTAACTTGTTAAAATTCAAACAAATACGAAACTTCTGTTTTTGTGTCCTGTCGTTCTTTTCTATCTATTCTTAATTTTAACACGGCTTCTTTTCATTTTATTCACATTTTTGATAAATTTGCACTACAAATTATCACGGTATCATGATAAAACTGAAAGGTAACCCAATCATAATCTCATCCAAGGATTATCTGATGATAATACTTGGATTGTTCTGCTATTCATTCGGATTCACTGCATTTGTGTTACCCGAGAAGGTTGTCATCGGCGGTCTCGCCGGAGTTGGCTCTTTGGTGTATTTCATTACCGGTATACCGGTGGCGGTAACATCATACGCGCTCAACCTTACTTTATTGGCTATCGCTTTCCGTATCGTAGGCAAACAGTTTGTGATACGCACTGTATTCGGCGCCACATTTTTAGCTCTCTTTATCGGAATTCTTCAACCGTTATTTCCCGAACCGCTCATTCAGCAACAGACCTTTATGAACATACTGCTCGGAGGATTCTTATGCGGAGTCGGCATCGGCATCGTATTCATTAACAACGGCAGCACCGGTGGCACCGACATTGTAGCCGCTATGGTATCAAAAAAAAGCAATGTGTCGATAGGCCGTATAATGATTTATTGCGACTTTACCATCATTTCATCAAGTTTCTTCCTGTTCCATCAGATTGATAAGGTTATTTACGGTTTTGTAGTGACATTTCTGGCATCGTTCATGTGCGATCAAGTCATAAACAGCAATCGTCAAGCCGTGCAATTCACCATAATTTCCGCCAAGTGGCAAGATATAGCTGACGCAATCAACAACGTGGCGCATCGCGGATGTACAGTCCTCGACGGTATGGGATGGTACACAAAGCGTGATGTAAAAGTGCTTTTAGTCATGTGCCGCAAAATAGAATCCGTCAATATATTCCGCATAATCAAGGCGATTGATAAAAATGCGTTTATAACACAAGGCAATGTGAACGGCGTTTACGGAAAAGGGTTCGATGAAGTGAAACTCAAAATAAAGTCAGATAGCGCGCAATCCTCCACCGAATCGCGTAGGCAACAGGCAGAAAAGTTCATAAACAGTTAAACCGTTAAAAAGTTGAAACAGGGCTTCGTTTATTAATCAATATTGGCGATTTATTACATATTTTTACTAACTTTGCAGCCTGCATTTTAATAAAGAGACACTATCCAACTGAATAGTTATCGCAACCTCTGAAACGCTATTGAATATATTATGAAGCTATTACAAGCTAAATTGGACAAGTATCAAGAACCGCAGAAAGCGAAGGCCGCAGGAGTATATCCATATTTCCGCGCCATTTCAAGCGAACAGGATCCTGAGGTCATTATCAATGGGAAAAAAGTTCTTATGTTTGGTTCCAACTGTTACACAGGGTTGGTTAACCATCCGAAGGTTAAAGAAGCCGCAATCGCAGCCATCAAGAAATACGGAACAGGATGCGCCGGTTCACCATTCCTAAACGGAACCCTAGACATACATAAAGAACTGGAAGCCCGCTTGGCTGCCTACGTCGGCAAAGAGGACGCAATGATCTATTCAACCGGTTTCGGAGTGAATCTCGGTGTCGTTTCAACCCTTACAGGAAGAGAGGACTACATACTCCTTGACGAACAGGATCACGCCTCAATCATCGAAGGCCGACGTCTCTCCTTCTCTCAATACTTGAAATACAAGCATAATGACATGGAGTCATTGGAAGCACAGCTAAAGAAGTGCGACCCCGACAAAGTGAAGCTTATTGTCACTGATTCCGTATTCTCCATGGAGGGTGATGTAGCCAATCTTCCCGAGATTGTAAGGCTTGCCAAGAAATACGATGCGACAGTGATGGTTGATGAAGCTCACGGCATAGGAGTGTTTGGAGAAGGCGGCCGCGGCGTATGCAACCATTTTGGCGTCGGCAAGGACGTAGATCTCATCATGGGTACATTCAGCAAATCGTTCGCCTCGCTCGGAGGTTTTATCGCTACCGACAAGGAGATCACCAACTTCCTTCGCCATCATTCCCGGTCTTATATATTCACAGCATCAATCACTCCTGCGTCAACAGCAGCCGTTATGGCGGCTCTCGACATCATGGAAAGCGACCCCGACATTCAGAAGAGGTTGTGGGAAGTCACCAATTTCGCCCTTGACGGATTCCGTCAGATGGGATGTGAGATTGGAAATACATCCACTCCAATCATCCCGCTCTACATACGCGACAACTTCAAAACATTTAAAATCACCCACGATTTGTTTGAGGAAGGAGTGTTTGTGAATCCGGTCGTGTCACCTGCTGTAGCGCCTCATGACACTTTAATTCGTTTCTCACTCATGGCCACCCACACCCAAGAGCAGGTGCAGCGTGGGTTGGAGAAGATAGAAAAAGTGTTCCGCGCAAACGGGATTCTCGCTTAATGCAGAATTCATAAGTGAGATTAAAAGTATATCCGTAAGATAAGAAAAATCTTTTTGCAGGTTTGTGAACCGAAGAACAAGATTTTTTTCGCAGAATTTTTGGAAATACGGATTAAATTTTTTATTTTTGTAATTGAAATAACTACATAACATATATAGATGAAGAGAACACTCATATCCATAGCAGTTTTACTTGCCGCCGGAGTTATGTTGCCGGGCTTGATTCAAGCCGACAATACGATTCAGGATATGACTGTCGTTGTTTCCAGTCCGGTTGTTAAAGCTATTCCTCAAGGAATAGAGTTGACTGTATCGGATGGAGACGCTCATCAATTTTACATTTATTCCATAACAGGGCAAATGATAAAGTCAGTCGAGGTAAGGGAATCGGCGATTGTCGACCTTCCTTGCGGTTACTACATCATAAAATGCCGTGAATGGTCGAAGAAAATAGTTGTAAAATAAAAAATTTTCAACTTTTTTCAAAAACAAGTGTGCTTCGCACGCTTTTTTTTTGCCCGATATTGTTATATATACATATAATAAATTTAGTTGTCTTAAATATTTTCTAATTAATGAATTTCAATCTAATGAATCTCTGTAAGGGCACAATTTTGGCAACAGCCGCAGTATGCGGAGCTAATAATGCTTCCGCCGCAAATCCCGATGCCCGTTTTGAAGAGTTTGAATCGTACGACGGTACCGACCTTGAACTCGTAGTAAACGCCACAGGCACACACTTCACCCTTTGGTCGCCGGAAGCCGAAGCGGCACAGGTGCTACTCTATCCCACCGACAGAAACTCGGCTCCAACGGACACACTATCCATGCTCCGCAGCGAAAAGGGCACATGGCGCGTGTCAGTCCCACAACAGCTTTATGGAAAGTTCTATACATTTCGCATAAAGTATCAAGGGAAATGGCTCGCTGAAACTCCCGGCGTATGGGCTAAGGCTCTTAGCACAAACGGTGAACGCGCCGCAATCATAAACTTCGCCAATACCAATCCTACCGGGTGGGAAAATGACAAAGGCCCGGCGATAAAACACATCAACGATGCCGTGATCTATGAAATGCATCACCGCGACTTCTCAATTCACCCCACTTCAGGAGTGGTAAATAAAGGTAAATTCTTAGCGTTGACCGAGGAAGGCACAAAAAGCGAACTTGGTGACAAAACAGGTATCGACCACTTGAAAGAACTCGGTATAACCCATGTGCATATCCTTCCCTCCTACGACTTCAACAGCGTGGATGAAAGTCAACTGCCAAGCAACCAATATAACTGGGGATACGACCCTGTCAACTACAATGCTCCCGACGGTTCTTACTCCACCAATCCAGCGGATCCCGAGGCAAGAATACGTGAAATGAAAGAGATGGTGCAGGCCCTCCACAATGCCGGCATAGGCGTGGTGATGGACGTGGTGTATAACCACACCGCGCTCAACGACGATTCCAATTTCTCGCTCACGGCTCCGGGATATTATTATCGCCACCGTGATGATGGCTCATACAGCGACGCCTCGGGTTGTGGCAACGAAACAGCGTCGGAGCGTCAACAAATGCGCGATTTCATCGTAAATTCCGTAAAATATTGGGCTGATGAATACCATATTGATGGATTCCGATTCGACCTTATGGCTATCCACGACACGACTACAATGAATCAAGTCGCCAAGGAGCTTAAAGAGATAAATCCCGATATATTTGTATATGGCGAGGGATGGACTGCCGGCGACTCACCTCTACCGGTAGGGCAACGCGCGCTGAAAGACAATGTCTCAGCCATGCCTGAAATAGCAGTGTTCAGCGATGATTTGCGCGACGCCGTCAAAGGACATTATTCCGACGCCTCCGACCGGGGATTCGCCACCGGAAAACCGGGTCTCGAGGAAACTGTGAAAATCGGAATCGTAGCCGCCACGGCACATCCACAAGTCAACTATGCGCTCGGAAGCAACTCTAAGAAACCATACGCGCTATCCCCCACTCAGGTTATAAACTATGTGTCGTGCCATGACGACTTGATGCTCACCGACAAGCTTGCCAAATCAATGCCCGACGCTACCGATCAGGAGCGCCAACGCGCCGATAAACTTGCCCAGACAATTGTGTTCACGTCGCAAGGCACCCCATTCATGTTTGCCGGAGAGGAGATATTCCGCAATAAGCAGGGAGTTCACAATTCCTATAAATCACCTGATTCCATTAATGCCATTGATTGGAATTTGAAGCATGAGAACGCCGACATTTATAATTACTATAGAGAATTAATAAAGCTGCGTAAATCGCATCCT
>CAZELD010000049.1:0-17249 GCA_964512855.1 uncultured Muribaculum sp.
TAAAGATATCTTCTGTTTCTTGTTCCCTTTTGGTCTTTTATATCAATAATATTTGACACAACCCCGTTTATTACCCGACAGTTGTTATCTGTTGTAAAAGTATCTCGAATGTGGCAATAGTGAAGCTAAAGCCGATGACCTCGGAATCTATGTGCATCTCTTCAAAATTTATTCAGTCTGTGTAGCCATTTTCTGAAAAAATTTGGTATATTTGCAGAAGATTTAAGATAAAATAAGTGAAATATTGCGGTATTGTGCTATTTCACATGAATAGATAACAAAATTATGGTGTCATTAATCTTTGGTATTCAGAACTCTACGCTTGCCGTCGTAGCGGCATTGACCGGCGTGGCGCTTGTCGCGTTGGCATTGATTGTGGCTGGGCTAATTTCACCAAAATCCTACAATCCGCAGAAGGGCGAGGCGTATGAGTGTGGTATTCCAACGCGCGGAGCGAGCATGGCTCAATTTAAGGTCGGATATTACCTTTATGCCATCCTGTTTTTGATGTTTGATGTTGAGACAGTATTCCTCTATCCATGGGCCGTTAATGTCCGCACACTTGGCGTTGACGGATTATTGTGCATAGCGGTGTTTTTCGGAATTTTAGTGCTGGGCTTGTGTTATGCCTGGCGGAAAGGAGCGCTTGAATGGAAGTAACAGCTCAGGGAATGCCTTATTCTGCATGGAAAGATAATGAATATATAGAATCATTAGTGAAAGAGTTGAAGGACAATGGCACCAATGTCATCGTTGGAACTCTTGATAATGTTATCAACTGGGGGCGCAGTAACTCTTTATGGCCGCTCACTTTCGCCACCAGTTGTTGCGGTATAGAATTTATATCGCTTGGAGCGGCGCGTTATGACATGGCGCGCTTTGGCTGGGAAGTGGCTCGCGCTTCGCCTCGTCAAGCTGACTTCATGATGGTTGCGGGTACAATAGTTCATCGTATGGCTCCTGTTGTGCGTCGTCTTTATGACCAGCTTGCTGAACCTAAATATGTGATTGCTTGTGGCGGCTGCTCCATTTCAGGCGGCCCGTTCAAAAATTCATATCATGTGGTTAAGGGAGTGGAAGAGATAATACCGGTAGATGTTTATGTTCCGGGTTGCCCTCCGCGCCCTGAAGCAATGATTTACGGCATCATGCAATTGTCGCGCAAAATAAAAGTGGAAAAATTTTTCGGAGGGGTGAACCGTCAGGAAAAACGAGCTGATTTCTTGGCCGCTCATCCTGAAGATAGCCTCGAAAATAGTAACTAAATAGAAAACGCTCCAGTATATAAATATGGCAAATGTTAAGGAAAAGATAACCGCATTATTCCCCGACGCAACTTTTGAAGAGGGGGAATGGTTGACGGTGAGTATTCCCGACAGCAAGTGGCACAGTCTTGCCAAATCACTAAAAGAAGATCCTGAACTGAGATTTGATTATCTCGTGGCTCTGATTGGAATGGATTGGACTGAGACACTTGGTTGTATGTATTATCTGACATCGACTGTGCATGACACTCATGTTTCGGTCAAGGTGGTTACTGAAAATAAGGAGAATCCAATGCTTCATTCCATTTCCGATCTTTGGGCGGTGGCTAATCTGTATGAGCGTGAAGTTTATGACTATTTCGGGATAAAATTCATTAATCATCCCGATATGCGCCGTCTATTTTTGAGAAATGACTGGGTCAGCTATCCGTTGCGTAAAGATTATGACGATTCACCGAACATTAACCCCGTGCGTCTTGACCATGAAGCGGTCGAAGATACCACGGTTAGTTATATTGAAGAACCGGATGGGTCTATAGTCAAGAAGGAGTCGACAATCTTTAAGCCTGAGGATTTCGTAGTCAATATTGGGCCACAGCATCCTGCCACTCATGGTGTGTTGCGTTTCCGTACAGCGGTTGACGGCGAGACTATAAAGAAAATTGATCTATATCTGGGTTACATACATCGAGGCATTGAAAAACTTGGAGAAGGTCTTGGCTATCCACAAAATCTCCATTTCACTGATCGCTTGGACTATCTGTCGGCGCAGCAAAATCGTCATTGCCTATGTATGTGCATAGAAAAGGCTCTTGGTATTGAAGTGCCCCGCCGCGCTCAAGTTATTAGAGTATTGATGGACGAGCTGATGCGTATTTCGTCGCACCTCCTTTTCATGGGGACTTTCTGCATGGACTTAGGCGCGACTACCATGCTGTTCTATACGCTTCGCGAGCGTGAAACGATATTGAATATTTTTGAAAAGACTTGCGGCGCGCGAATGACGTTCAACTATAATTGCATTGGCGGTGTCATGGAAGATCTTGACGCTGATTTTGTGAAGGATGTGAAACATTTGCTCGACATAATGCCGGGTGCTATAAAAGAATACAATACAATTTTCACCGGAAATGTCATTGCGCATAACCGTATGATAGGTGTTGGAAAACTCACCAAAGGGGATGCCATATCGTACGGTGTCACCGGGCCTGCCGGACGTGCGTCGGGATGGGCTTGCGACGTGCGTAAAACAACTCCCTACGGGATATACAATGAACTTGAATTTGACGAGGTCTTACTTGAAGAGGGTGATTGTATGGCTCGTTTCGTGGCTCGTGTTGAAGAGATCAAACAGTCTTGCCGAATTATAGCGCAACTGATTGATAAAATTCCGGAAGGGGATATATGCGCTAAGGTTCCCAAGGTTATAAAGCTGCCGGAGGGACATTGGTTCCAGCAAGTAGAAGCGAGCCGCGGCGCGTTCGGAGTTTATATCGAGAGCCGTGGAGGCAATACACCATGGCGTATTAAATATAATTCTCCATGTATGAATCTCGCCGGAGTGGTGGATCATATCACGCGTGGAGGTAAAATTGCCGATTTGATAACTATTGGAGGTACGCTTGATTATGTCGTGCCTGATATTGACAGATAACAACCAGTAAACCGATATGTACGATTTATCAAAAGGAGCCGATTGGCTCAATCAATGGCTTAACGGTTTTTGCTCGCCCTGGGTTTCAGTGGTGATTGAGTGCGTGCTGATTGGAGTTGTGCTCCTATTGGCTTATGCGCTTTTGGCATTATTCTACATTTATTTCGAGCGAAAGGTGTGCGCCGCATTCCAGTGCCGTTTTGGCCCTAACCGTGTAGGACCTGTCGGAATATTCCAGAGCGTTGCCGATATGTTTAAAATCTTAATCAAGGAGTTGATATCCTTGAAGTATACCGACAAATTCCTATTTGCTCTTGCTCCTTACCTTGTAATCATAGCATCTATGCTATGCTTTGCCGTTCTTCCGTGGGGCAATGGCCTTCAAGTGATTGATTTTAACATTGGAATATTTTTCCTTGTTGCCGTCTCATCAATTGGCGTGCTTGGAATTTTGCTCGCAGGATGGTCGAGTAACAATAAGTTCACATTGATCGGCGCCTTGCGTTCGGGTGCTCAGATGATTAGCTATGAGCTTTCTATTGGATTATCTGTGATTACGATGGTGGCGTTTGCCGGATCCATGTCGATTACCGATATTTGTATGGCGCAGAAAGACCTGTGGTTCATCGCATCAGGCCATATTCCTGCTATAATCGCATTTATTATTTATATTATAGCCGGTACTGCGGAGACCAATCGCGGCCCGTTTGACCTTCCTGAAGCCGAAAGCGAGCTTACCGCCGGTTATCACACAGAATATTCAGGTATCCATTTCGGATTCTTCTATCTTGCTGAATACTTGAATCTATTCATTGTGGCAGGAGTGGCATCATTGCTGTTTTTTGGCGGTTGGATGCCTCTTCATATTCCCGGATGGGATGCGTTTAATAATGTGATGGATTATATTCCGTCATTGATATGGTTTATCGCAAAGGCGGTTGTGTTGTCGTTTGTCATCATTTGGTTCAAATGGACATTCCCTCGCCTTCGCATCGACCAGCTCCTTAGCCTTGAGTGGAAGTATCTTCTTCCCATAAATTTAGCAAACCTGGTGCTTATGGTAATAGTTATCTGCTACGGATTACATTTCTAAAAGCGCAAATTAATAAATTCTAATATCTGATTCTCTACAAGATGAGCGATAAATTCGGAAAAGTAAGTCAGGTCATCGGCCCTGTAGTCGACGTGACTTTCGAGGGCAAGGATAATGTCATCCCGCCTATTTACACGGCTCTAAAAGTTGACCGTCCCGATGGTCAGGAATTAATTCTTGAGGTGGAGCAGCATATCGGTGAAGATACTGTGCGCTGTGTCGCCATGGAGAGTACCGATGGTATTCGCCGCGGTCTAACTGTTGAAAACCTTGGCCGCCCCATAGCGGTTCCTACCGGTGAACAGGTGAAAGGCCGTTTGTTGAACGTCGTTGGCGAGGCTATTGACCACTTGCCTCAACTTAACCGTGACGATTTACGTCCTATTCATCAACCGGCTCCGGCTTTTGATGATTTGACGATCGGCACGGAAATTCTATTTACCGGTATAAAGGTTATTGACTTGCTTGAGCCTTACAGCAAGGGTGGTAAGATCGGTTTGTTCGGTGGCGCCGGTGTCGGTAAGACCGTGCTCATCATGGAGTTGATTAATAATATCGCTAAAGGACATAACGGATTTTCCGTATTTACCGGTGTGGGAGAGCGTACCCGTGAAGGTAATGACCTGCTCCGAGAGATGATTGAGAGCGGTGTCATGAAATATGGCGATAAATTCAGGGAAGGCATGGAAAAGGGAGAATGGAATCTTGCCGACGTTAATATGTCGGAGGTTGCCAATTCTCAAGCCACGTTGGTGTTCGGCCAGATGAATGAGCCTCCCGGCGCGCGTCTTCGTGTCGCTCTATCGGGACTTACCGTAGCGGAACAATTCCGAGACCAAGATGGCGGAGGTAAAGAAATCTTGTTGTTCATTGACAATATATTCCGATTCACGCAGGCCGGATCTGAGGTATCCGCTCTTTTGGGCCGTATGCCGTCGGCAGTGGGTTATCAACCTACTCTTGCCTCTGAAATGGGCGCATTGCAAGAGCGCATCACTTCTACAAAGCAAGGATCTATCACCTCAGTGCAGGCTATCTATGTGCCTGCCGACGACTTGACTGACCCCGCACCTGCCACAACATTCAGTTTCTTGGACGCTACGACGGTGCTTAGCCGTAAAATCGCCGAATTGGGTATATATCCTGCTGTGGATCCATTGGAATCAACGTCTCGTATCCTTGATCCGCATATTATCGGCGAAGAGCATTATCAAACAGCTCAGGCGGTGAAGCAACTTCTTCAGAAATACAATGAACTTCAGGATATAATCGCAATTCTCGGCGTAGACGAACTTTCGGACGAAGATAAGCTTGTTGTTGCTCGAGCTCGTCGCGCTCAACGCTTCTTGTCGCAACCCTTCTTCGTTGCCGAGCAGTTTACCGGTCTACCCGGAGTGATGGTGCCTCTTAGCGAAACTATCCGTGGATTCAAGATGATACTTAGCGGAGAGATGGATGAATATCCCGAACAGGCGTTCTTGAATGTGGGAACTATCGATGAGGCTATCGCTAAGGGCAAGAAGATGCTCGCTGAAGTAAAATAAAAAAAACAAAACTCTATGATACTCAAAATAATATCGGCGGAAAACATTATGTTTCAAGGGCAAGTAGACAATGTGTCTCTGCCCGGCGCGGAAGGCACATTTATGGTCCTTCCTCATCATGCGTCCTTGATTTCCACTCTTGTTAAGGGCAATGTCGTCTATGAGCATGATGGTAAGAAGGGGGAAGTCTCCGTTGAAGGTGGACTGGTGGATGTCGATAAAGATGTAGTATCTGTGTGTATTTATTGATATGAGACGTTTTATATTTTTGCTGACTGTCATCACGGTGATTTTTTCTCCGTTTGACATATTTGCTTCCGATAGCGGCGGAGGGGAGATATCTCCTAAAGAGATTCTCTTTGAACATCTCGGAGACGGGTATGGATGGGAAGTGCCATTTTGTCATGACCTTCGCATACCGTTGCCGGTCATTGTCCGCAGCTATGATGGACATTGGCATATCTTCAGTTCGGCTCGTATTCAGCATGGCGGCGAATACGATGGATTTCGTCTTGGAGGGAAAGACAGCAAGTGGCACAATAAAATTGTTGGCGAGCGTCCCGAGTTGATCGACGGTAAAGAAGAGATGGTGGAATATCGTCCCATCGATTTGTCGATTACAAAAAATGTCTTGGCTTTGTTTATTACGATCATCATTGTTTCATGGATGATACTTCAAGTAGCGATGTGGTATAAAAAAGCCGGATATAAAGCTCCGCGTAAATTTACGGGCGCTATCGAGGCATTGATTGTGTTTGTGTACGATGGCGTAGTGAAACCTACTCTCGGAGTTAAGGCGCCGAAGTATGCTCCTTATTTGTTGACAGTGTTCTTTTTCATTCTTGTTATGAACTTTCTCGGGTTGATCGTCATTTTCCCTGGTGGCGCGAACTTGACAGGAAATATTGCTGTAACACTTGTGTTATCGTTGATCACCTTCCTGATTGTCAATTTATTTGGAACGAAACATTATTGGAAAGATATATTTTGGCCTGATGTTCCATTGTGGTTGAAATTTCCAATTCCAATTATGCCGGTTATCGAGATATTTGGAGTGTTTACAAAGCCGGCCGCTCTCACCATACGTTTGTTCGCAAATATGATGGGTGGTCACATAATTGTGATTGTTTTGACCTTGCTGATTTTTATCCTTGCGGCTCTCGGCCCAGCGGTTACCGGGATGGCGACAGTTGTATCTGTGTTGTTCTCGATATTCATGCTGCTGATAGATGTTTTGGTGAGTTTCATTCAAGCATACGTGTTTACAATGCTATCCACTCTTTTCATCTCCCTTGCGCAAGAAGATGGTCATAATGAAAGCCATGATGTCGAAGTAGGAAATTCAGTTGAACAAATTAAAACGAAATAAAATTATTAAACTTTAAATTTAAATTATTATGTTAGCAATGATTTTAGCCGCAATCGACGGCCTGTTAGGTATTGGCGCATGTCTTGGTGCAGGTGTAGCAGCTATCGGCGCCGGTATCGGTATCGGTAAGATTGGTGCTTCAGCCATGGAAGCTATTGCACGTCAGCCTGAATCTACCGGAGACATCCGTAGTAACATGATTGTTATTGCCGCCCTTGTTGAAGGTGTCGCACTTTTCGCAGTGGTAGTGTGTCTTCTTGCTTTCTTCCTCTAATCTCAAGCATTCCTTATGGAACTTTTCACGCCTGAATTGGGCTTGGTTTTCTGGATGTTTATCGCGTTTGCGATAGTGTTTCTGGTACTCGCCAAGTGGGGTTGGCCCGCAATCATGAAGATGATTGAAAGTAGAGCTGATCTCATCGACAAGGGTGTGGAGTATGCTCAAAACGCACAGGAGCAACTGAATCACGCCCGCGAAGAGGCTGAGAAATATATTGATGAAGCGCGTAAACAGCAGGCGGAAATGCTGCGCGAAGCTGACCGCATGAAAACACAAATAATCGAGGAAGCCCGCGCCGAAGCTTCAAAGGAAGCAAAAAAGCAGATGGATGCAGCCAAGATTTCAATAGAACAGTCACGCAAGGAGGCAGAATTGCAGTTCCGTGACGAAGTAAGTTCATTTGCTCTTGAGATCGCCGCCAAGGTTGTTAGAAAACAACTTGACGATGAAAAGGCTCAGAGTAAACTGGTGAATTCTCTGTTGGACGAAATCGAAAATAAAAATTAAACGCAATGGATCAAGGTCTTGTCCCCAATCGTTACGCTAAAGCGCTCTATAAGTTTGCCACTGATAAAGGGCAGGCTGAAAGAGTATATGAACTTATGAAGCAGTTGGCCGCGTCATTTTCCGGGGAACAGAATCTCCAACAAATTATCGCCAACCCTTTTGTGCCGGTCGAAGATAAGACTAAGCTGCTTGTTACGGCTGCTTGCGCCGATAGTAAAACCGACACTTGTTTTGTCGATTTTCTCCGCTTACTCCACGATAATAACCGTATAGATTTTATAAGGCAGATGGCATTGGCTTATGAGGCCTTATATCGTAAGGAAAATAACATTTATAAGGTTAATGTCGTTACGGCGGCACAATTGCCTGCCGATGAGATTAAGCGTCTTCATTACCTCGTGGAAAAGCATTTAAATGGCGCGTCCATGGAGTTTACTCAATCGATTGACCCGGATTTGATAGGCGGTTTCGTCATAAACATCAATTCCGAGCGTCTCGACGCTTCTGTAAGCAATGAATTAAAACAATTGCGTCTTCAACTTTTAAGCAACTAACACAAAATAATGATTAACCCAAGCGAAATATCGGAAGTATTAAAACAACAACTCGAAAGCGTCAATAAGAAAGTGAGCTTTGAGGAGGTTGGAACGGTTCTTGAAGTAGGTGACGGCGTAGCCCATGTGTACGGGCTCGAAAACGTACTCTCAAATGAGCTTGTCGAGTTTGAAAATGGTGTGAAAGGCGTTGCGATGAACCTTGAGGAGAGTAACGTCGGTGTCATTTTGCTTAACAACATTGATCGCGTGACAGAAAATATGACTGTACGCCGCACAGGAGAGATTGCTTCTATTCCCGTTGGCGAAGGTCTCTTGGGTCGTGTTATAAATGTGTTAGGTGAACCTATCGACGGTGCTGGCCCTATTACCGGCGAACTGTTGAGAATGCCATTGGAGCGTAAGGCTCCTGGCGTTATTTTCCGTCAACCGGTAAAGCAACCGCTTCAGACAGGTATTAAGGCTGTCGACTCAATGGTGCCTATCGGTCGCGGACAACGTGAACTTATAATCGGTGACCGCCAGATAGGAAAAACGGCGATCGCTATCGACACCATCATAAATCAGCGTAAAAATTATGAAGAGGGTAAGCCGGTGTATTGTATCTATGTCGCTATAGGGCAGAAAGCCTCTTCAGTAGCAGCTATCGTGCAAACTCTGCGAGAGTATGGCGCTCTTGATTATACGGTGGTCGTGGCTGCCAACGCTTCGGATTCGGCGTCAATGCGTTATTATTCTCCTTTTGCCGGTGTGGCTATAGGTGAGTATTTCCGTGACACCGGCCGTGACGCCCTCATCGTATATGATGACCTTTCAAAGCAGGCCGTGTCATATCGTGAGATTTCACTTATCTTGAAACGTCCTTCAGGCCGTGAAGCATATCCGGGAGATATTTTCTATCTACATTCTCGTCTTTTGGAGCGCGCCGCAAAGATTATCGACAATCAAGAGGTGGCTGCATCCATGAATGACCTTCCTGAGGTGTTGAAAGACAAAGTAAAAGGTGGAGGATCTTTGACCGCTCTTCCGATTATCGAGACGCAGGCCGGTGACGTGTCAGCCTATATCCCGACGAATGTTATTTCTATCACCGACGGTCAGATATTCCTTGAAACCGCATTGTTTAACCGTGGTATACGTCCGGCTATCAATGTTGGTATTTCTGTGTCGCGTGTGGGCGGTAATGCTCAGATTAAATCAATGAAGAAAGTTGCCGGAACTTTGAAAATCGATCAAGCTCAGTTCCGTGAGCTTGAGTCATTCACCAAGTTTGGCGGCGATATTGACCCCGTTACCGCACGTGTCATAGACAAGGGACGTAAAAATGAGCAGTTGCTTATTCAACCCCAGTATAGCCCGATGGCTGTTGAGGATGAAGTCGCTGTCATTTTCTGCGGCACTCAGGGACTTCTTGGTAATGTGCCTCTCGATAAGGTCGCTGAATTTGAAAAATTGTTCTTGCAGCTTCTTCACGCAAAATATCAAAATGATGTTCTTGATGTGGTTAAGAGTGGACAACTCACTGATGATGTTGCAGCAAAATTGAAAGAGGCGGCTCATGAAATAACAAGTCGATATAAATAAAACGAAAAATAGAAGATGGCTACATTACGCGAATTGAAAGGACGAATCGGCTCAGTCAAATCTTCGGAGAAGATTACCGGCGCGATGAAGATGATTTCATCGGCGAAGATGCACAAGGCAGAACAGTCATTGCGCAAATTATTGCCGTTTCGCGCTCAGATTCAGACAATCATAGGTAACCTTTTGTCGGCTGACGCCGAATTTTCTTCCCCTCTTATGGAGAGTCGCGAAGTGAAGCATATCGCAATCGTGGTATTTGGTTCGGACGACGGTCTATGCGGCGCTTATAATATCAATATTTTTAAAGGCCTTCTATTGACTCTTAACGGCTATCGAGAGAAGTATGGTGAAAATGTCAGTTTCACGCTTTATCCGGTGGGAGTAAAAATGTATAAGGCTGTGAGTAAACTTGTCGGGACGCATATCAAAGTCATTCGTCCCGACAATGTAACCTCAAAAAGCGACGGTAAGGAGGTGAAAGATTTCACATTCGGATTGCGTCAGCAGTATCTTGACGGCGTAATTGATATGCTCGGAATTGTATATATGAGCTATAAAAGCGTCAGCAAGCAGATGTTGAAATCGGAACAATTGCTTCCGATAGTGCCGGAAACGCTTACCGATAATGGTATTAAGGTATTGTGCCGTCCTTATATTTTTGAACCGGATCCCAATACGATTTTCAATTCGGTGCTTCCACTGTTTATCCTATCGGTTATGCAGGAAGTGTTTACCGAAAATCGAGCCTCGGAACAGGCGGCGAGGGTTATGGCTATGCAAAGCGCCAATGATAATGCAAAGAAACTCATGGAGCAATTGCAGCTTGAATATAACAAGTTGCGTCAGCAAGCGATTACATCGGAGCTCCTTGATATTCTTGGCGGTCAGGTAAAGTAAACTAATTCTAACTTCAACACAAAAAAGCCGAATATAAGAAAATATGGGCAGTGTAAAAGATTATTTTTCATCGCTTGGAAGCGGAATTGTGAGCCTTGTAAAAGGTATGGGCGTGACAGGGAAGGAGTTTATCACTCCAAAAGTTACAGAAGAATATCCCGATCATCGTGACACCATCCAATATGCGGCTCCTCGTTTCCGTGCCAAGCTTCAGTTCATCTATGAATCCGACGGTCGCAACAGATGCATTGCTTGCGGTATCTGTCAGCGAAATTGTCCTAATGGAACAATTTCCATTACAACTAAAATGATAGATCTTCCCGATGGGAAGAAGAAACGCAAACTTGACAAGTATATGTATGACCTAGGATCATGCACATTTTGTGAATTGTGTGTCCGCACCTGTCCTCAGGACGCTATTGAGTTCAATAACGATTTTGAGCAAGCGGTGTTTACGCGTTCCAAACTTGTTGAGCAATTGAATTACTTGCCGGAACAGCCTGATGATCCGGCTCCTAAGCCTGAAGGTTATGTCGCTCCGGGCGCTTAATTAAGAGATGAATAAAAATTTAATTAATATATGGAATCAGTAGGAAGTCTTGTTATGTACGTGATAATCGCGGCTGCGATTATCATCTTCTCGATACTTACTGTCACCACCCGTCGCATATTGCGTGCTGCGACCTATCTGCTTTTTGTGCTTTTTGCTACAGCCGGGCTTTATTTTAAGCTTGACTATGAGTTTCTTGGCGCAGTTCAGATTGCAGTTTACGCAGGCGGTATTGTAGTTTTGTTTGTGTTCTCCATTTTGCTCACAAGCAAGCCTGGTGACAATAGTGCGAGTCTTACTTCAAAGACAAAATTAATTGGTTTCGCGGCGTCAATTCTGTCGCTCATCGTTGCCGGTTACGCTCTTTTGAGCCGTCCGGAGTTCTGGTGCGCTGTATCTAAGCCATTTGAACAGGAATTGACGATGCGCCGTCTTGGCGATTTTCTATTGGGCACAGAAAAATACCAGTACTTATTGCCGTTTGAAGCTGTCAGTGTGTTGTTGCTCGCATGTATAATTGGAGGCGTCGTTGTCGCCCGTAAGCGTTGATTTTAGGTTATGGACAAATTATCAATGATGCTTTATCTTATCCCTGCTCTGATCATGTTCTGTTGCGGGGTTTACGGCTTCATCACCCGTAAGAATATGATTGCGATGCTTATTTCTCTTGAATTGATGCTCAATGCAGTCGATATAAACTTTGTCGTGTTCAACCGTTTCCTTTATCCGGGACAGTTGGAAGGTATGTTTTTCACGTTGTTCGTTATCGCTATTGCTGCTGCTGAAACGGCTCTCGCTATTGCTATAATCGTGAATATATTCCGCGTGGCGCGCAATATCGATGTGCGTGACCTTACTAAAATGAAATTTTAACGGCTATGGTAACGATGTCAATATTCATACTCTGTATTCCTCTGTTCATGTTTCTGTTGCTCGGCTTAACAGGCATGAAGATGAGTCACAGACTTGCCGGAATACTTGGGTGCTGCGGTATGGGGGTCACATTAGTGTTAGCCTATTCTGTTGCGTTTAATTATTTCTTCAGTGGCGATCCTTTATTCATTAATGCGGCAGGGGAACGTCTTCAGCACCTATTGTGGAATGAAACCTGGCTACAGTTCACCGATAAACTTGAAATAAGACTTGGGTTCTTTCTTGATTCAATTTCGGCGATGATGCTTGTGGTCATAACCACGATATCATTCATGGTGCATCTTTATAGTATGGGGTATATGAGGGATCATCATGGAGTGTTTGAACATGGATTTCAGCGTTTCTACGCTTTTCTCTCATTGTTCAGCTTCTCGATGCTTGGCCTTGTTGTCGCTACCAACATATTCCAAATGTATATCTTTTGGGAACTTGTGGGCGCATCGTCCTATCTTTTAATTGGATTTTATTACACTAAACCATCAGCGGTGTCCGCATCTAAAAAAGCGTTTATTGTAACCCGTTTTGCCGACCTTGGATTTTTGATTGGCATATTGATTCTTTCTTTCTATACCGGTACATTTAATTTTACCGAGTTGACTTCCGCTCCGGTAGAGGGATTGAAAGATGTGTTTCAAGTAAGCCCGCTTACCGCTGAGGGTGTAAAGAATATTTTTGCCACAAGCGCGGCTCCGATGTTTATGGGAGCTTCTGTTATGACTTGGGCTCTTGTCCTTATATTTATGGGTGGTATGGGTAAATCAGCCATGCTTCCATTGCATATATGGCTTCCTGACGCCATGGAGGGCCCTACCCCGGTATCAGCTCTTATTCATGCGGCAACCATGGTTGTTGCCGGTGTCTATCTGGTGGCTCGATTATTCCCTCTATATCTCATGGAGGTGACTTCATTAGAGATTATCACGGTTGTCGGCGCTCTTACCGCGCTTTATGCGGCAATGGTGGCTTGCACCCAGATAGACATCAAACGCGTGCTTGCGTTTTCCACCATATCCCAAATTGCGTTTATGATGGTTTCTTTGGGCGTTGCTCGCCCTGAATTCCATCATGGCATCGGATATATGGCCGGAATGTTCCACTTGTTTACCCATGCTATGTTTAAAGCGTTATTGTTCCTTTGCGCCGGCGCGATTATCCACGCTATTGGCTCCAACGATTATACTGATATGCATGGCTTACGCAAGTATATGCCTATTACGCATATAAGTTTTCTTATCGGATGTCTTGCAATCGCCGGAATAATACCTTTTGCCGGATTCTTCTCTAAAGATGAAATTTTGACAGCTTGTTTTGGACACTCGACATTGTGGTATGTGTGGATGTCGGCTGTCGCCGGATTGACTGCATTCTATATGTTCCGTCTATATTTCCTTATTTTTTGGTGGAAAGAGCATAAGATACCAAAAGGACATCATGCTCCACATGATCAGGCATGGACTATGACTCTACCGTTGGTGATCCTTGCCGCTATTTCGTGTGTCGCCGGTTTTGTGCCATTTGGAAATCTCGTGACATGGAATGGGCATCCAATGTTTGAGCACGCTTCATTCTTCACCAATTTGGAGCATCTAAATTGGGCTGTAGCGTCGGTTTCGCTCGCTGTGGCAATTGTCGCCATTGTTTTTGCTACCGTAATGTATCGCAAGGAGAATCCTATGCCGGCGAAATTCAAAAACGCGCTTCCTGCGCTTTGGGATTGGTGTTATCACCGCTTCTATTGGGATGAACTTTATATGTTCATCACGCATAAAATTATTTTCAACGGTATATGTAGGCCTATCGCTTGGTTTGATCGTCACATTATCGATGGAACTATGGATATGTTTGCTACGGTTACGCAGAAAACGTCCTCTGCAAGCAAAGGGCTTCAATCCGGAAATGTTCAGATGTATGTCTGGATTTATCTTGTTGGAGCGCTTGTTATGGCGTCAATCGTATGTATATGTCTACTGTAATATTTAAGGAGCAAATAAAATATAGTGATTATGATATTCTCTAATATTCTGATATATTTTGTAGTCATCCCGCTGGTCATGCTCGGATTGCTTTTCCTTTGCAGGGATATGAAGCAGGTACGCGCTGTCGCAGTTGTAGGTTCTTCAGCATTGGTGGCATTGTCAATCTATCTTACTGTCGATTTTCTGCAACTTCGTGCGGCAGGAGTAAATGATATAATGCTTTACACTGGATCATGGATGTGGTTCCGTCCGCTTAACATTCATTTGGCGGTGGGTGTTGACGGTATTTCGGTCGTAATGTTGTTGCTTTCCGCAATTATCGTTTTCGCCGGATCTTTTGCGTCATGGAAAATAAATCCGCTTCCTAAGGACTTTTTCCTATGGTTGATTCTATTGTCGACAGGAGTGTTCGGATTCTTTATTTCTATCGACCTCTTCACCATGTTTATGTTTTATGAGGTCGCCCTTATTCCCATGTATCTCCTTATTGGTCTATGGGGAACCGGTCGTAAAGAATATTCAGCCATGAAGCTGACATTGATGCTTATGGGAGGTTCTGCTTTCCTTATGCTTGGCATCCTTGGCATTTATTATCATTCAGCCCCTGAGGGCAGTCAGTTGACAATGAATCTTCTTGAGATTAGAGCTAACGACGCAATCGACCATAATTGGCAATACTTCCTTTTTCCGATGACATTTGTTGGATTTGGAGTCTTGGGTGCTATGTTCCCATTCCACACTTGGAGCCCCGATGGTCATGCTTCAGCCCCTACGGCAGTCTCAATGCTCCATGCCGGAGTGTTGATGAAGCTCGGAGGTTACGGATGTTTCCGTGTAGCTATCTATTTGATGCCTTTTGCCGCAAATGAGCTTGCCTGGATTTTCTTGATATTAACAGGAATCTCGGTAGTTTATGGAGCTTTCAGCGCTTGTGTTCAAACCGACTTGAAATATATCAATGCCTATTCGTCAGTTAGCCACTGCGGACTGGTGTTATTCGCAATTCTGATGCTTAACACGACAGCGATGACCGGAGCTGTGATGCAAATGCTCTCACATGGGCTTATGACGGCTCTATTCTTCGCATTGATCGGCATGATTTACGGACGTACCCATACCCGCGACATCCGTCTGATGGGCGGCTTAATGAAAATAATGCCATTCCTTGCCGTTTGCTATGTGATAGCCGGTATGGCATCCCTGGGATTGCCCGGTCTTTCAGGATTTGTTGCGGAGATGACAATATTTGTCGGGTCGTTCCAGCACGCTGATATGTTCCATAGGGCGTTCACGATTGTAGCTTGTTGTTCAATAGTCATAACTGCGGTTTATATTCTCCGAGTTGTCGGCAAGTTGCTTTTCGGCCCCGTTTATGATGAACACCATTTGTCATTGACTGATGCGACGTGGTGGGAACGCCTTTCGGCTGTCACCTTGATTGTGTGTGTCGCAGCTATAGGTTGTTTCCCAAATTTCTTCAGCAGTCTCATCCACAATGCGACTCTCCCAATTATTGACGCTTTGACTAAATAAGATATAAGATATGGATTATTCTCAGTTTTTGGTGATGCATCAAGAGATTGGACTCCTTGCTCTAATCTTATTGGTCTTCCTCTATGATACATTCAGTACTGCGGCTACTGCCACTAAAGGTGTGTCTTATCTTGCAATTTGCGGTTTTGCCGTTATCACATTGTTGGGATTTGTTCAACCATGGTTTGGACAAACAGCTTCAGCTTTTGGAGGAATGTATGTAACGTCTCCTGTCATGGGATCAATTAAGAATATTCTTAATATAGGTGTGCTTATCGTGCTTATCCAATCAATGCAATGGGCTGATAGTGAATATATGCGTATACGTCGAGGCGAATTTTATGAGTTGCTTCTCATAACTTTGCTGGGTATGTATTTCATGATTTCTTCACGCCATTTCCTCCTTTTCATCATCGGACTTGAAACAGCGTCTCTTCCTCTTGCCGCTCTTGTCGCATTCGATAAGAAGCATTATGACAGCCATGAGGCGGCCGCCAAATATATTTTAACAGCCGTTTTCTCTTCCGCTATATTTATGATGGGGTTGAGTTTTGTATATGGACTTGCCGGAACGCTTTATTTCAATGATATAGCTGCATCAATAGCTAATGGGGGACTATTGTTGATTGTGGCGGTGGCTTTCGTTATCGCCGGAATTGGATTTAAGCTCTCGTTGGTTCCATTCCATTTGTGGACAGCCGATGTATATCAAGGAGCTCCTACGGCGGTGACTTCGTATTTGTCAGTTATCTCCAAGGGCGCCACAGCATTTGCGTTCTTTGTGGTTTTGGTTCAGGTATTCGGCCCGTTCTATGGTAAAATTTGGGAGTGGATGCTATATGCGCTGATAATATTGACCATAACAGTCGGTAACTTGTTTGCGATCCGTCAAAAGAATCTAAAGCGCTTCCTTGCATTTTCATCAATTTCACAAGCCGGTTATATAATGCTTGGCGTTGTAGCCGGAACTGCTCTTGGTCTTGGGTCGTTGATGTTCTATGTGCTTGTATATATTTTCTCTAATCTTGCCGCTTTCGGAGTGATTCAGGCGATAGAAAACAAGACCGGAAAGGTAGACATGGACTCGTATAATAATCTTTATTCTACTAATCCAAAGCTTGCATTTACCATGATGCTTGCCATGTTCTCTCTTGCGGGTATACCTCCATTTGCCGGGTTCTTCAGTAAGTTTTTCATCTTTTCGGCAGCCCTTCAACCGGGTACGCCGGCTCTTTATATTCTAGTGTTAATAGCATTGATCAACACAATAGTTTCTCTATACTATTATCTATTGGTCGTAAAGGCTATGTTTATTAAGAATCAGGAACCATGTGTTATCGGAAGAATCACGTCTGAAATTTCAGAAAAAGCTGGGATGACAGTATGCGTAGCTGGCATAATATTGGTCGGATTAGCAAGTTGCATATATGATTTCCTTATTCAGGCTTCAAAGTTTTGTCCTGAATATATATTCACAATCTTTGCAAATTGAGCTAACTGATTAGTTAAT